>JBEKSN010000354.1:0-2715 GCA_049517055.1 Candidatus Acidiferrales bacterium | reverse complement strand
TCGATCCGTTTCATCTCACTCCGATAGCCCTAGATGCTTATCTTACCGTGCTCTCGAGTCTCATGTTTTGGAGACGTTTTTAAGAATCTTCACAAACTTTCATCTCGTCGATCTTTCACAACTTCTCTCAAACTTCACAAAATTCTGTTTTAAACAGCCCATCTCTGCTCTTATCTCCATGAAATTCATAGAAATGTCATCTTTCATCCTCTTGATTTCACTCCAAATCACCTCGACCGTACAAATAGACTGATCTCCAACATCGATCTTTCATCCATTTCCATCTTCTTCGATCGAAACTTTCTCTCAACTTTCTCCAAACATCGACCCTCCGAGACCCTATTCCACAGCGGATCGACCCCTCATCGAGGAGTCTGAGATAGTTTGTGAATGAAATTTTCTTCAAACTCTGAGACCCTTTAGCACGTCTACTTAACGTCTCCCATAAAATCAGGATGAAATTTCTCATTTCTCCCATCTCCCTTACTGTCTCCAATAAATCCTCTTACCCCTCTCATTGTCTCATGAAACAGAGATTCTCTTACCTCCTCTCTAGACCTCATGAAACAGAGATTTTAGGTCATTTTATTCGATCAACGATCTTACTAGGGGAAATGAATTATCTCTCTAGTTATTTGATGATTTTTTTCTGCTCTAAAATCCTCTACCGTTCAAAGATCGTGCTCTCCAAAACCTCTTTTCGATCCATCTTCATCTTCAAATCTCTCACCTTTTTCTCAAACCCAACAGCCCATCACTTTAACGTCAAACCCCTCAACACACGATTCGC
This sequence comes from Candidatus Acidiferrales bacterium, assembly GCA_049517055.1. Lineage (GTDB taxonomy): Bacteria > Acidobacteriota > Terriglobia > Acidiferrales > UBA7541 > Palsa-295. The sequence goes on along the minus strand of JBEKSN010000354.1, from coordinate 1,925 downwards.
TCCTCAAGACCCTCTCAGCTCTTTCATGCCTCTGACCCTCTGATGCTTCTACACATGTGATCTAACTTTCTAAAAATAGTTAGGGTGTTTCAAAATGATGTTTTCAACTACTTTTTGATTCTTCATGCTTGGATTCTCCCGGTCTCCGTGAATCTCCTGTTTTACACTCTTCAACCACCTCAAAACACCCTGAGTGCTTATTTGGTTAGACAAAAACATCGAATCTTGCACCAACTTCCATCGAGTCTTTCACAAACTTCCACAAAACCTCGATCCTCGATACGCCATCCCACACCGTCTAACCCTCAAACTCACGATCGCCATCCTCTCACTCTCTCGCATTCTCTTCCACAAACCCGTTTTCCATAAGAAGATCGTTACCTCCAACATCGACTCTTTCACCAACTTTCATCGACTCTTTCACCAACTTTCATCGATTCTCGATCATCAAACTCCTCATCTCTGATACGATCAACCCTTCCAACACAGATTCATCAACCCTCAATCCCTCGCATTCTCTTCGATCTACCCTTAACCGTTAAAGTAGACTGATCTCCAACATCGATCTTTCACCAACTTTCATCAAACTCTTCCATCAACTTTCATCAAAACATCGACCCTCGGACCCCTCATCCCACCATCAACTTTCATCAAAACATCGACCCTCGGACCCCTCATCCCACTTACCTTAGACCCTCAAACTCATGATCCTCCATGAGACCATCTCAGCTCTTTCATGTCTCTGACCATCTGATGCTTCTACACTCACGATATAAAATCTAAAAGTAGTTTGGGTATTTTAAAATGATGTTTTCAACTACTTTTTGATTCTTCATGCTCAGATTCTACCGGTCTCCGTGAATCTCCTGTTTGGCACCTCTCAACCACCTCGATTCACCCTTACCGTAGAAAGACCGTTACCTCCAACATCGAATCTTGCATCCACTTCCATCGAGTCTTCACCAACTTCCCTTAAACATCGACCCTCAGACCCCTCATCCCACCCTGTATAGCCCTCAAACTCAGGATCATCCTCTTCTCGCTCTCTCACATTCTCTTCCACCAACCCATTTACCCTAAGAAGATCGTTACCTCCAACATCGACTCTTTCATCAACTCTTTCACCAACTTTCACCAACTCTTGACCCTCCGACCCCTCATCTCTGATACGGTCAACCCATCCAACACAGACTCATCGATCTTGAACTTCTTCATCTACCCTCTACCGTCTATCTATCCAGCCCTCCCGACCACCCACTTTCATCAAACTTCTCATCAACTTTGGTCAAGATTCGATCATCCAACCTCCCATCTACAGCCCGTCAACCCTTCCAACACAGATTCATCGATCTTTGAACTTCTTCATCAACCCTCTATCGCCTATCTACCCAGCCCTCCCGACCACCCACTTTCATCCAACCTCTCATCAACTTTCCATCGAATCTCGACCCTCCGAGACCCTATTCCACAGCTGATCGACCCCTCTTTTGAGGGGTTCAAAAGATCTTTTAAAAAGATGTACCCTTTACCCTTGAAAGATCGTTACCTCCCAAACACGGACCCTTCGAGAGGCCTCAAAAAGTATGTTTTTACACCGTTTCAACTACTTTTAAAAAGTTAGACGGCCATTTGTTTAGGTCTTTTGAATGGACCCAAAACTCTCTCGAACCCTTCCATGGACCTTTTCGACCATCGAGTCTCGACCGTTCAATTACCGTGCTCTTTCAATCAAAAAATAGTTGAGAGTAACTTTTTCGATCAAAAACACTGTTTTTTAGAAGTTTAGTAGCCATTTGGTTAGATCTCCTAAAATCTCACTGTTTTAGACCCTTTACCCTTAAGTTAGACCGATGGACCCCACCCAAAGAATCGATCCAAAACATCATCGAATTTCATTCACCCTATCATTCCTTAACCAAACCACA
>JBEKSN010000353.1:0-2568 GCA_049517055.1 Candidatus Acidiferrales bacterium | reverse complement strand
TACATCGCCGCCGCTAAACCTTTGCCGACGACGTCACCGATATAGAGGCCTGCTATCCCGTTCGGCAGAATGTAAAAATCCGCGAAGTCTCCGCCCACTTCCGCGAACGGAGAGAACCTGTAGGCAATTTCTACCGAAGCCGTCCGAAGCGTTCCGGAGGGCATCAATGAATTCTGGATTTCCCGCGCTTCGTCCTTTTCAGCCCCGTAGCCATCGCTAGAGGCGGGCGCTTCCAGTCCAAAAAGCAAACTCATCGTCGGCCTTTGTCGGGCGGGTGGGGACTACCTCTGAACCCACCGCCAAGTGGAAAGCTGGCAACTGGAATACCAAAGTGAAGATTTTGTCGTTTGCATCAGAGCCTGCGAAAGGATTTACGGGGCGAATATGGTGTGAATTTGGCATACATGTACCTGGCTGAAACAACGGGAAGGCCATTTGCTGTGCGCGCGTCTCTAGTTATTTGCGCGTTGAGTGTGCAGCATTTCAGCTCTATTGGCGGCTTCGAGCCGGCGCGCGTACAGCGGAAACTTTTCTGCGAGGGTAGCAACCTCTTTTCGAACTCGCTGCTCGATCGCAGTCTCGCCCAGATGCGTGAGCACTTCCGCGATCCATCCGGCAATTTTTTCCATTTCCGGCTCGCGCATTCCGCGTGTAGTGACCGCCGGACTGCCCACCCGAATTCCGCCGGCTTTCATGGGCGGCAGCGGATCGAACGGGATGGCGTTCTTATTGACGGTCATGCCGGAACGCTCCAGGGCCAATTCGGCGTCACGTCCGGTGATCCCCCGCGAGTGCATATCAACAAGAAATAGATGATTGTCCGTGCCGCCTGTGACGATGCGGAAGCCCAGCTTCGCGAGACCTGCAGCCAGCGCGCGCGCGTTCGCGATTACCTGCTTTTGATATTCGCGGAACTCCGGCGCCGCCGCTTCTTTCAGGCAGACAGCCTTGGCTGCGATCACGTGTTCCAAAGGGCCGCCCTGTAGGCCGGGAAACGTGATGCGATCCAAATCCTTGGCATATTTTTCGCGGCAGAGAACCAGTCCGCCGCGCGGCCCGCGGAGCGTCTTGTGCGTAGTAGTCGAAACAAAATCGGCGTACGGCACGGGGCTGGGATGCAAACCCGCTGCCACCAAACCTGCGATATGCGCCATATCCACGAAGAAGAGCGAGCCCGCGGATTGGGCGATTTTCGCGATGCGCGGAAAGTCGATGATGCGCGCGTAGGCGCTGGCGCCGGCAACGATCATTTTGGGCTGATGTTCGCGCGCTAATCGCTCGATCTCGTCGTAGTCGATTGTCTCGGTTTCTTTCGTGACTCCGTAGGCCACGAACTTGTACGTCTTGCCGGAGAAATTCAGCGGATGTCCGTGTGTCAAATGGCCACCGTGCGCGAGATTCATTCCCAGCACGGTGGCGCCGGGCTCGAGCGCGGTCATATAGACGGAGATATTGGCCTGCGTGCCGGAATGCGCCTGGACGTTCGCGTGTTCCGCGCCGAAAAGCTGCTTCGCGCGTTCGATGGCGAGCCGCTCGACGCGGTCAACATTCTCGCAGCCGCCGTAATAACGTTTGCCCGGGTAGCCTTCGGCATATTTGTTGGTGAAGACCGAACCCGCAGCTTCCAGCACAGCTTCCGAAACGAAATTTTCGGACGCGATGAGTTCGAGCCCGGTCGCTTGCCGGCGCACTTCGTCGCGCAATGCTTCTGCCACCTCGGGATCGACTTCGTCCAGCGAGCGGCTCATCCTCACCAATTCAGGGCTGTCGTGTGTCATTTCATCGCACCAGAAAGATTCGCAGTGTCAGTTTTATGCGCGCTCCAGGGAACGCGAACGTGATTCTATCGGAGCCGACGGGCTGTTTGCAATGAATGGCGGCATTCCGCTTGCCCGTCACTCTTTAGTTTCCCGCAGGCGTAAATTTAAATGAACTGAGCGGCTTGTTGTATCATCTTTGTACTCTTTGCTGGCAACGGAAAAGAGCTGTCCATACATCTAAAAACACCGAGCTGCGCCGCGGAGTTGTGAGCTTCAAAAAGCTATATTTCTACCCAAAGGGAACCGGCCGCTGATTCTTGCCGCCAAACAGAAGGAACTTTAGGTTCTGATTAATCGAATAGCCTAGGGGAGGGCTCATCTTGAAGTGTTCGTGTGCAATGATCGCCAGAGGCGTGATTCTTCTTTTGATCTTCACTTGTGCGGCATCCGTTTATGCGCAGGACGGCACCCCGCCTGCCAATCCACCCGCAAGCCAGCCGGATCAGCCGCCGGCTACTGCCCCTGCGCAACAGCAGCAACAAACGCCGCCCGCAGCCACCCCTGCCCAGCCGCAAACGCAACCTGGACAAACGAGTCAAGCCACCAAAGATCAGAAGAATCAAGGCACCTCGAATGACCGTCTGTTCTTCGCCTTGCCCAATTTTCTGACCCTGGAAAATTCCGCGCACGTTCCTCCGCTCACTGCGGGTCAAAAATTCAAGGTTGCGACGCGCTCTGCATTCGACTACGTCCAATATCCCTGGTATGCCGCTCTCGCGGCGATAAGCCAGGCGGAGAACAGCGAACC
>JBEKSN010000352.1:0-2506 GCA_049517055.1 Candidatus Acidiferrales bacterium | reverse complement strand
GGGTTTCACGCTGCGCGCCACGCTCGATCTGCTTCCGCCGGACGCTATGGTTGTCGTAGCTGAGCTGGTGCCCGCGGTTGTCGAGTGGAATCGCGGTCCGCTCGGATCGCTGGCCGGCGAGCCGCTGGAGGATAAGCGCGTGCGGGTCGAAATCGATGACGTCGCCGTCACACTCGCCTCACGCCCGGGCCAGTTCGATGCCGTGCTGCTCGACGTGGACAATGGCCCGAGCGCATTTGCCGGGTCGAATAATGCCGGGCTCTATGATGACCGCGGCATCGCCTCCGCCTTCGCGGCTCTCAAGATGGGCGGGGTGCTGGCCGTTTGGTCCGCCCGCGAGGACCGCAAATTCGAGCAACGCTTGCGCCACGGCAGGTTCACCGTCGAGGTGCAGCAGGTGCGCGGACGGCTGAAAAAGGGTGGTCCGCGCCACACGATCTTTCTAGGTCACAAATCGCCGGGAAGGTAAACGCGAAAAATAATTCGGTAGCCGCCGCGCGAATCGGAATCCGCGTTTACTAGTGAGACTTGTCCGCCGACGGGACGCTGGCGCCGGACAGCAGGGCGCTGTCGTTGTAGCCGGCCTTCACCATGATGTTGCTTTGTTCGCGGAGTTCGCCGAGGTAATCGCGCATGAGGGGCAGCGTTTTCTGCGCGTGGACGGTATTGAAGATGTCGGCTTGCACTGCGTCCAGAGGCTGCAATCCCGCCTGGAAGTGATCTTCGACTTTCAGGAATTCGAATCCGGTGCGGGTCTGGATCACTTCGCTAATCTGGCCTTTGTTCATTTGGAAAACAACCGTTTCGATCTGTGGCGCGAGCTCTCCTTTTTTGAAGGTACCCAGAGCGCCGCCGTCTTTCGCCGTGCTGCCCTGGGAATAAAGCTGCGCGACGCGGTTGAAATCGTCGCCGTTGAGTACGCTTGAGCGCAGGCCCTCCGCTTTGGCGCGCACGGCAGCAAATTCTTCCGGACTTTTTCCTTCGGTGCTCAGCGAAATTTCCGACAGCGTTACGCGCTCGGGCAGCGTGAATTCCTGCGGGTGCGCTTCATAATATTGCTTCACTTCGTCAGGGGAGATGTCCACGTGCGTGCCGACTTCGCGGCGCACAACTTCCTTCTGAAGAAGCCCGTTGCGAATGGTGGCCTTGTAACCTTCCCAAGTGAGGCCGGAAGCTTCGACGCCTTTTTGCAGATCGTCGAGCGTGGCGAGTCCGTTCTGCTTGCGCACTTCGTCCAGGCGTTTGGACAAATCTGCTTCGACGCTGATGCCCATGTCTTTGGCGCGTTGCACGATCAGCGACTGGTCAATCAGTCCGCGCAGCAAATCCTTCTGCTGCTCCTTGAACTGCGCGTCAATCTGATCTTGCGGGCAGCCCTGGCAATCGTGCGCCGCTTCGTCGCGCAATTGCTGTTCGGCTTTCTGATAATCCGGGAGCGTGATGACGTCGTTGTTCACGCGCGCGACGATGTCAGCGTCCGCTAGAGGCTTCGCTTGCGCGCGCACATTCGCAGGAAGCAGCGCCGCGAGAAAAGCCAGCACGACGAGAGTGAAGCATTGGCCCGCGGGCGCGGCTGGACGATTACGCTTCATTGCTAACAGTCGTGCCGGGCGCAGTCTCGGCCGGGTAGTTGAAGAAGAGCTGATTGCCGTCGGGATCATCGACCACCAGGAGGCGGTAGCCCCACGAACCATCCTTGACCGAAACGCCCTTGGCCTCGAGTTCCGCGCGCAACACGTCCAACGCGGCGACCCCGGCCTCGCGCGTCTGCGGCTCAGCGTTCACGGAAATGAACATCAGCCCCTTGCCAATTTTCTGCGGCCAGGTGTCGGCCAGAATAAGCGCGCAGCCCTGCCGGTCCACCTGCGCAACATGCGCTCTGCCATCCTCGTCGTAGCGCCAGGGGCTCGTGAAGCCGAGCTGATTAATGTAAAAGCGCAGCGAAGTCTCCACGTCGGTTACGTGCAGGACGGGGCGTGCGAACCAGTCTGTCATAGCTCTATATCCTCGAATGTGAAGGGAACTGCTTCCCGCGTTTTGAATTCTACGGCTATCTCAGTGAAGACCGATGCATGATTGCGGTTTTTCATTTGCGCGCCTTAAATCCTGCCCACCACGATTGTAGCCGGAATTTGAGATTCGGACCTATATCTCGCGGGTTGCACGCCCGGCTCACTCTGTGATCAAGGTGCCGGATGCCGAACATTTGCAAACTTTTTAGCGAAGCCCCGGATTAGTTTTCTTTTTTCAACTCGACCACAACCACCTCGATCGGCTTATCACCGGCGTTGACGTCGGCGTGCATGGTGTTGGGCGGGTTTGCGGGGAGCCAGTAAGCTTTGCCGGTTTCCCAGATGTGAGACTCCGCGGGGCCGTTCTGTTCGACGATCTTCATGGTTCCACCCGCCATGGCGACGATTACGCGGGGATGTTCATGCCGATGCATGGCGAGCGGTGCGTCTGGAAGAATGACGGACTTCCACACCTTCACGTCGTCATTCTCGAA
>JBEKSN010000351.1:0-2544 GCA_049517055.1 Candidatus Acidiferrales bacterium | reverse complement strand
CAATCACGCGCGGCGGTTCCACGCTACCCTGCGCCACACCGATAAGCGCTCCCATTTTCAATTCGGAAATTTTGCGCTCGTCCAAGATTTCAATCGCGAGTCCGGCTTCCTTGGCCATGGCCTCCGCTTTCGCCGCCAGCATGCGGGGAGTCAGGCGATTGGAGGGCTCGTTGATCAGGTCGCGCGCGAAATTCTGCGATTCGGCGATGACGCGCCCCTGCTCGATGGCGGCGGTAAGATTGGAACCCAGGCCGGAATCGAATCCCGCGAGCGACACGGACTCAATCTCCCGCGCGTTCTCTTTTTTCGTGCGGTACTTGTCCGATTCGAAATCGGCGACGATCAATCCCTCGACCACCGCCTGCGCCGCGGCCGGACCGCGCTGCCCTTCCTGTGTGAGGAACGTAAATTTTTTCACGCCCCGGGATTTCAGATAGCGCAGCGCCGTTCCGGCAATTTTGCGCAGATCGTTCGCCGAAAATTTCTCCGGCTTTCCGGCGCCGACCAGAAGCAAGCGTTGCGCGGCCAGCCCTTCCGGAAAGTGCAGGAGCACAAGCTCGAGCGCTTTGCCGGTAATCTCCCGGCTGGCGACGAGCGAGCCCAGCTTCCCGTTCATGGCCCGGTCGATTTCGCCGGTAGCTTCCTCGAGTTTGTTTTCCTGGTCAAAAACGTAGGTAACGAGTGCGTCGCTGGAAATCGAAGAAAACGGCTGTGTCTCAAGTTGGATCTGCATATCTCCCTTTCACTTTCCTCGCCGGCGAGAGCGGAAAATCGCATCGCTGGCTTCGCGTTTGGCTTCTTTTTGACGTTCGGATTCGCGGCGGTCGTGGAACTTCTTGCCCTTGGCCACCGCGAGCTCGCATTTCGCTATGCCGTCCCGGAAATAAATCTTGGTAGGGACGACAGTCATGCCCTTCTGCTGCGTTTGCACCAGCAGCCTTTCAATCTCCCGCCGTTTGATCAGCAGTTTGCGTTTCCGAAGAGGGTCGTGGTTACGCGTTCCCCCGGGAAGGTACTCCGGAATGTGGCAGTTTACCAGCCAAGCCTCTCCTCCGCGAAATTCAGCGTAGGCGTCGCGGAGAGTCCCTTTGCCTTCCCGCAGCGTCTTGACCTCGGTCCCTACCAGAACCAGGCCCGCCTCCAGGTTGTCGAAGAGATGATAGTTATAGGACGCCGCGCGATTCTGCGCAACAATCTTCACTCCCTGGTGTTGAGACTTCTGTGTGTTCGATTTCACTACACTCCATGATAAACGTCGCCCTAGACCAGCCGCAAGTCACAGATTGCTACGGCTTTCCGCGTCCATCGCGGTTATTTTCGAAAATGACAATCCCATTTGAAATTACATTCGTCTAACTCACGGTACATGTTGACTCTCGATTGCACAATTTGGAGGATTCCTTGCTGCATCCTAAGGCCAGTGCTAAACTTTTAAAGATTGACGCTACCCGCGCGGAGGGGGCCTTTTGCGCCGTCTAGGTTATCTGCCATTCTTGCTGGTCACCGCGGTCATCCTCGCCGGGTGTCCCCAGGGCAACCAAGAATACACTGCCGGCCGCAAGGCCGAAAGCCTGCAGGACTACGATACCGCGCTCGTGCACTACGAGCGGGCCATCCGCGAGACACCCAATAGCGCCGAATACAAGCTTCGCGCGCAGCAGATGCGATTTCAGTCCGGAACGTATCACGTGGAGCAGGGCGAGCGCGCGCTGAAAAAGGGCGACACGCAACTGGCCCTCGGCGAGTTCCAGAAAGCGCAGCTTATCGACCCTTCGAATTCGGCAGCGGACCAGGGTGTGAAGCGCACCGTGGAGCTGATCGCGCAGAATGCCGAAGAGGCGACCAAGCCCATAAACCCGACTCCGCAAGAAAATGAAGACCTGCTTACGCAGCCGCCGCAGATGAAGCCGCTTTCGCGCGAACCCATCAACCTGAAAATGACCAATGACGCGCGAGTTGTTTACGAAACCATAGCGAAACTTGCCGGCCTCAGCGTAATTTTCGATCCGGATTTTACCTCCAAGCGCATTACCGCCGAACTTCCCAATGTCACTCTGGAACAGGCGCTGGATTCGGTGGCGCTCGAAAGCAAGTCTTTCTGGAAGCCGATAACGCAAAGCGTGATCTTCGTGGCGCCGGACCAGCCGCAGAAGCGCAAGGACCTGGAAGATGAAGTCGTGCGCACATTTTACGTGTCGAACACGATCACTCCCCAAGACTTGACCGAAATCGTCAACGGTCTGCGCCAGTTGCTGGATCTGCATCGCATGCAGCAGGTGAACGCGCAGAATGCGATTGTGATACGCGACACGCCGGACAAACTGGCGCTGGCGGCCAAGATCATTCGCGACATCGACAAATCCAAGCCTGAAGTTCTCATTCACGTGCAAGTTTTGACCGCCAGCGTGGACCGCTTGCGCGATTTGGGCGTCTTGCCCTCGCAGAGCGTGGCCGTCGCTTTCACTCCGCGGACTTCCATCCAGCCGAATAGCAGCAGTTCCAGCAGCACCAGCGGCACGACTACCGGCACCACCTCCACGGGCC
>JBEKSN010000350.1:0-2556 GCA_049517055.1 Candidatus Acidiferrales bacterium | reverse complement strand
CGTTTGGGGCTGAGCGATTGTAGTCTGCACGGCTGGAGCAATCGTGGTTCCCGCCCCCGTGGCTGTCTGGCGCAGACTCGACTCGCGCTCGATATCGCGAAGATGCCCTTCGAACGTATTCTGCAGGTCTCCCGTAGCGCGCCGGAATTCTCCCATGATCTTCCCGAGATTCCGCGCCAATTCCGGCAGCTTTTCCGGCCCAAACACCACCAGAACTACGACGAAAATTATGACCAGGTGTGGAATGCTGAACATAGGGGGTTACGTGCGCCGCTTCGCCTCGCGGTAGTAGCTTATACTCAACCCGCCTTCTAAACCCTGTTTTCGCATAATAGGAAGACGGCTCAGCGCCTGTCAAACAATCGAGCGCGCTCGCGGCGGAGAGCCGTTTATCGCATCAGTTTGTTAAACGCCGGTTCTCACTTGGCTTTGATCGAAAGCAGCTCAACTTCAAAAATCAGCGTGGCTCCGGGTCCGATGTCGCCGCCCGCGCCGCGTTGCCCATACGCGAGGTCAGCCGGAACAAAAAGTTGCCACTTCGAGCCGACTGGCATGAGCTGCAGAGCCTCCGTCCATCCCTTGATGACTCCGCCGACTGGAAACGTCGCCGGCCCGCCATGTTTGGAAGAAGCGTCGAATTCTTTTCCGTTAATGAGCGTGCCCTTGTAATTGCAGACGACGGAGTCAGCCGCCGTCGGCTTCGCCCCGGTCCCTGCGGTCAAAATTTTGTATTGCAGGCCGCTCGGTAGCGTAACCACACCTTCTTTCGTCTTGTTGGCGGCCAAAAATGCGTCGCCTTCTTTCTTGTTTGCATCTCCGGCTAGCTGCATCTTTGCCTCCTGTTTTTTCTTCACTTCCGCCTTGAGTACGTTTATCGCCGCCGTCGCTTCTTCTTCGGTCATCAGCGTCTTGCCGCCCGCCAATCCGTCTTTTAATCCTAGTGCAAAGATATTCGGGTCAATGTCTACAGCGTCCTTTTGCAGGCCCTTCCCCATATTCATGCCAAGGGCGTAGCTGGCTTTGTCTTTATCCGTTTGGAGCTCGAGGGGCTGTGGCGGAGCTGCGGAAGGGCTAGATGTTGACGTCCGCCGTGAGCTGGCACACCCGTCCAGCAGCATCGTCGCCGCCAATATGCTTACTACCATCATAGACAGTTTTTTCATGAACGTATTCTCGCACCGGCGGGAAGAATCCGCAAACTGGCTCGTCTCCCCCGGCCACCGGCAGCACTTTAGTCCTCCGGCGGATGCCGGGCCAAACAACCTATTTGGCGCGCCTGCGTCGAACAATTTATGTTTCAATACGTCTTTGCGGCAGGGGAAAACCCCACGAAAGGCTATATGGAAACACTCGCACAGGATATCCGGTATGCACTCAGGACTTTAAGGAAGGCACCCGGCTTCGCCCTCGTGGCAGTCCTCACCCTGGCTCTGGGAATTGGAGCCTCTACCGCGATTTTCAGCGTTATCGAAAACATTCTGATGGAGCCGTTTCCTTACCCCGATGCGCAACGCTTCATGGCCATACAGATCCACGACACGGAGAGAGCTGAGCCTGGCGGGCGCGGCGACTTCAGCGGGCCGGAATTTCTGGATTACGCAGCGCAGAATCATGTATTCGACCGTGCAATCGGCGACGACAGTGTGGATCTCCTCTATCGAGCCGGCGAGGGCACGCTGCGTTTCGAGGGAGATTACGTCACGCCCGGGACCTTTGAATTTTTCGGCATGCCGCCGTTGCTAGGCCGTGTGATGCAGCCGGCGGACTATGAGCCGGGCGCGCCTCCCGTTTTCGTTCTGCGCTACAAGACCTGGGTCAAAGACTTTGGCGCCGATCCAGCTATCCTGAACAAGAATTTCGTCCTGAATGGCACGTCGCGAATGCTGATCGGCATCATGCCCCCGCGCTTCTCATGGGGCGATGCTGATGTGTGGATTCCCGATAAACCCAGCCGCACTTCTGAGGCCAGGGACCGATCCGGGGCTTTCACGCGTCATTGGTTTCTCTTGGGCCACTTAAAACAGGGTGTTTCGGTAAAACAAGCCGAAGCAGATTTGACCGTGGTGGCCAACCAGCTCGCAACCGTTTACCCGAAGGATTACCCAAAACACTTTACGGTCGAAATTCGCTCCCTGGCGGACATGGTCGTCGGGCAATTCAGTAAAACTCTTTACATCGTGCTTGCCGCGGTAGGGCTGCTCCTATTGATCGGTTGCGGAAACGTGGCAAATCTTCTTCTCGCTAGAGCCACAACGCGTGAAAAAGAATTCGCCATTCGCTCCGCGCTTGGCGCGAACCGTAGCCGTTTGATCAGCCAGCTTCTGGTGGAGAGCTTAATTCTGGCGCTGAGCGGCGCACTACTGGGAACGTTGCTGGCATGGGTCGGTTTGAAATTCATCGTGGCGCTCGTGCCGCAGGACATTATTCCTCGGAAGCAGTCATCCGGCTGAATACAACAGTTCTAGTCTTCACGCTGGGCGTAGCGATCGTTACTGCGCTGCTCTTTGGCCTGGCCCCCGCTCTGAAGGCTGCCCGAAAAGACTTGAATGAGCCGCT
>JBEKSN010000349.1:0-2577 GCA_049517055.1 Candidatus Acidiferrales bacterium | reverse complement strand
ATGCGACTTCGAGTTCCTTGAAAAGCCCATCGATTGGATTCTGCAATAAACAAGAGTGATCGCCGAAGGGTCGGAGGCTCCGGGCCTTTCGGCAAAGATTTCTACTTCCCTCGTCCTTAGTTAAGCTTCGATGATTCGATTGCGCACCGCATAACGGACCAGTTCACTTACTGTATGCATTTGAAGCTTGCGCATGATGTTAGCGCGATGAGTCTCGGCGGTCTTTACGCTGATATTCAGAAACGCTGCTACTTCCTTGCTGCTCTTGCCCTCGGAAAGAAGCTGAATGATTTCTCGTTCGCGGGTCGTAATTCGACTCCTCGGCCCTTCCGTCCTTGGAGAAATACTTCCGCTGCTCGAATTGAGAATCACCTCGGTCACGCGCGGGGCGAAGAACGGTTTGTGATTAGCCAGGTTGTCTAGAGCGATGGACAGATCGCGGTCCGAATCGGACTTGACGATGTAGCCTCGTATGCCGGCTTCAATCACGTCGCGGATGAGCTGGTCCGAATAGTGCATCGACAACATCAGGATCTCGGTTTTCTCCGACACTTTTTGGATTCTCTTGGCTGCTTCCAAACCGTTCAATTCCGGCATGGTGATGTCCAAAATCGCAATGTCCGGTTTGAGTTCCTTCGCTTTAGCCACTGCTTGCACACCCGTCTGCGCCTCTCCACAAATTTCCCAACCCTTCTTCGTGTCAATGATCGATTTGATTCCTCGCCGCATTAAGTCGTGGTCGTCCGCTATCAAGACCTTGATTGTGTTCATATGAATTGGCTCCCCGAGGTTCAATTTCAAAAGACCTTTTACCGTGCCTCAGATAAGCCCCGCGAGCCATACGGTAATTACAGCAGATTCTTAGAGGTGTCCCTGTAGGCGTTAGGCACGTGCAGTGGAGGACTCGAGATTTCCCACAAAACTGGAAGGTCCCGAAACTTCACCGAAGCCTGCTGTTTTCCTAGGCGAAATTGACTGAAAATATCTTGCTGCCCTCCACGGTGAGCAACATAAAATCTACACATGGCGCGAGGATGGGAAAGCAAGGCCGTGGAAGGTCAGGTTCAGGAGTTTGAATCCAAAGAGAACCGTGCACATAAGAGACAGTTAACTCAGACGCAGGTTGAAATTCGGCGCCAGAAGGAAATACTTCTTCTATCGCGAGCTCGCGTTGAAAAGCAGCTGCAATCCATCCAGGACGCGCGCTATCGCGAACAGCTCAGCCGCGCTCTGGCCGACCTCGATGCACAACTTTCGAAGCTAAAAGAAACCGAGTAAGGCGTAGCCAGATTACAGTCCGCCCAAATTCTACCGGTTTTACAGGACCTGCAGCATACCCCTCTGCGCGATACGGCAATGGTGATCGCAGCCAATGGGGCCACTAGTTCAATCGTGCGGGCGCGCGGGATCCGAGTCGTCAATGAAAACTACGCCCACGCCGTTCTGAGTTTTTTCGCGGCCCGCGTCGAAATGAACTACGGTTCCGCGCAAGGAAAGAATACTGGAGGCCGCAGGATCCCCGGTGGCTTCGATCACCACGCGCACTTCCGACTGCAACTTTGGCCGGTTGTTCAAACAGAGGTAAGCCCCTTGCAGGCTCAAATCTCGTACAGTAGCTTTCTCCTCGAACGGCTTACCGTCGTCAGATTGTCCACTGACAGTCGCGGTAAAACGTAACCGGCGTCGCTGCCCCCCGCGTGACTCGCGCATCTCCACATTTATGCCGCGCTCGCTCATGGTGATGGACATTCCCTCGGTGGCCGCCCAGGTAGCGGGGAATTCCTGCCGCGCCGCGGAAAGGAAGCCATCCACGGTCTTGTCGATTGAATCTGGGTCGTGGTGAAAGAGGACCAGGTTTCTTACTTTCGCTTCGCGTGCAATCTTCACGCCTTCCAGCCAGCTCGAATGGCCCCAGCCTTTGCGCTCCGAGGCGAGCTGCTCCGGGGAATATTGTGAGTCGTATATCAACACATCCGCATCCTGAGCGAGTTGCCGAAGATTCTGGTCAAATTCCGCCACACCCGGCTCATTGTCGGTGGCATAGACCACCGAGCCCCCCGATGTCTCTACGCGATAGCCCAAGCATCCTTGCGGGTGGTTCAAAAATCTGGCAGTGATTTGGGTGCCGTTGATTTCCCATTTGTCGCCACCGGTGATTTCATGAAATTCGCGGGCCGCCGTCATCAGGCTAATTTCAACCGGAAAATACGGTTTGGCGAGCTGCGCTTCAATCACTTGGCGAAGACTGTCGGGCCCCAGATATTTCGACTGGAAACTATAGAAATGGAAGCGATTCTGTGACTGAAAGAAGGGGTTGAAGAACGGAATGCCTTGGATGTGGTCCCAGTGGTAATGCGTAACAAGAATGTGGGCATCGATGCCCTGGCCGCCGTGCGCCTTCGTCCAGCGGTTCCCCAGCATTCGCAATCCCGTTCCACAGTCCAGAACAAACCGCGTACCGTCCGGGGCTATTAGCTCAAGACAAGGCGTATTGCCGCCATAGCGCCAGGTATCGCGCTCGAGCGTCGGCGTCGAGCCGCGCACTCCCCAGAAGGTCAGTTTGGCAACGTGGTGGGT
>JBEKSN010000348.1:0-2588 GCA_049517055.1 Candidatus Acidiferrales bacterium | reverse complement strand
TTCGCTCGCAGCTCTGGAATATCGCGAAATGCTCCGCCTGCTCGAAAAACGCGGATGGAAGAAAGCCCCGTCGCAAACGGCGCTGGAATTTGCCTCCGCTATCCCCGCCGCCGATCTTTCCGGCCCCGTCGCCCAGCTCACCGAGCTTTATCAATCCGCCCGCTTCGGCAATCACGCCGCCCCAGTCGAGCAAATGTCCTCGCTCCTGCATGCCATCCGCGAAACCGTCCGCTCGCCGCGGAAATGACGGGCGTCCTGTTAACGCCAATCTGGAGTCTGTATGGCCGAAGTAGAGGGTCAGTTTCCGATGTCCGACTTATCAGGCACTTGGTCTGCTTGGGACACACCATTTAGGGGTCAATTGTTTCGTTTCAGGCTAGAATCGCGAACAGGAGAGGATTGACGTGAAGCACTTCGCAATCCCAATCATCGCAGCGATACTTGCGTGTACCCTCTACGTCACTTCGCCTAACCCCTACCCCAATGAAATCAATGGAATGAAGATTTACGGCCAGTATCTCAAACCCCTTATTCCGCGTAAGTCCGACACTGCGCAAGTGGTTCAAGTTCTTGGCTCAGACGAACGTTTAGAACTGAAGGATTGGAAAATACTCGCTCTGTATTATTGCGCCGAGGACATTCTGACCTGCTCCCAGGGCTCTCGAAACGACCTTCTAGATACCCTCGAAGTCACGCCAAAGCACAGGATTTCTCTACATCGGTTCAAGTTTCCGACGGTGTTCTCGCGCAGCATCGGGAGCGTTTCTGAAATAAACGTCATTTGCGATATTTACGCGGACGAGTTCGGACTGGAATACTGGGTCGTCTCAGAGGATTTCCCCGTTTCAGAAGATTCCCCCTCGCACAGAAAGGGTGACCTGCTGATGATTCGCTACGGCCCGAGACGTGCGACGGTCCAAGGCCGAGTTCAGAACCAGCAATCGGAAGACGCAGGTCATGATTAACGCGATAATCGAAAACTGATCCGCCTCCGCGCGAAGCTCATCAGTCGCCACGCTGTTCTCCATGGTAGAATTACCTGTTTGGAAGCTGCCTGAAGGATTCCACAGTTATGCCGAAGGTCGGATTCGTCAGCCTGGGATGCCCGAAGAACCTCGTGGACAGCGAGGTGATGATGGGTATTCTCGCGCGCTCAGGTTATGAAATCACGCCCCGCGCCGGTGATGCCGACGTCCTGGTAGTGAATACGTGCAGCTTCATCGCTCCGGCGCAGCAGGAATCCGTGCAGTCCATCCTGGAAATGGCCGAGTACAAGAAATTCGGCCGCGCGCAGAAATTAATCGTCGCCGGATGCATGGTGGAGCGCTACCGCAACGAAATCCGCGAGCAAATTCCCGAAGTGGACGCCGTCATCGGTACCGGTGAAATCGAAAAAATTTTGGAAGCGTGCGAAGGTGAACTGCGCCCGCCCGACGCCGCATCGGCGCAGCTGCCTACTTATCTTTATCACGACCTGACGCCCCGCATTCTCGCCACGCCGCGCCACGCCGCTTACATCAAAATAAACGAAGGCTGCGACCATCCGTGCACTTTCTGCGTGATCCCGCAGCTTCGCGGAAAATTCCGCAGCCGCCGTTTTGAATCGGTCGTGCGCGAAGCCGAAAATTTGGCCGCCGCGGGCGTGCGCGAAATTTCGCTCATCGGCCAGGACACCACTTTCTACGGCGAAGATTTGGGCCTGCGCGACGGTCTCTCCACACTCCTCGAACGCCTCGCGCAAGTAGAAGATCTGCACTGGGTGCGCTTCCTCTATTGCTATCCGAATCGCATCACACCGCGTCTGCTCGACACCATCGCTGCTCATCCGCGCCTGGCGAAATATCTCGACGTCCCGCTGCAGCACGCCAGCCGCAACGTTCTCGCGCGCATGAAGCGCGGTTCGAACGGCGACGCCTTCCTGAAAATGCTGGAAAAAGCGCGCAAGGCCATTCCCGGCGTTTCGATTCGCACGTCGTTCATCGTCGGTTTCCCCGGCGAAACCGAAAGCGATTTTCGCGAGCTTTGCGATTTCGTGCGCGCCGCAGAGTTCGATTGGATGGGTGTCTTCTCCTACTCCGACGAAGACACCTCGCAAAGTTTCGGGCTCGATAACAAGGTCAACGAGAAAACAATCGCGCGCCGCCGCGACACTCTGATGTCCATCCAGAAAAAAATCTCCGCGCGCAATTTGAAAAAACGGGTAGGCCAGCGCCTGCAGGTGATGCTGGAAGGCCCTTCGAAAGACACCGACCTCGTCTGGGAGGCGCGCCTGCAAGGAATGGCCCCCGACATCGACGGCAAGGTTTACATCACCGAATTCGAAGGCGTGAATGACGCCGCCGATCTCCCCGCGCCCGGCACGCTCGCCACAATCGAGATCACCGAGGCAAAGGACTACGACTTGATCGGCCGCGTCACGGATTTCGCAGCGCCGTCTCTCGCGCGCCCAATTCCCCCGCAAGCGACCAGCCTCTTCCCCATCCTCGCTTGAACCGGCCTTTACCCGCGCTCAAACACAGCCTTTCAGTTTCCTTCATTTATTTCAGGGGTCAATGCGAATGCGGGGATCCAGAGTCTGTCCATTTATG
>JBEKSN010000347.1:0-2592 GCA_049517055.1 Candidatus Acidiferrales bacterium | reverse complement strand
TGACCTTGATTCGGCGGCTAACTTTCCATTCGTCCATGCCATAAACCGCAAGTTCGTTATAGCGGTTGCTGCGGCTGAAGTTCGGCGGCGAAACCGGGAGTTGCACTGAGCACTGGGGAGTGACGTTGGGAATTCCGTTTGTCTGTGTGCACGGTAAATTGCCCTGTGGATTAACGGCAGCCTGGAATTGATAGAGCTGCCCGCCTAACAGGTTCTGGAAGCCGGCCAGCGCGTTGCCATTTTGGTTGAGGATTTCGGTTGCCTCCTCATAAGCGCCGAAGGAGCGATTGTCCTGCAAGAACGTGTAGCTGCCCCCAAAGCGCCAAGTATTTGAGCCGTGGGAGTAACTCATATCTTGGTAGGCTTCGTAAAAGTTCTGAGGGCCGCCAAACGGAATGGCCGATCCCGGAGTGAACTCGTTGTAGCCGGGGAAAGCAACGGCCTGTGTGCCGAAAGTCGGAGTAACAAGGGTACTTGCCCCGAACTGTGAGTCCAAGTACAGCGTAGGGCCAACAGGAGCAGTCCCAAGAGGTTGGAGCAGGTTCAGCCGATTAAAGACGAACTTCGACTGGCTAACCCAACGGGGTGAAAATACCTTAGTCAACGAAAGCAAAATATTCTGGTTACGTATATTTTGGCCGCTGTTGTAGCCCTCATAGGGGCTGGTGCTGACGAAGCCGGGAAAATCGACCTCGTTTTGAATGCCGTAGCGAACATACAAGGAGGTATGGTCGCTGTAATTGTAGTCGATGCGGCCCACGATGTTGTACCAGTTGGTCGGTGCACCGGCGCCGGAATCTCCTGGTGCCTGGTATGTGTAGTAATCCATCAGGGGGGCATTGGCTGAATAGCAAGCCACCGTGCTAGGCGCAGAGGGACAAATGGGCGTCGTCGAGACCCCCAGTTGAGAGGCAGTGAACGACGGCCCCACTTTGACATTCGAGCCCACTGGAGGTGTCGCCGCAAAAGTCGAGACCGTGTTAGGATCGCTCGCCGCTATGAAGGCCGGGTCGGGGATGAGACCCGTTTGATTCGCGCTGCTCCGAGTCCGGTTCCACTCCGGGTTGGCAAAGAAGAACAGCTTTTCTTTCTTGATCGGGCCACCCACCGAACCGCCAAAGTCGTTCCGCACATAGACGGGCTTAGGCAGACCAAGTGCATCGTTAAAGTAGCCATTGGATCCGAGAGCGGAAACACGGTTGAATTCGTACAACGTACCGTGGAAATCGTTTGAGCCTGACTTGGTTACGAGGTTGACCACGCCACTGGTTGCACGTCCGTACTGGGCACTCCAGTTGGTTGTCATCACGGAGAATTCTTGCACCGAATCTAGTGGAACAGCCTGTCCCACAGTCGCGTCAAATTCGTCGTTGTTCGCAGCGCCATCGAGCAGAACGTTCGTATCGGAATCACGTTGGCCATTGATGGAAACGTTTACTCCGCGCCCCATGGAGCCACCTTGATTCACTGATCCCGCGGCAACCACAAAGTCGTAGGGATCGCGCGTCAGGCTGGGTAGCTCGGTCACCATTTCCTGTGTGATGTTGGTCGAGATTGTGGGAGTTTCCGTATTGATATCAGAGGCCGCCGCGGCGTTCACTTCGACCGTGGTCGAGGAACTGCCAAGCGTCAGAGTAAAGTTCAGGCCTATCGTTCCTCCCACCGCCAGCGTGACCGCCTTTTGCTGCTTCTGGAACCCGGTAACTTCGACCGTTACCACGTATTCCGCCGGCTGAAGATTCGTAGCCGCGTAGTAGCCTTTACTATCGGATGTCTCCAGGCGCACAGCGCCAGTGCCCGCGTTTCGAATCGTGACCGTGACGTTGGAGACGACTCCGCCAGAAGGATCTGTGACGGTCCCATTTATCTGTCCGGTCTCGGCCTGTGGCCAGGCAAGTCCAGCAAACCCTAAGACAATCGCCATCATAAGAAATGACCGCAACATTCCTCGTGAAATTGCTGATAGAAAAGAGCTCACAGTCCCTCCTGGTTGATTTGGCAATGTGGACCTTTGCAAGACGATGGAGCGTCAGCGGAACAAACTACGCCATACCTGTCGTGGATCAGATTGAGAAGGGAAAAGCCAAATAAAACTTGCCGCACGCTTTAGTCCCCCACCCCGAGGAAACTTTGGTGCAACTAGCGCTTCTAATTTCTTATGGTCAACCGCTGTCCAAAATACGTGCACGCTATATACCAGTATTGGAACGAATCGGCAAGCACGAATTTTACTGAATAAAAAGACGTTACGCACAGTGCCCAAGACCACAGAACGCGTGGAATATTATAAAATGTAATCTCCATATACCAATTTCGGTAATAAACGATAATTACCGAGTACTTCGGCATAGTCTGCCATCGGGTTTATCGTGGAGATTCATTTTTTATGATCGGTCGAACGCTGTTTTCAGCGTCCTCCGACGGAAAAGAGTGCGGTGTCATCAAAATACACTCGGGTGGATTCAAGCGAAGCGAAACTGAAGGTCGAATGGTATAATCGGTGTTTGCGATCGTCGCCACCCGAAGCAAACCTGTGCAGCGCGCCCGCGTCTAACCGGGGGTACTGCAAGACCTGGGCGGAGAAAAGGAAAA
>JBEKSN010000346.1:0-2622 GCA_049517055.1 Candidatus Acidiferrales bacterium | reverse complement strand
GTGTTCGCCTACCTTTACTGCTTTTTGTGGTTTCGGTTTACGTTTCCGCGGTACCGCTTCGATCAATTGATGCGTCTTGGGTGGCGATTTCTGATCCCGCTGGCGCTCGTTAACTTGATCACCATGGCGACGGCGCTGCTGATCAGCCGGGAATGGGGTTGGAGTTTGAGGATAACGAGCATTCTCGCGATCGTAGTGACGCTGGCAGTGGCCATGTGGCTCGCGAAGAACGACCAAGTCGACAGCGCGGTGCCTGTGGCGGAAGGCGAATAAATGGTCTTGAACTCAATTTTGTTCTATTTCTTCTCCGCGCTCGCGGTGGGCTCCGCGATCTTGATGGTGACGCGGCGAAACGTCGTGCATGGCGCGGTTTATTTGATCACCACGCTGCTGGCCACGGCCGGAGTTTTTCTGCTGCTTCAGGCTGAATTTCTTTTCATCGTGCAAGTGATCCTGTATGTCGGCGGGATCATGGTTCTTTTCATTTTCGTGATCATGCTGGTAAATCTGGACGTTTCGCTGTTGCAGTATCAGTTTAACCGGCAGCGATTTGTGGCGGGAGTGCTGGCGCTGGCGTTGGGAGCGCAGATATTTCTCGCGATAAAGATGGGCCAAAAATCGCTATTCCCGCAGGCCAGCGTCCCGGAGATTTTGCCGAAGAATACAGAAGCAGTCGCTGACGCGCTTTTTGGCCACTTCATGCTGCCTTTCGAAATTGCGTCAATTTTGCTGCTGGTCGCGATGATTGGCGCGGTGGTGATGGCGAAGCGGAGGGCGTGATGGTTCCGGTGGATCAATATCTTTGGCTCAGCCTGGCGCTGTTCACCATCGGGGTGATCGGCGTGCTGACGCGGCGCAACGTGATCATTATTTTAATGTCCATCGAACTCATCCTGAACGCAGTGAATATCAATCTGGTCGCCTTTTCGCACATGTTCGGCACTGTGGATGGCCAGGTCTTCGCGATATTCGTGATCACCGACGCAGCCGCGGAAGCCGCTGTGGGGCTCGGCATCATCCTGGCATTTTTCCGCAACCGCGAGACGCTGCTCGCCGACGAAATGGACATGCTGAAATGGTGAAGGACGCCGCATGAACGCACAGCCATTTTTTCTCGACCATATATGGCTGATCCCAATGTTCCCGCTGATCACAGCGGCGGTGATGCTTTTCTATGGCCGGCGGCTTAGCAATAACATCGTGAGCTGGCTGTGTTCGGGTAGCGTCTTCGTTTCATTCATCTTTTCCGTCGGGGCTTTCTTCCAGATTGTTGCGAAGCCTTCGGCCGCGCGAGTCGCGACCAAGGTTTTATTCGAGTGGATTCCCGCCGTTCCGTATCACATGCTCGACGGCCGGCTCGCGAAGTTTGTCGCCGACTGGGGATTCCAGATCGATCCGCTGTCCTGCGTAATGATCCTCGTCGTCACCGGCGTCGGATTTCTGATTCACATTTACTCCACCGGCTATATGGCGCACGAGGGCGGCTACTACCGCTTCTTCGGTTACCTGAACTTGTTCATGTTTTCCATGCTCATGCTGGTGCTGGCGAATAACCTCCTGCTGCTTTTCGTTGGCTGGGAAGGCGTGGGCACCTGCAGCTACCTTTTGATCGGATTCTATTTCCACAAAAAATCGGCATCGGATGCCGGCAAGAAGGCTTTCATCGTCAACCGCGTCGGTGACGCGGGTTTCCTTCTGGGTATTTTTCTGACCTCAGCTTTACTTGGCACCATTCGATTCACGGACATTGGACCGGCGCTGGCAGCAGGCGGATTCGCGATCGGAGATCCTCGGATCACGGCAATTGCACTACTTTTCTTTGTGGGCGCGACCGGAAAATCGGCGCAGATTCCTCTTTACGTCTGGCTGCCTGACGCTATGGAAGGCCCCACACCGGTGAGCGCGCTAATTCACGCCGCAACCATGGTCACCGCGGGCGTCTATATGGTTGTGCGCACCAACGCGATTTATCAGCTTTCGCCGAAAGCGATGGGAGTGGTGGCTCTGGTCGGCGCGGTAACCGCGCTTTTTGCAGCTTCGATGGGCGTGGTGCAAAACGACATCAAAAAAGTTTTGGCCTATTCCACCGTGTCGCAGCTCGGTTACATGTTTCTGGCCTGCGGTGTGGGGGCATTCACCGCCGGAATTTTCCACTTAATGACGCATGCGTTTTTCAAAGGCTTGCTCTTCCTCGCAGCCGGCAGCGTGATCCACGCGGTTTCGGGCGAGCAGGACATGCGGAAAATGGGCGCGCTGTCGAAAAAGATTCCGATCACGTATTGGACCATGCTCATCGCCGCGCTGGCCATTGCCGGAATTTTCCCGTTCGCCGGGTTCATCAGTAAAGATTTAATTCTCGGAAAGGCGTATGAGAAGGACGCGCTGCTCTGGGCCATCGGATATTTCACTGCGGGCATGACCGCGTTTTACATGTTTCGCCTGATTTTCATGACTTTTCACGGAACGTCGCGCGTGGATCACGAAGCCGAGCATCACATTCACGAATCACCCAAATCCATGCTGGTCCCGCTGGTGATTTTGGCGGCGCTTTCCATCGTTGGCGGATGGGTTAGCTGGCCCGAAATATTTGGCGGCAACAGCCATTTCATCAATTTCCTCTCG
>JBEKSN010000345.1:0-2633 GCA_049517055.1 Candidatus Acidiferrales bacterium | reverse complement strand
GTTCGCCGCAATCGGGTCGCGATGGTGATGATCGTAAAAAAGCCAGCCATCAATCTTACTGTCGCGCATCTCCGATTGAATTGCTTTAATGTCCGGCATAGCGTTTCACCCGCCTCCGCAACTATCTCTCAAATACCGAGCGCCTTGATTGCTTGCGCGCGCGCCACATCCGCAATGGAAACTCGCTTCGTGCGGCGGGTTTCGCCCGTCAAGATTCTAACAGCCGCCATCGGTACGTTCAAACGCTCGACGGTGCCTCGCCGTCATCCCGCTCGGTCACTTCCAAGTTCGGCCTCCCGCTCCGTAAGCAATTGATTCTAAAAGCATGAAATAAATCATGCAGCCGCCTCGAACTTCAGGTAATATTTCGCGCTCCCACTGCGTATCAGGATTGACCGCCAACAATATGGACGCTATCACACTCGAAAACGTCACCAAATCCTATGACTCCGTAACCGCCGTCAACGGCGTCAACCTGCGCGTTCGCCAGGGAGCCATTCTCGGCCTGTTGGGCCCCAACGGAGCCGGCAAGACCACCACCATTCGCATGATCATGAACATCCTGGTCCCGGACGAAGGCTCGATTAAGGTCCTCGATCAGCCCGTCAATGACCGCACGCGCGATTTAATCGGCTATCTCCCCGAAGAGCGTGGCCTTTATCCACGCATGAAAGTCCTCGACATCATCGTTTTCCTCGCCGCGCTTCACGGTCTCACCGAAGAGGAAGCGGGCCGCCGCGCCACGGAATGGCTCGACCGCCTCGGATTGGCCGAGTGGTCCGGAAAAAAACTCGTAGACCTCTCCAAGGGCATGCAGCAAAAAGTGCAGTTTATCACCGCGGTGATCCACAAGCCGCCGCTCGTGATTCTGGACGAACCCTTCTCCGGCCTCGATCCCGTAAACGCCGCCACGGTCGAAGAAATCATGCTCGAGATGCGCTCAAAAGGCTCCACCATCGTTCTCTCCACACACCGCATGGAACAGGTCGAGAGAATGTGCGATTCGATTTGCCTGATCGACAAAGGCCGCAACGTCCTCGACGGCGAGCTCCGCGCCATCAAGCAGTCCTACGGCAAGAACACCCTGCACATCGAGTTTACGGGCAGCGAAAATTTTCTAAGCAATCCCTCCATCGTCAACATAACGCGCCTCGGAAACGGTGTGGAAGCCAAGCTGAAGCCTGGCGCCGACCCGCAGGAAATCTTGAAAGCTGCCGTGCAAGCGAACGTCTCCATCACGCGCTTCGAGCTTCTCGAGCCCTCGCTGAACGAAATCTTTATCGATAGGACTACCCGTGCGTAAACTTCGCCTCATCATCAAGCGCGAGTATTTGACTCGCGTAAAAACCAAGGGCTTCATCATCGGAACCGTCATCGTGCCGCTGATTGGCGTGGCCTTCTGCTTGCTGATTATATTTCTGGTGAACCACAAGCCCACCCAGACCATGCGCCTCGTGATCGTGGACAATTCCGGCACCCTCGCGCAGCCCATCACTCACAACCTGGATGCCAAGCTCGAAAATGGCCAGCCGGAATTCACCATCGTGGAAACCATCGTTCACCCTGCATCTCCCGACACCGTTCAGCAGGACCTGCGTTCGCGTATCAATTCCGAGAAGATCGACGCCTACCTCTGGATTCCCGCGGCCCCAACCCAATCGTTCGAGCTGCACATGCGCAATCCCGATAATTTCGCTCTCATCGGCCCTCTTTCGGGCGCCGTCGATCAGGCGGTAATTTCGGCCAGGCTCAGCGATCGCGGCGTCCACTTGGACGACATCAAAGAAATTCTCCGCGGCACGGACCTCAAACTCCTCAAGGTCAGCGAAACCGGTGAGTCCGTGGAAAAAGGACAGAGCATCGGCGTCGCCATCGCTCTGGTGATACTGCTTTACACCGCGCTGCTCATGTACGGCATCATTACCATGCGCTCCGTGCTCGAAGAAAAAACCACGCGAACCATGGAAGTCCTAATCTCCGCCGTGAGCCCCTTCGAGCTTCTCTGCGGAAAAATCCTGGGCGTGGCGGCAGCCGCGTTTACCCAATTCGCCATCTGGATGATTTCCACCGCCTTGCTTTTTACCTATGGCGCTTTGGCCGCCGCTGGCATGGGTCAGGGCTCGGCTTTGTCCGGAGTTCACATTCCGATTTCCCTCGTACTCTACGCCGGCATCTTTTTCTTCGGCGGATATTTTCTGTATTCCGCGATGTTTGCCGCAATCGGCTCGGCCTGCTCCAACGACCAGGACGCCCAGCAATTGCAATGGGTCGCTATGGCTCCGCTGGTTTTCTGTATGGTGATTTACAGCGTGGTCCTCAACGATCCCACTTCCACCACGTCCGTCGTTCTCTCTGAGATTCCGTTCTTTTCGCCTGTGCTGATGTCTCTGCGCATTTCGTTGCAGACGCCGCCCGCGTGGCAGATCGTCCTTGCTCTGGCTCTGCTCTTTCTCACCACCATTGGCTCGATCTACGCCTCCGCAAAAATCTATCGCGTCGGAATCCTGATGTACGGCAAGCGCCCCTCCCTCGTCGAAATGTTCCGCTGGCTCCGCTATTCCTAGCGGCGATCCATGTCCTTGGCGTCGCCCGCGCCCATGCCCGGTTTTCGTAGCGCCGGCTTGTCCTGAGGC
>JBEKSN010000344.1:0-2642 GCA_049517055.1 Candidatus Acidiferrales bacterium | reverse complement strand
GAGGCACGTTGGGCCGCCATGGAACAACGATCACAAGCTCGCAATGGCGGCGGCCATAGTCGCGGCGAGCGCGGCTGCGGAGTAGGCCGCGGTGACAAATAGGATTGTGAGATGATGCGGTTTGGCGGGCGAAAAACTTCGGGATGCACGGAGGAGTCATGGCGATTTTTCGTGTGTGGCAGTGCGGGGCGGCGGCGGTAATCGCTGCGATGTTTGTGGGAATGGTGTCGAGCGGGTCGGCGCAGGCACCGACGCCGAGTGCCAAGGATCTCGATCCGAAGGTGCTGGCCTACAAATTACCGGACCAGATTCCGTGGAAGGACGATCCGCTGGGAGCGGTGATGGCGGGAGATCCTTCGAAGCCGGGTCTGTACGTGGTGCTGATGAAGTGGACGCCGAATCACATGAGCCACCCGCACTGGCATCCGAACGACCGGTTCATCACAGTGATCTCGGGGACTTGGTGGGTGGGCACGGGAGCGAAATTCGATCCGGACAAGACGGTTCCCATGCCGGCGGGGAGCTTCATCACTCATTTCGGGAAACAGATTCACTACGATGGCGCGAAGGATTCGGAGGCGGTGCTGGAGATCGTAGGCGAAGGGCCGGCCACGGCGACGCCGGCGGAAGTGAAGTAAGCGGCAGCGAACGGAAGCAAAGCGAACAGCAGATCCCTCTCTGTGCATCGCGCCCTCCGCTGCGCGGAGGGAAAGAAAAAGCGCGCGATGCTTCGCTCGGGATGACAAGGTGATGAGCGGGCGGAATGGGCGAGGGCGTGCGAAGGGGGAACTTTCAGCGGCTAAAGCCGGCTCGGACTTGCAGCGGGTATGTCGTGGCTGAAGCCACGACCCACAAGGCAAAAAGAGCCGGTTTGGGCGGCGTGGCCACTTCTAACTGCGATTCCCGTTCCCATCTAACCTGCGTTTATTCCAGGAGGCCGGCGAAGGGCTCGGCGGTAGCTAGTTCGGGGATTTTGATGTGGATTTGGGTGCCCTGGCCTTCCTGGCTGCGGATGTCCATTTTGAATTGATCGCCGTAGAGCAGGCGCAGGCGTTCGTGGACGTTGCTGATGCCGATGCCGCCGCCGTAAACTTCGGCGAGCCGCTCGGTGGAGATGCCCATTCCGTTGTCTTCGATTTCGATGAGCAGCCGGCCATCCACGCGGCGAGTGCGAATGTGGATTTCTCCTCCCTCCAGACGAGGGCCGAGGCCGTGCTTGATGGAATTTTCCACCATAGGCTGGAGCAGCATGCTGGGAACGAAGGCCTCGAGAGCATCCTCGTCAATTTCCTTAAAAATTTGCAGCTTGTCGCGGCCGAAGCGGATCACTTCGATGTCGAGATAATCGTCGATGAATTCGAGTTCTTCGCGCAGGGGGACAAAGGTCTCATGCTTGCGCAGGAGGCGGCGCAGAATATTGGAGAGCTTCAAGACCACGCCGCGCGCCATGTCCGGATCGAAACGGATGAGCGAAGAAACCGTGTTCAGCGTGTTGAAAAGAAAATGCGGATTGATCTGGCTGGTGAGCGCGTCCATGCGCGCTTTCAGGAGAAGCTGCTGGTTCTGCTCGAGGTTCATCTCGATGCGCGTGTTGTTCCAGATTTTTATGGCCATGGCCACGCACATCACCGAAGAAAGCACGACCAGGAGCGCGTAGCCCCAGTTTTGCGGATGAAAGTCGAAGAGCCAATTGTGCGGAACGACGCTTGCCAGCACGAGTTCTCCCACCGAAAGCGCGGCGCAGGCGAAGAGCGGCAGCATGACCCAATTTCCCTTGGCGTAACGAACCAGGCGCCAGATCCATTGGGGGATACTCAAGAAGAGAAAGGGGCCGAAATGCCAGACGTCTTCTTTTTCCGGCAACAATTCGCGAACCATTCCGGCGATAAGACCCACCAGGGCCGCCGTCGGGCTGGAAAGCCATTCGTGATTGCCAAAAGCGGGAAGACTGATCAGCGAACCGCCGAGCAAGCCGACGACGCGGCCGCCAATCAAGCCCATCAGGAAAGAGCCTTCGAAGGTGAGGTCGAAGAAACGATATCCCACCAGGCGCAATACAACGCCGATGGCCAGCGGCGGCGCGAGAAAAAGCATCAACATCACTTTTTGGTCGGAATCGCGAACTTCGGTGAAAAGCATGCTGCGGAACGAGCGGAAGCGGACCAAAAGCGCCGCCAATGAGGCTGCGAATCCAACCTTCAGCACCAGAATGAACAGCAGGTCTTGTCCGCCGAAAAGTGTGCCCATTTCGCTCGCAAACTACGGTGAATCCTTCGCGTTACGTTAGCCAAAGCGGGCATCGATGTAAAGAGAAGCCGCGCTGCGACACCGGACGCGAGGCCGGGAGCCGGCGCAAGAGCTTAGCTTGGCGGCAACCCCGAGGAACGTGCAATCTTGCGTGGGCTGCTATAATGTCCAATTCTCATGAAGCGCGCCAAACAATCTGGTAAAGGGCGGAAGGCTCGAGTCGTCGCGCGGGCACGACTCGTCGCGCAGGCGCAACTGCCTACAAGTTTTGGGCGATTCACGGTATTTGGTATTACCGGGCGCAAGGCGAGCGAAGAGGCCGTCGCAATTCAGCGCGGCGATTTGCGACGCG
This sequence comes from Candidatus Acidiferrales bacterium, assembly GCA_049517055.1. Classification (GTDB taxonomy): domain Bacteria; phylum Acidobacteriota; class Terriglobia; order Acidiferrales; family UBA7541; genus Palsa-295. The sequence goes on along the minus strand of JBEKSN010000344.1, from coordinate 43 downwards.
GTAAAGCGCCGCTGGTGCGCGTGCACTCGCAATGCCTGACGGG
>JBEKSN010000343.1:0-2645 GCA_049517055.1 Candidatus Acidiferrales bacterium | reverse complement strand
ACTGGCAGTAGAAGATGGCGGGCCGGGATACGAATCGCATCCGTACGGCGTCTCGGAGGTGGTGAAACAACATCCGGATTGGCTGATCCTGGACAAAAACGGCAAGCCCGCTCGCATGACGCGAAATCTGGCAACGCTATGCCCTGCGGTGCCGGAGGTCCAGGCGTATTACAAGCAACTGACCGAGAGATTCATTCGAGATTGGGACTTCGATGGGCACAAGCTCGACAATATTTATAGCGTGCCCGCGTGCTACAACCCAAAACATCACCACAAATCGCCGAACGATTCGGTCTATGCCATGGGAGAGATTTACAAAACGATTTTTGAAACGACGCGAGCGCTGAAGGCGGATAGCGTTACGCAGAGCTGTCCCTGTGGTACGCCCCCGAGTATCGCGTGGCTGCGCTACATCGATCAGGCCGTCACCGCCGATCCCGTGGGTTCTGTACAGGTTCGTCAGCGAGTGAAAATGTACAAGGCGCTGCTGGGCCCGAAGTCTGCAGTGTATGGAGATCATGTCGAGCTGACCCGCATAGCAAATCCGAACGGGAATGAAAAAGATTTGGGATCTGATTTTGCTTCTACCGTGGGCACCGGCGGAGTTGTCGGTACAAAGTTCGCGTGGCCCGATTACGGTCCGAAGCTGAGCGACGTATATCTGACGCCTCAAAAAGAAGAGTACTGGAAAAAGTGGATCGGTCTCTACAACGACAAAATGCTTTCCCGCGGAACGTTTCAAAATCTTTACGTGTACGGGTATGACGTGCCCGAGGGATATGCGATCGAAAAAGACGGAGCCATGTATTACGCCTTCTTCGCGCCCGACCGAAAAAACACGAAGCCAGATGTTTGGGCCGGGGAAATTGAACTACGAGGGCTGGCGCCCGGGAAATATCACGTGGTGGACTACGTAAACGGTAAGGACCTCGGATTTGTCACTGCCCCGAACGCGCGGCTTAACGCCAGCTTTTCCGACGACCTGCTCATTGAAGTCACGAAACAATAGAGCTTCCGGCGGGCGCGAATTCGTTTCTCTCAACGCAAGTTCAAATGATTGTGGAAAAATTGCTCCATGCTGTTCCGGTCTTTGAAGGCTTCGGTTCCGCCTTCCTGAGTGGTCGAGAAGGCTCCCGCGATGTCGGCGTATTCAAGACATTCGGCCGGGCTTGCGCCCTGCAGAAAACGATGGATGAAGCCGGCATCGAAGCTATCGCCCGCACCGACCGAATCCACTGACGCCACTCGCATCCCTTGGCGCCGCCATTCCTCAGAACCCTTGCGAGCGATAGCTCCCTGGGAGCCCAGTTTCACGACCACGAACTGACAGGCTTGCGCAAGTTTTCCGATCGCTTGCGCCAGGTCGTCGGTGCCGGCGATCTTTTTAGCTTCACGCTCGTTGGGAAAAAAAATATCGATATATGGCAGGACGTCCAGCAAATCTTTGCCCCACTTGCCTTCGGGATCATCGTTGGTGTCAAGCGAGGTCGAAAGGCCCTTGGCTTTGGCTTCGCGAAACAAATCAACGATTTTCGGGCGAAGGGCTCTGTGCAAGAAGTACGAGGAGAGATGCAAATGTCTCGATGAAAAAATATAATCGAGATCGAGATCGACATAACTCAGTTCAAACATCGTCCCCGGATAAGTCAAGATGAAGCGATGTTCCGGCTGAGTGAGAATGACGGTCAGGCCCGTGGATGTCTTACTGGAAGTGAAAGAAACATGAGATAAATCAACACCGGCCGAGGCGAGCCAGTCGAACGCCATTTTTCCCAGAGCATCGGCTCCGATTTTTGAAACCATGCCGACGCCAGTGCCGAGTACCGAAAGATTGTGCGCAAAAATCGCCGATGAACTTCCCAGCGTCAGGCGAAACCCGCCGATCAAGGATTCTTCTTCGGGCTTCAATTCTTTCGGCAAGCCGTAAAGAATCAGGTCTGGATTGATTTCTCCGACCACGCACACGTCGAGAGACATTCGCGAACCTCGATTAACTTCTGCTCTCCAGCGTTACCACGCGCGATAAGTTGCGAGGTTCGTCAGGATTCAATCCCTTCTTGAGTCCCGTGTAGAATCCCAGGAGTTGCCCGGCGATCACACTCGCGGCTGCACGGGCAGCTTCAGGAATATCAAGAGACAATTCCACCGTATAGTCGGCAGCCTTGCGAATCGCCGTGCTGCATGTATTTGCGACCACCAACGTTGTGCCGCCCAGCGCCTTGATTTCTTCCAGGACGGCAACCTCAGCGTCGAACCCGGTTTCGCTGATGATAAAGGTGATCAGAGTCTCGGGACTTACGATGGCTTTTGGTCCGTGCCTGAATTCCAGCGTGTGAAAACTTTGCGCGTAGGAGCAAGACATTTCCTTCACCTTTAACATCGATTCTTGCGCGATCCCAAAGAACGGACCTTGGCCGAGGAAGACATAATCCGCGAATGTCGCCGACTCCACCAGCGATTTTACCGTGGTTTGAAACTGGCCTAATCGCGCCGCAAATTGCTCGGGGAGCTTGTGAAGGCCGGTCAAAAAATCCTGGCGATCTCCGCGGATGGCGGCGAGCGACTGTAATACGATGAGCATGGAAGTGAAAGATCTCGTCATTACCGTACTTTTCTCGTCGGCAGCATGCAGGATGATGTGGCGC
>JBEKSN010000342.1:0-2647 GCA_049517055.1 Candidatus Acidiferrales bacterium | reverse complement strand
GCTCCGGAAACGGCCCGGCGGACGCGCCCTGCTGAAATACTTTCACTTTGTTTGCGTTCATTGCCGCGCCGGGATAGAAAACGTAATCGTATCCGGCGAGTCCGTCCATCCATGCAGTTCCCGGCACCGGCGGCTGGTCGGACGCGATCAGCGGAACCTCCGAAAGGTCCAGAGTGTCTCCCGACGTCGTATAGTTTCCCGACGCTACGACTGTACCGCTGACGTGCACCCGCTTGCCGTCTTCCCAAGTATCTATAATCGAAAATGTAAGTGCCATTGTTCCTCCAAAGCTGAGATTTGTAATATTCGTGAATCCCGATGCAGGGCGAATCTTTGCGGAAGAAAGTCAAAAATGTGTGGCAGCGAGCTTGACGAGTCCGATTTGCAGTCAGATAATCGCGAAATGTGGAGGTAATCTAAAAATGTTCCGCCCTACATCTGCAGCAATCGCATCGGCGACCGCGCTGTTGATCGTGTGTGCGATATCGCCCGTAAGAGTCTCGTCCTCCTCGCTGGCCGATTCGCGGAAAGCTGCGCCGGACTTCAGTCTTGACGATTCAAAAGGCACTCCCATCAAATTGTCAGATTACAAAGGCAAAGTTGTGCTGCTGGATTTCTGGGCTACCTGGTGTCACGGATGCGGGACCGAAATTCCCTGGTTCATCGAGTACCAGACTAAGTACAAGGACAGCGGGCTGGCCGTCATCGGCGTTTCCATGGATGACGACGGCTGGAAAGTTGTGAAGGCCTTCATCGAAGAAAAAAAGATGAACTACACCGTCGTAATCGGCAACCCGGACGTGGCAAGGTTGTACAACGTCGATACCATGCCGGTCACAGTGCTGATTGACCGCGAAGGCAGGATCGCCGAGTCATACTCCGGCGTGGTAGATCGCGCCGCCTGCGAAACAAGACTCCAAAGCCTGCTCAAGGACGACGCCAAGCCCCCTACAAAGTAACCTCAGCTGACCGATATTACCGCCAGGCCACCAGGAACGCTGCCCGCTGGCAACAGGCCGTCTATCACTGTTATCATTTAGCGCTGTACGCTGCAGCGGCGCACAACCCGAAAGCCTTCAGTTGAATCCTAAGCGTCGAACGTAAGGAGAGAGCTTGGTGCGAGGACTGCGAATCGTTTGTGCGGTAACGGTGTTGACGCTGCTTGGATTCGCAGCGGCGCTGAAATTACCAGCGGCGCCTCGCGCGCAGAGTAAAACGCCTGCGTTGTCCTCCTCGCAGACGTCTTCCGTCAAAGCCGATTCGAGCACCACGCAGTCCGCTCTCCCACGCGCGCAGACCGGCGCGAATTCCGCACAAACGCCCGCCACTGCAAACGCGCCGATCATCGTCGCCGCCAACATTTCTGCGCGTTCGCTCGCGGTAGAGCCGCAGTCCCAAAGCGCAACGAATGCAGCGAGCGCTGAAAATTCCAACGTCGCCCAATCCGCACTCGTTTACCTGGCCAACGCCGACAAAGGGAACCGGATCTTCACTCTGGCGACCGCGTCGAATGTGCTCGGCACGGTGAATAATCCGACAGCAGCGGTTTCTGCCGGTAGCACGATCGCGCTGTTCGCCGGCCAGGCCGCAGCGGGTTCGCTGGGCGATGGCGGCGCAGCCTCCGGAGCGGAATTCGATCTGAAACTCAATTCGCTAGCGATGCGCAGCGGAGTTGCCCTCGCGCCCGATGGCACGGTTTTCGTGGCGGATACTTTGAACGAAACCATCCGCAGTATCGCGGGTGCTTTCAGCAGTGAACCCGGAATCGTTCGCGGCCTTGTGGGGCGATTCGGTCCGCGCCAAAATTTCGAACTCATCGAGCCTCTAGGTCTGGCGCTGGACCACGCGGGGAATCTTTATATCGCTGACCGCGGCGCCAATGCCGTGCTGATGTTGCACTCGGCTGCGTCCGATTCGCCCGGCGTCCTGGAGATTCTTGCCCATGTAGTGTCGCCCGCAAGCGTAGGCGTCACTCCGGATGGAAGCAAAGTTTTCGCCGCTTCGCCCGACACCGGCTCCATCGTCGAGATCAACACAAAGACCAGCTCCATTTCCACTTCGGCGATCTCGCCTTCGCAATGGTTTGCCGGAAGCCAGAATCCTGCGGGTGCTAGAATTATTCCCACCGGCCTGGTCGTGGATGGCGCCGGAAACTTGTTTGTGTCTTTTTCAGGCCCTGGCGGCGGACTGGATCAAATTTGGCGGCTCGATGCCACCACCGGAAAAATGACTTCCGCCGCGCGCGGCTTGACCTCGCCCGGCGAGCTCGCTTTCGACTCCAACGGAAATCTTTTCATCGCGGATCAGGGAACGCACAGGCTTCTCGAACTGCGTGGCGCCGGCGTGCCCGCCACGGGTGTGACGTTGACTCCTCCCGCTGGGCCGGTTCCCACCGATTTCCGCTTCGAGCCGGTTGACGGCAAGACGGCCTCGCAAGCCTTTACCCTCACGAATGATTCCGGCGGGACGCTCAGTCAGGTCGGCGCCAGTTTTCAGAGCGGCACGACCAACTTCTCCGTGGCCAGCTCTTCCTGCACTGCGACTGTTCTGAACGACACGACTTGCGCCTTCAACGTCGTATTTACGCCGCAATCGACCGGCGTGCTTTCGGACAATTTGGTCGTGACCTACACCGCCGGCACGAACC
>JBEKSN010000341.1:0-2655 GCA_049517055.1 Candidatus Acidiferrales bacterium | reverse complement strand
TTTCGCCGAGTATGAGGATGGGTACATTCAGGCTCGCGGCGCGGTCCACGCGCTGGCGCACGGCCTGCATGGTTTCCGAGGGGCCGAAATACACGTGTTCGGGTGGTAGTTCGACGGGGTGCGCTTGAACGGCAGATCTTGCTTCAGCAGCAGAGGCCATTGATGTCCAGTTGCAGGGAGTGAGGCAGTACGCGCCCCGCTTGTGCTTTGCACATAACTCGCCAAACGCCGAGGGCGGCAGCGTTTCGCGCGCGCCGATGATACAGGCGGCTGACCGATTTAATCAACCCGTTTTCATATGGTTAGGAGCCAAACGAGGCCGCGACGCAGAATCTGTAAACGTACCATTACAGCACGCACAATGATGGGCTGCTAGAACATTCTGGGCACTTTAGGGAAGGGCATTTCCCAGTTCGGTCCCAAATCCTCTGGCGGCCGTTGGGTTTTACCGCTTAGCGGGTGGTTAGCGACATAGAGAATCGGGATAGAAGGCCCAAGCTCATGCTATTACGACCTATGCAGTTTCATCTTACCGCTGTGGAAAAATCAGGGCTTCCAGCATGTCGGCGCGGGCTTTCTGGTCCGAAGCAAATAGCTGCAGGAGGTCGGTCACCGAAATCATTCCGCGATAGCCTTTTTCGCCGTCCAAAACTACCAAGTGATAGATGCCGTGTTGCTCCATTAACCGCAAGCAATCTTCGAGCGAGGTCTCCGGAGTGGCGCTCACCAGCTGGCGCGTCATGATTTCGGAGACGCGCATCCACGCGGGACACTTGTTTTCGGCGGCCACTTTATCGGAGACATCGCTTTGAGAAATGACGCCGAGGAGAACACTTTGCTTGTCACAAACACCGACCGCGCGAACCTGACGATCGCGGAGATAACGAGCCGCCTCGTGCACCGTGGTTTCTTCCGAAACAAAATAAACTTCGCGACGGCTGGCAATCAGGTCGGCTACTTTCATGGCATCCTCCTTTAACGAATCACGGGGGTCCCTAGCGCGGCTTCATGGGGGAGAGCGTACTCCGGACACCCTGGTCTTGCAAGATATCGCGGCGAAATTTTACGTGGCCCTTCGGGATCCCTACGACAACGGTGGGGACAAATCGAAGCCGAGCGACGCTTCCGCGGCATGAACAATCCCGCGGAGGCCAAAATTAAAAAGGGCCCAAACCTCGCGAGAGGAAGGGCCCGAAGAACCTTGCTTAGGCCGGATCCGAAGTGAGGAATCAACCACGCGAATCGCCTCGTCTTCCGGGAATGTTGTTTGCAATTCTAGTTCGGAGACGCTTCGCCGCGAATAATGTCGTAGCGTTCAATGACGGCGGCGACTCCAACGGTTTCGTGTTGTTGTTCGTTCTGCCGGTCAACGCGGACAACGCGCCCATGCGCACGAACGAAGACTTCTGTACCGCGAGTTATCTCAGCCGGTAGGGTGAGAGTAAAATCAACCTCCGTGCCGGGAGCAAGGTCTTTCTCCATGGTGAAGTAAACGCCGCGCGTGGAAATATCGCGAGTCTGGCCGTCGTGCGAGCCAGGCTCTCGATTAATCGGCAGGCGGACGCTTACCGGTAGGGAAAGGTCGTACCGGCGTGCCATGCGACGCTCCGTCATCCCCGCTGCTCCTCCAAGGCTAGTTTGAAGTTCACAGCATTCCCCCGTTGAGTCAGAGTAGCAATCCCCATTCCAAAGGTCACTAACGTTTCATAATGAAAATGCGCCATTGGCCGAAGCTGAAACTCACCCGGCACCGTTCGGCCAAAATACGGCGCAAGGAGCAAACCCTTTGAAAACAGGGAGAATCGCTGCTCCGAGATCTCAGCTGGGCGTCGAGGCCTCGGATCCTCCCGCGCTCCGACTCGCGAAAGGTTCGTTCTGGAGCGGAATACTAGACTAACGAATGGGAGTATTGGTAGTGCTATTTCTTTGAATGTGCTCTAGATATGCAACAGTTTGCCGGTAATAGGACTAGACGGTACTTTACCGAAAAAAGGTTATTTGTGTCATTTGGGGAAGCTGAGCGAGGCGTCGGCTCACGGAATTCCGCTCGATTCGCTCGTCCGCGAGCGAAGCAATAGCGAGAAGATTGCGAGAGCCGACAACGACGGAAACCTTAGGAAGTGCGAGCGACTGGAGCGCTCTCCTTCGCCTCCGCTGATTTCGCGGCTGTCTCTTTTGCTGCGGCTTCCCTGGCGGCTTTGGCGGCGGCAGAGCGCGCGCCGCGGCCTGAATCGAGATTGAACTGCCGCATCTTGTAAAGCAGTGCTTTGTAACTGATGCCGAGCATTTTCGCAGCGTCTTTGCGGCACCAGTTGGTCTTCTCGAGGGCGTCGGCGATGGCTTCCATCTCGGCCTCGTCCTTCAAGCCGCGCACGAGAGCCTTGAGACCCTGTTCTTTCGGCACGGGGGCTTCGTCGCGGGGAGCCATGCGCTGCTGCTGCCCGGTCATTTCGAGGAGCTCGCGGAAACTGCCTTCGTCATCTTCGAGAATCACGTAGCGCTTGACGAAGTTTTCGAGTTCGCGCAGGTTGCCGGGCCAGGGATAGCGCAAAGCGGCTTCGAGCAAATGCTTGGATGGATCGGGCGCCGCCTTTTGATATTTCTCGCTGTACTTGACGAGGAAATGGCGGAAGAGCAGCGGGATTTCCGTGGTGC
>JBEKSN010000340.1:0-2658 GCA_049517055.1 Candidatus Acidiferrales bacterium | reverse complement strand
TAAGCAGCTGCCGAACGACACGGATTTTACCGTGTTCAAGGCCTCCGGATACCAGGGCGCTAACTTTGCCTTTATCGGCGATGTGAACCACTATCACACCCAGCTCGATAACTTCGCGAATGCCGATCCCGCAAGCTTGCAGCATCACGGGGATAACGCGCTCCCAATGATTCTGGCGCTTGCGAATAGCGACCTCACCAGCACACCGGTTAGGGAAGCCGTCTACTTTGATATCTTCGAACGCGGCGTGGTCATGTGGCCGGCGGGTTGGAGCTTTCCGGTCGCGCTCGTCGCCCTGGTTCTTCTGCTTTTTCAAGTTGGATGGCTGATAGCTAAAAATCGCCTCCTGCCTTCCGCGCTCCTGTGGGGATTCATCAACTGGCTGGCGATTTTTGTTACCACCGGTGTCCTTGCATTAATCCTCCAAAAAATCCTGCATGCTACCGGCGTCACGCCGACTAACTGGCTGGCCCACCCGCTTCCCCTGCAAATCGCATTCTGGTGTCTGGCCATTTCCGTGGTGACTGTCCTGTCGCTCGCCTTCGAGAGTCGTACCGGTTATTGGGGCTTGTGGGCCGGTGTGTGGATCTGGTGGACGCTGTTTTCGGTTGTGATTTCTTGGCTAAGCAGTGGAATCGCCTACATCATGCTAGTGCCGTCGTGCATCGCAGTGCTGGTCGGATTGCCATTTACGTTGCGGAGTAGCGAGCCTCGCAATGGCGTTTGGCTCTCCGCGGCTTTGCCTTTATTTGTGGCTGGGATACTCGGTTTCGGGCACGTGATCTTGCTCTATGACGGACTGGGCATCCGCATACTTGCAGGCATCGCACTTCTCGTTGCGCTGCTGCTTTCGCCGCTCGCGCCCCTGCTGGCCAGTTTGCGCGAGCCGAAAGGGTTTGCACGATTTGCTCTTCCCGGCGCGGCGCTCGTAGCCACTCTGCTCGCAGTTTTCGCGGCCGTTGTCGCACCCGCATACTCGGCCAAGGCGCCGGAACACGTCAATCTGCAATACCGCCAGGACGCCGATTCCGGCAGATCGCAATGGGTGGTCTACACGGATTCCGGCCGCCTGCCCGAGCCCATTCGAGTTGCAACAAACTTCCATCGCATAGACAAAGGTTCATTTCCGTGGGATACGCTACCCGCGTTTCTCGCCGACGCGCCGCACCTGGAAATTGCCGCACCCACCTTCACCATCCTTGAATCTTCGGAATCGGGAGGAATGCGGCACTACCGCGCTCTGCTGCGGTCTGAACGCGGTGCGCCCGAGGCCGTGGTTTTTTTTCCCCCGGATTCGGGAATCGATCACGTCCGCATACAAGACCAGCCAATTCCGCAGAAGACCGCGCGGGTCTTTCGTTATTTTAACGGCTGGGATCTGTATCGCTGCTTGACCATGACTGCGAAAGGCATTGAGGTACAGTTTGAGTTGCCTTTAGGCAAGCCGGTTGAAGTCTACGTCCTGGATCTAAGCTATGGTTTACCTCTTGAGGGAATGTTCGTGCTGAAATCCCGCCCACTGACTGCCACACCCTATTCACAAGGTGACGTGACTATTCTCAGCCGTCAGGTCCAGCTGAATCCTTAATCGTTCCGCTAATTGCTCTTGCCGGCTCCCCGCTGTTTCCCGCTGGAAATGATGACGTTCCCATCATCGTCCTGCTCGGCGATGAGTGCGGGCGTTTGTATTTCCAATTTTCTCCGCGCCTGAAGCATTCGCGCCACCTCAGCCAAGCGGAGTGGCCTCGCGTCCAGCTCTTCCTGCCCGGTTGCTACGGCTTGCTGGTAACTTTCAAAAGTCGAGGGAACGAACTCGCCGGGGTTTGTCCCGCTCACATTCGCCTGCGGAGCCGAAGCCGGGGCCACGTTGTTTGCGATAGTCGAACGAGAACCGTTCATGCCACTCGCCGAATTTAGTGAGCCGCCGAACTGCGCCTGCGCCGTGCCGGCCAGCAACGCGATGCCTGCCAGCAGAATTATCTTTTTCATAATTTTTCTCTTTTGAACCCGCGCCAATTTTCGCCGCGAGCCTCCAAATCTGCCTATAGACTAACCGAACACATTTTTCAAAAAATGGTACAGAAGGCCTATTGGTACTGTTCGAAGCGCAAATTGTACGTAGGAGTTCCAGTACCCGCCTGCCAGAGGATTTTCCGCCGCGTCGTATATCGGCTAGATCCGTTCAGGTTGGCCACCGCGCTAAATCCATCCGGGCAAACACTGACGGCGTACAGGAACTTCGTCGCTCCACGGAGCTTTGCTGCAAACCGATGCGTCAGTTAGAATTACACTCTTGCACGGCCCTAAAATGACTGCCATACACCTGCACAACACGCTGACGAACCGCTTGCAGCCTCTGGATCCAGTCCATAAAGGCGAGGTTCGCATGTACACCTGCGGCCCCACCGTGTACGACTTTGCGCATATTGGGAATTTCCGAACGTTCGTCTTTCAGGATGTTCTCCGGCGTTTCCTTCAATCTCGCAAATACCGCGTGCTTCAGGTCATGAACTTGACGGACGTGGACGATCGCATCATCCAGAAGGCCGCAGCCGCCGGAGTCAGCATCCGCGAGTACACCGAAAAATACGTCCAGGCATTTCTCCAGGACATGGACGCTCTGCATCTGGAAGTTCCTGAAGAGCTCGTGCGCGCCAC
>JBEKSN010000339.1:0-4563 GCA_049517055.1 Candidatus Acidiferrales bacterium | reverse complement strand
TAAATCCAATAAGTCCAGCCGGCCACAAATCCGTGAAATTCCCCGAATGCGTCTTTCGACCAGGCGTAGAGTCCGCCTTCTTGCGGGAAGCGCGTGGAAAGCTCCGCGATCACCAGCGCTGTTGGTACGAAAAATAAGAGCGCAGCCAGAAACCACAGGGATATGGAAGAAGTACCGTTGTGCGCCGCCGCTGCAATCCACCGCGGCCCCAGCACCGTGACAATGTTGAAAAGCAGAACGTCCCAGAAACCCATCACCCGGGGAAGTTTTGGTTTGGCGTTCTCTGGAGCAGCCTCGCTCACGCGCTAGCGTCCAGAGCGGGAATCATTTCATCCTGCGCCAAAAAATTCCGTAGAAAAGGGTCTTTGGAATTTTCCAGCTCCTGCCAAGTTCCGAAAAAGCCGACTCCGCCGTCAACGAGAAATATCACTCGATCGGCCAGTTTTCTCGCGAGATGCGTATCATGCGTGACCACGATGGAGGTCTTTTTAAACTGTGCTTTTAATTTAACAATTAAGTCGCTGACGTGCGCCGCCATGATGGGGTCCACCATGGTAGTCGGCTCGTCGTAAAGAATCGCGTCCGGATTTTCCGCCAGAGCGCGCGCGATCGCTACCACGCGTTTCATCCCCGTGCCCAGGTCGGACGGCAAGCGGTCTGCAAATTGCGAAACTTCCAGCATTTTCATCAGGTCCGTCACCGTCTGCTGCGCTCTTTCCTGCGCCTCGGCTCCCCCGCGCGTCTCCACCGGGAAAGCCACATTCTCTTCCACCGTCAGCGAATCGAACAGCGCTCCGGACTGAAAAACCATGGTCACCCGGCGCCGAATTTCGGAAAATTGTTTTTCGCTCCATGCCGTCACGTCTTTTCCTGCCACGATGATTTGCCCCGAATCCGGCTGCAGAAACCCGAGCAGAAGCTTCAGCGAAACGGATTTCCCCACGCCGCTGCGGCCAAGAATCACGGCCGTCTCGCCCTGGTTCACGAAGAAGCTCACGTCCTTCAGCACGTCGTTATCGCCGAACGCTTTGCAGACCTTCCGAAATTCGAAGTAATGGTCGCTCATGGCCTTGCCTGCGCGCTGAACCGCGCTTTCGCTTCCTCGTAGTCCGCCGGCGAATTTATATTCTTAAATAGGAGTCCTTCCGAATCAAACGCTTTCCATTCGCTGGGTTCCAGGTATTCCACGCGAATACTAGCAAATGAGTCCGTCACTTTGCGAACCCCACCCTCCACACCCGCACGAATTCGATTCTCTGCATTTTTGTGATACACGGCGCAAAGCGGCTCCGGGCCGCGCTCGTTCATGGGCACCACGGCCTCCGCGCTTGATTTCAGCGCTCGGCCGATCAGAAAATCGAGCCACGCTTTCGTCAGGTACGGAAGATCGCACGCAATAATCAGGTTCCGGGGAGTCTTGGACTCGCGTAGGACTGTCGCGATGCCGCCCAACGGCCCGCACTCTGGCCAATCGTCGGCGACGACAGGGGCGCCGAGCGAGCTGTAAAGAGACGTCGAAGCGATAATTGTCGGATTGCCGGTGACGGACTCCAAAAGACGAACGGCGCGAGCGATTAGCGAGCCGCCCGCAATTTCCAGCGAGGCTTTGTCGCTGCCCATCCGGGAGCTCTTCCCACCCGCAAGAACGAAGCCGCCGATTTGTTTTTCGACAAGCATGGAAGGTGTAAGCAAGGCGAATTCTAGCCCTGACGCTCCCGCGGACTCAACTGCCAATTTCTACAGAATGCTTTTCTCCTCCATTGCATTGAAAACAGGTAACTTATGCAATTCACCGCAGCCAAAACCATATGTGAGTGAAGAATTGTCAGCTTTATGCTTGACAGCAAGTGCCCACGTGCTACTATTGGCACTCGTTCGAGAGGAGTGCTAATGCGGAAAAGCACAAATGGCAGTCAACATTACGCCACTACACGACCGTGTGTTAGTGCGGCGGCTGGAAGAAAAAGAGACCGTGAAGGGCGGCATCATCATCCCTGACTCGGCCAAAGAGAAACCACAAGAAGGTGAAGTGATTGCCGTAGGAGCAGGCCGCATAGAAAAAGGTACCCGGATTCCGCTCGACGTGAAGCCCGGAGACAAAATTCTGTTCGGCAAGTACAGCGGCAACGACATCAAGATCGACAACGAGGAATACATGATCATGAAGGAAGATGAAATCCTCGCGAAGATCGGCGGCCAAGCGAAAGCGGCTGGCGGCAAAAAGTAACTTCCGGAATCGGCTTCACTCCGACTCAATCGGGGCCTGAGCCGGCCGGATAACAATTCCGTATAAATTAGGAGGAAGGAGAATTATGGCAAAGCAAATCGTGACTGGTGAAAATTCACGCCAGGCCATCTTGCGCGGCGTCAACCAATTGGCGGATGCCGTGAAGATCACGCTGGGCCCCAAGGGCCGCAATGCGGTGATCGAAAAGAAATTCGGTGCGCCAATCATCACCAAGGACGGCGTAACCGTTGCAAAAGAAATCGAGCTGCAGGACCCGCTCGAAAACATGGGCGCACAGATGGTCCGAGAAGTTGCTTCGAAGACCTCCGACGTGGCTGGTGACGGCACCACCACAGCAACCGTGCTGGCACAAGCCATCTTCCGCGAAGGCGTGAAGACGGTGGCGGCCGGCGCAAGCCCGATGGCTCTGAAGCGCGGCATCGAGAAGGCCGTGGAAGTTTGCGTCGAGGAAATCAAGAAGTTCCACAAGGACGTAAAGGGCGACATGATCGCGCAAGTCGGCACGATCAGCGCCAACAACGACCGTCACATCGGCGGAATCATCGCCGAAGCGATGAAGAAAGTCGGCAAGGACGGCGTCATCACCGTGGAAGAATCCAAGACCATGGAAACGACGCTGGAAGTGGTCGAAGGAATGCAGTTCGACCGCGGTTACCTCTCGCCCTACTTCGTCACGGACCCCGAACGCATGGAATGCGTGCTCGAAGACGTTCGCATTCTCATCCACGAAAAGAAAATCAGCTCGATGAAGGATTTGCTTCCTTTGCTCGAGCAGATCGCCAAGATGGGCAAGCCGCTTTTGATCATCGCAGAGGACGTTGAGGGCGAAGCGCTCGCGACACTCGTGGTCAACAAGCTCCGCGGCACGCTGCAGTGCGCTGCGGTGAAAGCTCCCGGCTTCGGCGACCGTCGCAAGGCTATGTTGGAAGACATCGCCACGCTGACGGGCGGCAAGGCCATCACGGAAGACCTCGGGATCAAGCTCGAGAACGTGAAGGTCGAAGATTTGGGCCGCGCAAAGAAAGTTACCATCGACAAGGACAACACCACGATCGTTGAAGGCGGCGGGAAATCCAGCGAGATCGAAGGCCGCGTTCGGCAGATTCGTACCCAGGTGGAAGACACCACATCAGACTACGACCGCGAGAAGTTGCAGGAGCGGTTGGCTAAGCTGGTGGGCGGCGTCGCCGTGATTAAAGTCGGCGCTGCAACCGAAACCGAGCTGAAGGAAAAGAAGGCTCGTGTTGAGGACGCCATGCACGCCACACGCGCGGCTGTCGAGGAAGGCATCGTTCCCGGCGGCGGCGTAGCTCTCGTTCGCTGCATCTCCGCGCTCGAAAAGCTCAAGCTGCACGATGACGAAGCCATCGGCGTCAACATCGTGAAGCGCGCTCTCGAAGAGCCCATGCGTCAAATCGTTCACAACGCCGGCAGTGAAGGCGCTGTGGTCGTTGGCCGCATTCGCGAATCGAAAGACGACAACTTCGGCTTCAACGCCGACACCGGTGAGTACGGTGACTTGGTCAAGGCTGGCGTAATCGACCCGGCCAAGGTCACACGTCTCGCTCTGCAAAACGCAGCTTCTATCGCCGGCCTGATGCTCACCACCGAAGCTTTGGTGGCCGACATCAAGGAAGACGAAAAGAAGGGCGCAGCAGGCGGAGCCGGCGGCGGTATGCCCGGCGGCGGCGGTATGGGCGGCATGTACTAAATCGCCCCTCAGGGCGATCTATCCCGAGGCTCGGCACCGCCGAGCCGAAGGATCAGATCTACAAAGGGCGTTCCGGACTATCCGGAACGCCCTTTCTGTTGTTGGGATCGGCCCAAGCAGAACGCGCGAAGCTGGTGGAGGGAAATACTAGTTTCCTGAGTTCACAGGCATCGAGCACGCACCCGTCAAATAGCTCCCAAAACGAAAGGGTGGTCGCCGGATTGGCAACGATGCCAATTCTGCATTAAGGCCTCACGATGAGTTCTCGCCCACGCCCTTACTTCGCTGAGACGACCCGAAGGCAAATCTCCTGCCAGAGTATCGAGGCTTCCGATCGCAATCTTCGCTTGAGTTCCTGTGTTTAATAATACGTGAAAATGCGGGGGGTTGTGATCGAAGAAGTACATCCGTATCTCGAATGCGTTGGCCTGGTGAATCAATGACGAAGGAGATACGTCCGCGCCATAATTTCTAATCATTTCACGATGCGTCTCGACGTGCTGGGGAGCAGAAAGGTTCGGAACGTTGATTGGAATTAGGTTGACCGTCCCCGCCGCGTCCATCGTCTCAAACTGTGCTTGAATGAGGTCCCCGTTCCAGTTCG
>JBEKSN010000338.1:0-2671 GCA_049517055.1 Candidatus Acidiferrales bacterium | reverse complement strand
AATTCGCAGCCTTTTGGCCGCTCACAACGTCGGGCTCATGATTGGGCACGCCAACGTAGGCCGGCCCTTGCCCGTCCGCAACAATGGCAAGGGCAAACGCGCTCAGCACAGCAGGATTCGTGGCCGTTTCTCTCGCAGCTTCGATGGCTTCCTGTGGCGCCCCCGCGAGCCCCTTATTAAAATGAAGCTCAACTTCGCCGTGGCGGGAAGCTTTGAACAGCGCATTGGCCAGCAGTTCTTGCGAATCGCTTTGCAGCAACGATGCCGGCAGCCAAAGTGATTCGAAGCCGTAAACAACCCAGCCTACTTGACCGCCGTCTCCGGTCCACCACACGTTGTTTGGGCCGGAGCCGGGGCGGGGGTCCGCATTGAAGACATGTTGTTGACGGTCTCTCCGCCAGTCCACGTCCCACCAATGCCTTGCCGGCATGCTGCCGATTTCGGGCGGCGATTCAATCGAGTAAGACGCCGGCGAGCGCGCCAACCAATCCAGGAACGGCTGCCACACCTTTCGCGATTGCTCCGTATCCAATCCAATGAAAACCATACTAACTTCAAGCGTGTTGTCGGCCGCGATGTGTACCTGCTCACCCCAATGATCGTTGAAGAGCGCTTCCCGGTAAAAGCTGACGAACTGCCGAATCAGACGCTGAAACTCGCCATCGGACGCAGCCTTGATCCTAAATTCGGCACCTCCGGCAAATTCCGGCAGCTCGCGCACGCGCAGGGTCAATTTGCTTACTGCTCCGAAGCTGCCCCCTCCGCCCCCTTTCAGCGCCCAAAACAGGTCCTGATTTGTACATGCATTTGCGATGCGGACTTTGCCGTCGGCGGTGACAATTTCCGCTTCGAGTAAACCAGCAGCTGCGAGCCCGTAATGCTTCGAGAAGCTTCCGAACCCTCCACTTTGGATGAGTCCGGCCACGCCAACCGTGGTGCAGCCGCCGCCTTGTACGTACGCGCCGGCCTTGGTGGTAACTGCGTCGTAAGCCTGCATCCAAATTGCTCCCGCGCCCAGAGTCGCCGCCCGCTGCGGCGGGTGAGTGCCTTCGCATCCATGGGGGACAAAGGCGGCATGCATCTCGACGTCATGCATGTGCCGAGTCCAAATCAGCAGCGAATCGGGTGCGTTGGACGTGCCCTGATAGCTGTGGCCCCCGCCTTTGACCACCAGGCGCAAATTGTTCTCGCGCGCAAAGTTCACGGCCGCGGCAATATCATCGGCGTTCCTTGCCGCGACAGCGTAGACACTTGGCTTTGTGGCCCAGGCATCAACCCAACCCAAAGTCTGCGTCAGGCCCGGTTGGTCGCCGATGTAGTAGGGATTTTTCAGACTTTCCAGAACTTTCTTGCAATCGGCGCTTCCCCCAGCCGAGGTGCAGGCAGCGATCGGAAAATCTACCGTAATCAAATTCCCGCCGACCGCGTCGTTGAGCCGCTTCCATGCTTCTTTGGAGGGCCACCCTGGGTCAGACGGGCGTTGGCGGCGGAAGGGGGAGCGGGCGAATAACCCGCGAGAGGAGAGCGGCAGGAGTGCTGCTGCCCCGCATTTCTTCAAAAAGGATCGTCGTTTCATGTCACTGAATGAAGGCCACATTCAACCATGAGTCTCAGTGAAGAAGAAGCTTTTTCACCCGCTGAATAGATGTCCGCGCCTGATAAGCGCTGACCGGACATTTGAAGAAGCATTTTGTTTGTCCGCGCTTACCAGGAAAGTGAACACTTTTCGAATGCGCTTTGGCGCCAGCCATTGAATAGTGTCACTCGCTCTGGCCCATGACTACGAACTTCTTGGTTTTATTGTCGGGGAAGAGAAACTCGTATTCCTGACGTGACTCGTAGGCGGTCGGATGCTCATCTTTCACCAGCTTGGCTTTGTAGTCGCCAAGGGCCAATATTGCTGGGCCCCTGGCGAGATCTCCGCCAAGCTGATACTTCTTAGCATGGATGACGACATCAAGCCCCTGCCCACTGCCGCCAACTATGTACGATGACGTCACATGGACATTGATCGAGTAATCATCCGGCGCTGGTGCTGCCGGGGCGAGCGTGGCGACTAGTAGCAGGACAAACAGTGCGGCCGTCTTCATAGTCCCTCCGTGAATTGTCTCTGGCATACTTCGTGCGATTGGAAGTCCTCGCATAGGACGTGAAACAACGACGCTGGGGTACTAAGATCCTACATTTACCCTACAGTGACCGACGGTATATGTTAGTTGGTGCCGGGGTAATAAACGATCACGTACAAATCGTTGGCCAAAAGATTGGTGCCCTCGAAGCCGTTTCCAAAGGAAAAATTCCACTCGAATCCGTCGGCGGGCCCAGCGCTCTGGCAAGGGGATGCGGCGGTTTGCGCTTCGCACGCCCAGTAAAGATACGGCTGAATATCGTGGAACGGGCCGACCTTCGCGTCCGGAGCAGCGACCACGGACTCGCCCCGCTTGAGCCCCAGTTGTTTGTAAAACAAATTCCCCATCGCGCTACCCGTGCAGTCAAACCCGGTGGTCCCTTTTATGCTGCAGGAGGGATCGGGCGGCCCGGTCTCAGGCAATTGCCAGTTCGTTTGACCAAGGTATCCGCGGCCTCCATCGGCTTTGTTCATGGCGGCGACCCACTCGACCGCTGCCGCGTGTTCCATCGAGCCATCCGGATTGATATCTGCCACACCGAA
>JBEKSN010000337.1:0-2672 GCA_049517055.1 Candidatus Acidiferrales bacterium | reverse complement strand
CGCCTCCCCCCGGCGCGGGATTCAATACGGTGAGCGCAGCGGAGCCTCCGGCTGCGATGTCAATGGCGGGAACGACCACGGTCAGTTGCGTGCCGCTCACGACAGTTGTCGCCAGTGCCACGCCGTTCCACTCCACAATCGTGCCGGCCACAAAGTTCGTGCCAGTCAGTGTCAGCGTGAAGCCGGCGCCTCCGGCGGTCGCGGTGGTTGGTGAAAGCATTGCGAGAACGGGCTGTGGGTTGGACGTGACACCCGTTCCGGAGAGCAACAGGGTTTGCGGGCTGTCCAAAGCGTCGTCGGTCAATGTTACGGTCGCGTTGCGCATGCCGCTGGCGGAGGGCGTGAACGTGACGGTGATCGTACAACTGGCGCTAACCGCCAGCGTCGTGCCGCAAGTGGACGTTTTCCCAAAGTCTGCCGCGTTCGCGCCTCCGAGGAGGATCGAAGCGATGTTCAACGTAGCATTGCCGCTGTTCTTCACGGTCACGATTTGCGGGGCGGACGTTGTGGTTAGCGCTTGATTTGCGAATGTCACGGAAGAAGAAGGAGTCAGCAGCACCGCGGATGCGGTTACACCGGTTCCCGTGAGTGCCGCGGTTTGCGTTAGGCCGGCGCCGGTGTCGGTGAGCGTGAAAGTCGCGCTGCGTGCTCCGGTGGCCAGCGGAGTAAACGCGATGGAGGAACTGCACGACGCGCCGGATGCAAGCGTGGTACCGCAAGTGGTGCCGGAGATCACAAATTCGCTGCTATTCGTTCCGGAAATCACGGAGCTGACCAGTGTGACGCCGGTGGTTGAGTTGTTGGTGATCGTCAACGCCATCGCGGCCGCGGTGGAATTGATCGCAACATTCCCGAAAGGAAGCGGCGTGGGGGATACCGTCACGCTCAGCAGGATTACATCAACCGCGCCGAAGCTTTCATCCGTTCCGACAAAGCCCACTCCGCCGCCGCTGACAAAATTTCCGACGGTGATGGGTTCATCCTGCCAGTAGAAGTTCACCCCGACGGGCACAAATGCCGCAAACGTGCCGTTGCCCGCGCCCAAGCTGACGGTCATCGCACCTCCGGTAAGTTCATTGCCAATGATGTCGGCGTGGCCGTCCCCATTCAGGTCCGCGACTCCGATGGCGTAAATGCGTCCGCTGCCGATGTTCAGCAGAGTGGAAGGCAGAAACCCCGATCCGGCATTGTTGAGCAGCAAGCTGCTGTTCGTGCCGGGGCTGCCCATGCCCCCGAAATCGCCGCCGACGAAGTCGAGCCAGCCATCTTCGTTGAAGTCACCCACTGCGGCGACCCAGCTCTTTCCCTGCCCCGTGAAATCCTGCGCCGTCTGAAAAGAACCGTCGCCATTGCCCAGGAAGAGTGCGATCGTAGTGTCACCCTCGCTACCCGCGGCAATATCCAGGATGCCGTCTCCGTTGAAATCTCCGACTGCGATGATGCCAGAGAGAGAATCAAGCGTGCCAATGGTCACGGAATTCTGAAATGTGCCATCGCCGTTCCCTTGATAATAGTTAATGTTGCTGGAGCCATTATCTGCAACCAAGATGTCCAGAAAGCCGTCTCCGTTCACGTCGGCCAGAAATGCGTACTGCTCGCTAACATTCATGGAGCCAAATGCTGTCGCAGCCTGGAAGGTTCCGTCGCCATTTCCCAGCAGCTCATCCATGCCCGAGCCGACGCTGGATACGATGATGTCAAGCTTTCCATCCCCGTTCACATCTCCCACCGCCACTCCGAATGGATCCGAAATTGGGATCGGGTACGAGACACCCGCCTGGAACGTGCCGTCTCCATTGCCAAGGAACACCCAGATAAGCGGCAGGTCCTGATCCAACGCAACCAAGTCCATCTTGCCGTCCCCGTTAAAGTCTCCTTGCGCGTGGCTGATGAAATATGAGTTGCCGGTGGGCAGCACGGAAATTATGGTCGGATTGTAGGCGGCTACCGGGTGCCCAACCTGCAGGAAAGCGACGCCCGATCGCCCTCCCACCGGCGTGGGATTGAAGACGGTGATCCAGCCCGTGCCCTCCGCCGCGATGAGATTTGCCGGCACGGCCGCTTGCAATTTTCCCCGGCTAACGTACGTGGTCACCAGCGCCGTGCTGCCCCAATACACTACCGAGTTTGAGATGAAGTTCGCGCCCGTGACGGTGAGGGTGAATGCCGAACCGCCCGGAAGAACTGTTTGCGGGCTGATGATAGAAACGTACGGTATGGGATTAGTGGGGATAGTCGCGTGGGCGGAGTCCGAATACAACGCCGCGATTCCGAGCAGAACGATCAACGTCCCGGCGCGGTTCGCCCACGAGCGATTCTTGCGCACTCCGTCGCGCCGTCGCTTGCCATCTGCGACGCGCGCCACCGCATCACGATCGCGCGGCGCTGGACCATCTATAATTCCGGGGATTCTTGCTGACAGCGGACGATCCTGCAAGGCGAATTCAAACATGGGTGGCGGCCTCCCTCGATTTGTATGTCTTTGAAGCTTCTTTGGAGAGAGACAACGAACGCCGGCCAAAATTCCGGCCAGAATTCACCTTTGACTTCCGATGCACGGCTACCGCAATGGTTCACCGCGAACCATACTTCCGCCGTCCCAAGTTTTCATTGCGAGTGCGCTGGGCCGCGTAGGCCCGTTCGATGTCTCGATCGAGAGAAAAAACTGTGAA
>JBEKSN010000336.1:0-2678 GCA_049517055.1 Candidatus Acidiferrales bacterium | reverse complement strand
GCGCCCGAATACATCGAAGGCGTCATCAATCTTCGCGGCCGGATCATTCCGGTGGTGGATTTGCGAAAGAGATTTCGCGAAAACGTGGCGGCGCCCACCAAAAAAAACCGCATCGTGGTGGTCGAAGTGGAAGGCCGGCTTATCGGTTTGCTGGTGAATTCAGCATCCGAAGTCTTAAGGATACTGCCTTCGGAAATTGAAGCCCCCCAGGATGTTTTCCAGGAAGGCGAGTTGAACTACATCACCGGCGTTGGGAAATTGCGTGGGCGCCTGGTAATCCTGCTGGACCTTAACAAGATTTTGCAGCGCGGCGAACTTCGCCGTCTGGATGAAACGGCCGAACTGGCGGGCGCCGGTCCGGCGATTAGCACGAAGAGGGAATTCTAGGCTCAGCCAGAAAGCGACGACATCGAGGAACGAATGTCCACCACACTCGCGACGCAGGTACCACTCACGGAAGCCGAGCTGAAGCTCTTGCAGACCTTGGTGTACCAGGAGTGCGGCATGTACTTTGACGAGCGCCGCACTCATTTCCTGCGCGATCGCTTGCAGCGCCGCCTCAAGGCCTGCCAGATGGATTCCTTCTACAGTTACTATCGCCTGCTCACCAGCCGTGAGGGCAAGCAGGAACTCATCTCGCTGCTCGAAAACCTTACAGTGAACGAGACAAGTTTTTTCCGCTTGCGCCCGCAGCTGGAGCTTTTTCAAAAAGTCATTCTCGAAGAAATTTTGAAACGCAAACAGGAACGCCGCGATTGGTCGCTGCGCATCTGGAGCGCTGGATGTTCCACAGGACAGGAGCCCTATACGCTCGCACTGCTCGTGTGCGATGCCCTTGCCTACTATTACCTAAGGAACCCGCTTCCGTTCGAGATGCCCACGCCCAAGCCGCTGATTCCTCCGCCCTGGAAAGTCGAGATCCTGGCGTCGGATATCAACTACTCGGCGCTGCTCACAGCGCAGCAGGGAATCTATACCGAAGCGCAGATGGAGACCGTGGATTACACCTGCCGGCTGCGCTATTTCGAAAAAATTGGCGACAAATATCTAGTCAAACCGGCGCTAAAAAATTTGGTTCAGTTCGATTTTCACAACCTGAAGACCGAATACCTTCCCCAGCGCAACGACGCGATTTTCTGCCGCAACGTCATGATTTATTTCGACGAACCTGAGCAAAAGCGCCTGATTGACAAGTTCCATCGCTGCTTGAATCCGGAAGGCTATCTTTTCGTGGGACACGCCGAGAGCCTCTTCGGCCTGACGGCCAAATTCCACATGATCCACCAGAACAACGCCACCGTGTATCAGAAGGTCGAGGGGGCGAAGTGAATTTCCTGCCCGACGATCGCGCCTCCGAACTTCGCGACCTCTTTTTCGAGAGCGCCGCGGAGATTCTCCAGGCCATGAACGAAGCCGGCCTCGCGCTCGAAGAACATCCGGCCGATAAGGAACACCTTCGCAGTGTCCGCCGCGCGGTACACACGCTCAAGGGCGATTCCGCCGCCTGTGGTTTTCGCGAACTCAGTGAGCTCGCCCACGAGCTCGAAGACGTTCTGACGCCGGAGCTGGTCAAACAAAACGCGGGGCTGATTCCCGAGGTTGTTCTCACCGCTGCCGATACATTTCACGAAATGCTCGCCGCCTATCGCAACCGCCTCCAGCCCCCTGTGGGAGGCGCCCTGCGGGATCATATCAACCGGTTATTGCACAAAACGGCTGCGGCGCCAGAAAAATCGTCGAGCGAAGCGAAATTTGATTGGACCGAATACCAGCGCCTCATGATCGCCGAAGCTTTCCGGCGCGGCGAATCGGTTTACAACGTCGCGTTCCATCTCGATTCGGAATCGTTGCTTCCGGCGGCGGCCTTCGAACTCGTGCGCAAAGCCCTGGAAAGCGCAGGGAAAATATTAGTACTCCATCCGGAAAGCGTGGCTCAAGCCGCCAGCACAAACCTGATCGAAGCGGCCATCTCCAGCGCCAAGTCCGCGGACTGGATACGCGAGCATTGTTTCGTGCCTTCCGTCGTTGCCCGGATTTCTGTTCTGAAAATTCCCGTGCCGCAAGCTGCGCCGCGCGACCTGCTTGAGATTTTGATCGAATCGGAAGCCGCCGCTGTCTCTGCCGGCGTTGCCGCGGGTACGCCGGATTCGGCGTTGGATCATCACGACGAATCGCGCGACGGCGCGGCGCCTTCTGGCTTGGCGCACGCCGCAGCCGAAAATACGCTGCGTGTCGATGCCGAGCGAATAGATACCGTGATGAATTTAGTTGGCGAACTCATCATCGGAAAATCCATGCTGCAGCGCACGATTATGGAGTTCGAACGCATTCATGCCAAAGATCCCTTGCGCGGAAAATTCGCTGATGCTCTCTCTTTTCAAGCGCGCGTTCTCGGCGAACTTCAAAAATCGGTTATGAAGATCCGCATGGTTCCGGTGGAACAGCTCTTTCGCCGGTTTCCCCGGGTCGTGCGCGACGTTGCAAAGCTGCGCAACAAAGATATTGGCTTGGAAATTGCCGGCCAGAATACAGACTTGGATAAAAGCATCCTCGATGCTCTCGCCGAACCGCTTGCCCATATTGTTCGTAACGCAGCCGACCATGGCATTGAGACCGCCGCGGAACGCGAGGCCGCCCGCAAGCCGGCTCGGGGCACGGTTCGTTTGGATGCCTACCAC
>JBEKSN010000335.1:0-2699 GCA_049517055.1 Candidatus Acidiferrales bacterium | reverse complement strand
ACCGAAGGTGAAATAAAGACTCGCTCCGCTGCGGTAGGTGTGGCTGATATGACAGCCGGACCAGGGTGGCACACCGCTTTCTAAAACACCGTCTCGTATAGCTTTCATCGTCGCCTGGTAGAGAGGGAGGATGTTGCTCCACACCGTTGCGGTTTCGCTTACATCCGTGGTGGCGTCGCGCTCGAGGAGAAAATCGCGGATATGCGGAAAATCGTATTTGGTGGCCTCGAACGACCTGCCGGAACTAGACCCCAGGCTGACGCCGCCAAATTTTCGATAAATTGCGTTCACTTGGCGCAATTGGCGCATGACATCAGCTTTGCGGCCCTCGAAAGAGGTGAGCATTAGGCATGCGCGCGGCAGATCGAAACCCTTTACTTGCAGATAGCGCTTGAAGATTTTGCTCGCGGCTTGTGAGAGGCGGGAAGACGGCGGCTTAAACGCGAGCGACAGCGCGGTTTTGTCAGGATCGTTAAGCCGCACCATCGACGGCATGCACTCCTTGCGTACGCATTCGCGCATGGCCTGCAGGCCAGCTTCGAACTCTGGAAACAAGTAGGCCGGAACGAGCCGGGACTCGGGCCGGGGGTGGACTTGCAGCGTGGCTTCGGTGATTACGCCCAGCGTACCCTCACTGCCGATGCATAGATGGTTCACGTCAATTCCGTTCGACGATTTAGGAACGGTGCGCGTGGCCAGCACGCCTTCGGGCGTCACCATTCGTAGAGCGACGACCATATCTTCAATCTTGCCGTATTTGTCGCTTTGCATTCCGGCGGAGCGTGTGGCGATCCAACCTCCGAGAGTGGAGTGCAGAAACGAGTCCGGGAAATGGCCAAGCGTCATGCCGTGCGCGCCCAACTGCTCTTCCAAATCGGGGCCGAAGACTCCCGCCTCGGCGCGCGCCGTAAACGATTCGGCATCAACGGCCAGCACTCTTCGCATGCGGCGCATATCCAAGGAGACGGCCATGCGGCGGGTCTCCATGCGCTCCAGGCAACCGGAAATATTCGAGCCGCCGCCGAAGGGGATGACCATCACTTCGTGACGCGCCGCAGCTCGCAGCGTAACCAACACGTCGTTTTCGTTTTCCGGGTAAATCACCAAATCGGGAGCGCCTTCGGCTGATCCGCGGCGCAGGCGAAACAGGTCGCGGAAGCCTTTGCCGTATGCGTGAATCACGCGCTCGTAACGGCTGTCGAAGACTTGGTTAGAGTCTAAGGCGGAGATTAGTTCGGCCAAAAAGCGAGGATTGACGATTGCCTCCGGCAGGTGCACGGCATCGAGAACAAGTGGCGGCGTGGGAGGAATTTCTCGTTCGATACCGAGCGCTGACTTCGCGAAGGGCCAGAAGCCGGGATGGGCTTCGGAGTTGAAATCTACTTCGACATCGCCCCAACCCCACCACTTCATATGCCTGGGGTTGTAGACCATCGCTGCTCCCTCACATTCTTGCAGTATGCGTAAATTCTTACCCGAAGATTGGCGCGCGAACTCGAAGACCTTGAAAAAGCTGCAGGCGGTCTCGCGTAGGTCTCACTTCGTGACATGACGCGCACTACGCGGCCACGTGCCTCGGATGTTATTCCTTTTCCGGGGCGCGAGCCACTAAGTTTCGGGCGAGTTCGTGTTGCAGCAGATCTCGCAAGCGCGGTCGCTCTGGTGGAACTTCTTTCTAGCTTTACGGGATGAAGCAAAAACGGGGGCTAGAATGGAGGGATGCAGCGGAAGATTTTTTGGGCGACGTTTACCCTATTGGGAATAGCGGCAGATATGGCTTTGCCGCTATGGTGGGCGCTTGGGGCCACGATTCCGATTGGCATTGCGAGCTGGTGGTTTGCGTATCGGACGGACTGGTTTGGGTAGGAAGGACCGCGAAACCCAAAGAGAGATGCCGGGCTGAAGCCCGGCGCTACGAAAGCAACATCGCAGACAACTTCGAAAGCCAACGGCATGTCCGATATGCGATTGGAAACCTGGCGAAAATAGGCCGCACGGGGGCGGGATGTGTGTTATACTGCGTTTGCGCTTAATACAGCGGTTGTGGTTGTGCGGTCCCTCTGAGTGGTTGAGCTGAGAATACCCGCCTTCAGTCTTCTCCGTAAGTCTTCAGCGTAATTTAAAACAAAAGAACTGGTTATGAGCTGATCGTCGTGCCCCGCCTAAATGGTGTGTGTGCGCGGCGACAGCCTCCCAGACAAAGGTAAATGATGCAAAGTTCCACAGAAGTGATTTCAGAAGTAGAAGTATTTTCAAACATGGCGATTTCCGCTTACACCAAGGAGCGGCTGGCAGCAGCCGGGTTTTCGATACCAACTCCGGTGCAGTCAGCGGCGATCCCCAAGGCGCTGGAAGGCAAAGACGTACTTGCCACGGCGCAAACCGGAACAGGCAAGACGCTTGCGTTCCTGATTCCGATGATCGAGCAGCTGTTGCAGCAGGTCACGCCGGGAATCGCGGCACTCGTGCTGGTTCCTACGCGCGAGCTTGCGATGCAGGTTGTGGCGCAGTATGACGCGTTGCGAGGCAAACAGCTCGCACCGGCAGCACTGGTGGTGGGTGGCTTGTCCGAAGGGACGCAGCTCAACGCGCTGCGCAAGGGCGCTCGCGTAGTGGTGGCAACACCTGGACGGCTGGAGGATTTCCTCGGCCGCAAGCTGGTGAACTGCCGTTCGTTGCGTGTGCTCGTGCTCGATGAA
>JBEKSN010000334.1:0-2713 GCA_049517055.1 Candidatus Acidiferrales bacterium | reverse complement strand
GTGGCCGGTTTTTCGTCAGACGGCGGCGAGATTTTCTACGAACGATCGCTCGGCAATTTCGAAATCTGGGCTGTCCCCACGCTCGGCGGCGCAACTCGGAAAGTTCTGGAAGGTTTTGCGCCGGTTCCATCCCTGGATGGGAATTCTCTTTTCTACTTGAGCCAGCAGACTCGCACCGTACTGCGCGCGGACAAGTCCGGAATCGGCGCGGAGCAGATCTTCAAGTTCGACCCAAGCTTCCCGGTTGGGTTATTTGCTTACCCGGGGGGCGATGCGCTGCTTGTCGCCACGGTGCGGTCCCCATTGAGTGACAATCAGCTTCACAAAGTGAGCATTTCAGGCCACACGGCGACCGATATCGGCGAACTGCCGGCAGATGTAAACGGTGCCGCGTGGGCCGATCCGGGAAAATCCCTGCTTTTCAGTCACACCGTTAAGGGATTGACGAACATCTGGAAATACAATTTGGACGACCGCTCGCTGACCCAAGTGACCTCGGGAGCCGGTCCGGACTTTTCGCCGATGCCGGATCCCGCAGGAAAGGGCTTTTACTATGTGAATGGAAAGTCGTCCGGTTTTCTCACTGCTTACAACGTCCGTTCGAAGCAATCCGTGGATATCGCTTCGGAGACCGCCGCGCAGCCTTCGATTTCACCGGACGCGAAGCGTGTGATGTACCTCATTTCTCCCGAAGCGGGCCACAGCGAACTTTGGGTGTCGGACCTGGACGGAAGGAACAAAGTGAAGGTGGCATCCTCTGGACGTCTGGCGACTGGCGTTTGGTCGCACGACAGCCGCCAGATTACTTTCGTGGACAATGTGGAAAAATCCACGCGTGTTTATATTGCGGGCGCCGACGGCAGCGGCGTTCGCCAAATACCCTGGAACGGGGCGTTCCTCGCGAGCTCCATCTGGAGCCATGATGATAAGGCCCTATACTTCGGAGCCATCACGCCACCCGTTGTATCCACGTGGAAAGAAAATATCGACGGATCGGACTTGCGAAAAATCTCGGAATCGTGCGGGTTTGCGGCTGAACTGAGTCCGGATGGAAAGTATCTGATCGGATTTCTGCCAAAAGGCGATAGCGCAGGGATCTATCAGCTCTCTCTCGCCGACAACAAATGCGCTGCGCTGATTCCCGGCGCGTTAACTTTCAGCGCCCTATTCGCGCCGGATGGGAAATCCTTCTTATACGCCATGGCCTCTCGCGGAGAAATGACCATCTATCGCCAGCCTTGGCGCGACGGCAAGTTGACCGGCCCGGTGCAAGTCGCGCTCAAACTCCCGTTCGCGTTCAGTCTCGTTTTCAGCGGCAACGGCTATGACTTCACGCGCGATCTTTCCACCGTCGTTTACTCTCGTCCGAGCGGCCAGCACGACCTCTACTTTCTGAGCCAGAAATAAATCCTGGTCGCGTTTTGAACTGATGCATTTCAGCTTCGCTCAGGATTCGGAGCGAGACAGCACCTCCCCACGCAGGAATGCGGCTTGCTTGGGTGTGCGTCTGGTGCTACCTTGCCGGATTCGCGGGCGGGCAATTTGGCTGGCGCGGAATTGGGCGGCGGCGGAAGAGCGCAGGACAGCGGCACGAGGCCAAAAAGCTCGGGAGGTGGTGAGTGGCGACCAAAAAGTGGAGTTCGACGGCGCCGGCGGACGAATTTCATCCTTATATTCCGGCGCAGGAGAGCATCGCGGAGTTTACGCTGCGGGCGGTGGTGCTGGGGTCGCTTTTCGGGCTGCTCTTTGGCGCGGTGACGGTTTATGTGGGGCTGCGCGCCGGGCTTACGGTTTCGGCTTCGATTCCGATTGCGGTGCTTTCGATCAGCATTTTGCGGGCGTTTGGGCGCTCGACGATTCTGGAAAACAACATCGTGCAGACGACCGGGTCGGCGGGAGAGTCGCTGGCCGCGGGAGTGATGTTCACGATTCCGGCGCTGATCTTTTTGGGGTTTGGCACGGAATTCACGTTCTGGCGAATTTTTCCGCTGGCGCTGCTGGGCGGATGGCTGGGCGTGCTGTTCATGATTCCGCTGCGACGGCAGCTGATCGTGAAAGAGCACGGCAACCTGACGTTTCCGGAAGGCACAGCTTGCGCGGACGTGCTGGTGGCGGGCGAGCGCGGCGGGTCGTTTGCGGGACGCGTCTTCTGGGGACTGGGGCTGGGAGGCGCTTACACTTTTTTCATGAACACGATTCAGGCGTGGAACACGCAGCCGGAAGCGCGGCCGCACTGGTTTCCGGGCGCTTCGTTTCGCGCCAACATTACTTCCGAATACCTGGGAGTGGGTTACATCATCGGACCGAAAGTTTCGGGCATTCTGTTTGCGGGCGGAGTGATTTCCTGGCTGCTGGTGATGCCCGCGATTCAATTTTTCGGGCAGCTTGCGGGGAACACGCCGATTTACCCCTCCACAATTCCAATTCCGCTGATGACGCCGGACGACATGTGGCGGCAATACATTCGTCCCATGGGCGCCGGAGCGGTGGCTGCGGCGGGACTGATTACTTTGATGCGGACGCTGCCAACAATTATTTCGGCGCTGCGCGCGGGGCTGAAGGATGTTCGAGCGCAAGGAGCGGTGCAGACGGAGGGCAGGAACCGTCTGGACCGGGACGTGTCGATTCGGACGGTGCTGATCGGGTCGTTTGTGATCGTGGTGATGATGTGGGTGATGCTGACGTTCGATCCGATCAAAGGCGCGAGCACGAC
>JBEKSN010000333.1:0-2726 GCA_049517055.1 Candidatus Acidiferrales bacterium | reverse complement strand
TCGGCAGCTTTGCCCACTCCGCGCAGAGCAGCTTCGGCGACAGCTTCGGGTTCGCCGGCGAGCGTCACCACGCTGCGGTTGTGATCGCTGTCGCTTTCGCGGTCCAGCAAGTACACGCCGGGAACTTCGCGCATCGCGGACACGATCGCATCCACTTTCGATGCGTCGCGCCCTTCGGAAAAGTTGGGGACACATTCGACGAGCCGTTTCATCGGTTAAAGGCTCTTCATGTGCAGGATGGCGCCGCGTTTCATGGTGAAGCTGCAAAGGTTCACGCCAAAATAATACGGGATTTCGCGGTAGTCGGCCACGTCAAAGGCGGCCAAGTCTGCATACTTGCCAACTTCAAGCGAGCCGACGCGATCGTGCACGCGCAACGAGTAGGCGGGATTAATCGTGGCGGCTGCGATGGCTTCGGCGGGCGTCATGCGCATTTGCGTGCAGGCGAGAGACAAAATCATGGGCATGCTCAACGTGGGGCTGGTGCCGGGATTGAAGTCGGTGGCGATGCCGACTATCGCACCGGCCTCGATCAATTGGCGCGCAGGTGCGTAATTCTTCAGTCCGAGATGAAAACAGCAGCCTGGCAGTAAAGTGGACACGACGTTCGAAAGGCTCAGCGCGCGGATGTCCTTACGGTCGATTTTTTCCAGGTGATCGGCGCTCGCGGCTTGCAACTCGATCGCGAGGCGAGCTGCTCCGGTATGCGCCAGTTGTTCGGCATGAATGCGCGGGACCAGACCGCCGGCGCGTCCGGCCATCAGAATCCGCCGCGCTTGCGCAACCGTGAAAGCACCGCGATCGCAGTAAACATCACAGAATTCAGCGAGTCCGGCAGTCGCGACCGTGGGGATCCACCGGCGCACGAGAACATCTACGTAAGCATCCGGGCGGCGGCGAAATTCAGGAGGAACGACGTGCGCTCCCAGAAATGTTGCATGGATATCCAGGGGATGCTCCTGATGAAGGTCGTAGAGAATCTGGAGAATTTTTAACTCGCTCTTCCAGTCCAGGCCATAGCCGCTCTTGGCCTCAATAGTCGTTGTGCCGTGCGCTGCGAACTCCCGCAGATTTTTCAGCGCGCGAGTCTTCAAGGTGCTTGCAGAAGCGCGGCGCAGACCTTTGACGCTCGAACGAATTCCGCCGCCGGAGCGGGCGATTTCTTCATAGGTCGCGCCGGAGATGCGCTGCTCGTATTCGGCGGCACGGCTTTCGGGGAAAATCAGGTGCGTATGCGAATCAACGAAGCCGGGTAAAACGACGCGGCCCCCGAGATTTAGTTTCTCCGCGCGCCGCGCCTTGGGCAGGCGTTCGATGCGGCGGCGAGGGCCAACGGCTACGATGCGATCGTCATGCGTCAGAAGCGCGCCGTCTCGAATAATTTCAATTTCGCCGAGTGCGCGGCCGCGTCGCGGCACAGGGCCGCGCAACGTTAGAAGCTGCGAGCAGCCGGTAATAAGCCAGTCAGGCACGGAAGCGACGATACTAACGCCTCAACCCGCAAAAAACTACCGTTGCGGCCCACGATATGCGCCTCGGAGAGCGCGCTTTCAGGCACTGGCGGACTGGGCTAAAAAAGCGGGCGCGAATACTTCCGTCACGAAAGATTCCATTGTGGTGGGTGTCGTATTTATTGCCGAGCGCTTCTCTTGCGGCGCAAGGAGACCGGAGTTGCCGGCCTTCCACATTTCGATAAGCAACTGGGCGAAGTCCTTCGGCATGCCGGTCTGCACTAAGGCCGGCTCCAGCATCATGAAGGGCACTTGCATATAACCAAGCTTGGGTTTGCCGATAGCATTTCCAACTACTGTTGCGATTTCCTTCATAGTGATGTCGCGCGGTCCGAGTAGCTCCTGAATCGAGCTTCCGGAAAAATCGCGGGCGTGGAGACGTTTGGCGGCATAGGCCCCGATATCTTTGGTGGCAATCATCGAGAGCGGCGCATCGCCCGGCGCGCCGCCGGGAAGGAAACCCATGGTACGAAGCGGCGTCATGCTCATAAATAAATTTTCCATGAATGGCCCGGGCCGTAAATGCAGCACGTTGAGCCCCGGCACACTGTTCATCTTTTGTTCCAAATGGTGGCAACCAACGATCGGACCAGTCTTTTCCGGATGTTGCGCCCCCAAGCTGCTTAGTGTGACGGCGTACGGAACGCGCGCGTTCGTAACTGCGCTTAAGTAAGCGTCAGAGACGCGGTCTTGATACGCTCGGTAATCCTCGTCAATTAGTGGTGGAATCATCAGATAAACGGCTGTCGCGCCCTGGAAGGCTTTCGACATCTGCGCCGCGTCTTCAGCCTTTCCGACGAAGGCCTCCGCGCCTTTTTGAGTGAAGGGTTCGAGCTTTTTTGCATCGCGGCCGATGACGCGCACTTTTTCGCCGCTCGCAAGCAGCGCTTGGACGGCAGGCTTTCCTGTGTTTCCGGTAGCTCCAGTGATAACGATCATTTTTTCTCCAGGGTGAATTTGTTAGCGGCCTTCAGGACATTGGATTTTTAACGCCGGACTTTTTTGCGAAATCGATCGCTTCGGGATAGCCCGCATCAACGTGGCGGGCGACGCCAATTCCGGGGTCGTTGGTGAGCACGCGTTCGATGCGGTCCGCCATTTCTTTTGTGCCGTCCGCCACGGTCACTTGGCCGGCGTGGAGCGAGTAGCCGATGCCCACGCCGCCGCCATTGTGAATAGAGACCCAACTCGCGCCGCTGGCGGTGTTGAGCAGGG
>JBEKSN010000332.1:0-2728 GCA_049517055.1 Candidatus Acidiferrales bacterium | reverse complement strand
CAAGCGCCCCTTACCGGGAGCCTTGGGCGGCCCCGTCCGGCCACAAAGCGGACTCGCTCGGGATGACAGATTTAAAGACGAAGCTCGGCTGGGCGCGGACGGATGCGGCTAGTCAAGGGGCGGGGACGAGGGTGGAGGCGGTGATGGTTTTGGAGTTGCGCCCATGATCAGGAGCCAGAACATGAACAACATCTCACCGAAGTTGAGCGGCTTCATCCAGCGGTCAACGATGCGTTCGTACTGGGGAAGGAGCAGGGACGTAAAACTGTTTGCCAGATAGGTGAAGCAATTCGCGATCAGCAGGAGCCCCAGGATGCGGGGAATAAAGCCGGAGCGGTACACGAGCAGCCCGAGGGGAACGAGCCAAAGACCCCAAAATATTTCGGCGATAGCAAATCCGTGACTGTGCAGATTGAGGAAGAGCATAGCGAGAGCGTCGCGCTGAGGCTTTTCAAATATGGATAGGAAATCGGCTCCGCGCACGAGGATGAGAGCAGCGATGGCGTTCAGCTCGTTCAGCAAAACTATGGGGATGGAGACCACGAGCAAGGTCAACATGAGCGCGGCGTGGCGCTGGTTGACGCCTTTGAGCAGGTCGTAGAGAGCCAGGGCCACCCACATGAAAAGGATCTGGGAGATGAGTTGGGCGGCGATGCCGGCGCGAAAGAGCGTCTGGGAGGCGGCGATGTTGTTGGCCGTGGCCGTGGCGTTTCCGTGGACGATCAGCTTACTGGGAACGTAGAGGAGGGCGAAGGCGCCCGGTATGGAGATGAGTACGTAGAGCAAGCCTACGAATCTGCCGGGGTTTTTGGGGGAGCGCATGTGTCCTCGCGTGGGAGAGCTTAGCTTGAGATAGGGCGGAGGCGGGGAAAAAGTTGCGCGAGAAAAGGCGAAGAGCAGATCGGACATCTTCCGGCCACTTCGTGGCCTCTGCCCCAAGCGCCCCTTGCCGGGAGCCTTGGGCGGCCCCGTGCCCGGCGGCGGGGCGACCGTTCATGATAGGAAAAGCGGGGCGGAGGCGGGGGCTGATGACGAAGCGGGGGCGTGGTAGAGTGGGGCGAGGAGGGAACGCGATGAAGTTTCTGCGACATTTACTGGTGGTGCTGATTTTTAGCGGGGGGCTTGCGCCGTTCGCGATGGGACAGCAAGTGTTGAAGGTGAGGATTGACGGGAAGGAATTGGACCGCGCGCTGCTGTTCCAAAAGCTGAACGAACACGGGGCGGATCACCATATGAAGTTTGAGCTGGCGAACCAAGGCTGGGATTACCGGATTGCGTACGGGACAGGACAAGCGGCGGGATTTACGCCGTATGGGCCGGTGGTGGCGACGGCGTCGGTGACCAGAGTGTTTGACGCGAAAGGGGCGGAGCTTTTTAATTTTAATCGCGACGGGCGCAAGACGGATGCAGGCGCGGCGAATGCTACGGCGAAGGAAATTATCAAGAGGCTAAGGCAGTTGCGCGCGGCGGGATAGGGGCGGGGCGGCTCATTCGCCAGTCCATCAAATTCCAGAGCTAAAAGAGCCGGCGGGACGCCGGCGCTACGAAAACCGGGCAGAGGATTCGCCGAGGGTTGGGGCGAGCGCGGTCCGCCGAGACGCGGCTGCGAAAAGCGAAGAGTGCGGCACCCGTATAAGCATCCATCGAATTCCAAAGCAAAAAGAGGCAGCGGTTATTTCGTCAGCGGGGGAGTATCGAGGCGGGCGGTGCAGCGGAGCATGGGGCCTTGGCCGTTGCAGGTGAGCGTGATGGTTCCGGCGGCGGTGACGTTGGCGGTCTGACCTTTGAGCAAATTTCCGGTGAAGCCGGGGGCGACGAGGTGGCAAGAGGGTACCGGCTTTGAATTCTGCGCTTCGGAGGTTGCGTTCATGCAAGTGAGCGTGGAGGGGCCGGTGGCCTCGGCTGTCGCAGGATGCGAAACGCCGCCGTCGAGGGTGGCTTGCAGCGACGTTACTTTGCCCCGATTCGATCTTTGCGCGTGAGCGCGATTTACCGTCGCGAATGCCGCGACGGCCAGTAGAGCTGCGAACAACACCGCGTATTTTGTCTTCATTGCAGACCTCCCGTTCGGCAGTGGATTGTACACCGGGGCGACGCGCAATTGCAGGATGGCGTGATAGCGCCAGTCGGTAGTGTCTCAGTTCGAATTGTTGAACAAGTAGAGCGCAATAAAGAAAATGCCGGCTAGATAAAAGCTGACTACAATCGACCAAAACTGTTTAGGTTCCTCGTCACGGAATACCCTGCGGCCGAAACGCGCCCAAGCTTCTCCGGTGAGCGTGAAGGCCACCGCGACGACCAACCAGATGATCCCAATAAGCAGGAATCTATGTTGCCGGTCAATCAGGTATGAATAGTGGTCCATTTCCCACCTCGCCTTTGCGTCCATCCTCTCAAGGACATAGGCGCCGGTTCAACGAAATTTCAATCTGAGTCGTACCCGCCGGGGCGGCGGCTTGACTTGCGGCGTTTCGCGCTCGCATAATTCCTGCATTGAGGACGGGTGCATGGGCCGCGCGTATAGTTCTTCAACGGGAAACACCGCATATCGTTCTTCCAGTGGAAAGACGGCGTCGCAGAGAGTGTTTTTCAGCATACTGCTTTTCAGCATAGTGTTTCTTTCGCTCGGATTGATTCGGTGCGACAACGCGTGCGTTTTAGTCGTCTCCAACCCGGGTGGGAGTATCGGAACGGTCTCGGGGAATGGGCCGAGTTGCTCGCTTAGCAC
>JBEKSN010000331.1:0-2757 GCA_049517055.1 Candidatus Acidiferrales bacterium | reverse complement strand
CGTCCTATTGCGGCGCGGCGAAAAATCGCTGCCGGCTCTACGGCAGCTCGAGCAGAAGGTAAAGAGTCTGAACAATGGCCGGCTTCCGCGTGGCATGAAACTGGTTACGCTTTACAACCGCAGGGATCTGATTCAAGTGACGACCTCGACCGTGCGCCACATTGTGATCATGGGGCTGACCCTGGTCACACTCGTCCTTATTATTTTCTTGGGCGACATCCCAATTTCTTTAATCGCTGCGCTTACCATTCCATGTTCGCTGCTCTTTGCATTCGCCGTAATGGTTCTCACCGGAGGATCGGCCAACCTCATCTCGATTGGCGCCATTGATTTCGGCATTCTCGTGGACGCATCGGTGATCGTGCTTGAGAACATCTATCGGCGGTTTCAAGCGTCCGACGGAGCGGATTCTACTTTCGACTTAGTCGCCGATGCTACGGCGGAGGCGGTGCGTCCCGTTTTGTTCTCCGTTCTGGTGATCATCGTGGCACTGATTCCGCTTTTCACCATGCAGGGCGTGCCGGGCAAGATCTTTGCGCCAATGTCGGAGACCTACGGCTTCGCTCTCGTTGGCGCCACTCTGTTTGCCATCCTGCTGGCGCCCGTGCTCGCTTCATGGAGAAAGCCGGAGAAAGTCCGCGCCCATCACACGCGGCTCGTCACCTGGCTGAACACGCGCTACGCCTCGTCTCTTCGGTGGACGCTGACGCGTCGCAAAACGGCTCTTGTCATTGCGGGTGCGGCGCTGGTCGCAACCTTTGTGCTTGGCTCGTTCCTTGGCGGCGAGTTTATGCCCAAACTCGAGGAAGGAAACCTATGGGTTCGAGCCACGCTTCCGCAAGATGTGTCTTACGAATCCTCGGCGAAGACGGCGCACGACATTCGCGAAATTCTGCTCAGTTTCCCCGTTGTGACCCAGGTCGTTTCGCAGACTGGCCGGCCCGACGACGGTACAGACGTCACCACTTTTAATAACATCGAGTTCATGGTGTCGCTCAAGAATCCGTCGGCTTGGCCCAGCGGTTTAAGCAAGGATGAGCTCATTCACCGCATGGATGCGCAGCTCGAAAAATTCCCCGGGATCGATTTCAATTTTTCGCAGAACATCCAGGATAACGTCGAGGAAGCTATGTCGGGAGTGAAGGGTGAAAACTCCTTGAAACTCTTCGGCGACGATATCGACGTTCTGGTCGCCAGAGCCGCGGAGATCCGAGACATCATGGCCAAGGTTCCGGGAGTGGCTGATCTGGGAGTTTTTCAGGAAACCGGCCAGCCCGAGCTGATTGTTTCGATCGATCGCGGCGCCAGCGCGCGCTACGGATTGATGGCCGCCGACGTGAACACTGCCGTGCAGGCTGCCATCGGAGGTCTTGCGCCAACGCAGATACTGCAGGGCGACCGCCGCTTCGATTTCGTGGTCCGTTATAAGCCCGAATACCGCCGCACGCCGGAGGAGATTCGCAACATTCTGCTGCCTACGCCTGACGGAAATCGCGTTCCTCTCGGACAAGTCGCGGAGGTTTCGCTTCACGAAGGCGCTTTCATGATTTACCGCGAAAATGGCCAGCGTTACATTCCGGTGAAGTTCAGTGTGCGTGGCCGCGATCTCGCCGGAACGATTCAGGACGTGCAAGCGCGCCTCAACCGTCAAGTTCATCTTGCTGAGGGTTACCACATCGAATGGGCAGGTGAGTATGACAGTTTGCAGAAAGAACAACGCCGCCTGGCGATCGTGATTCCGCTTAGTTTGCTCGTGATTTTCGGCCTGCTCTTCACCGCTTTCAACTCCTTGCGCCACGCAGTGCTGGTGTTGGCCATGCTACCCTTTGGACTCACAGGAGGAGTGCTCTCGCTGCTGGTTACTCGCACGCCGTTCAGCATCTCCGCCGCGGTCGGTTTCGCCTCTGTGATCGGAGTCTGTACGCTGGGTGGCGTCGTTTTCATCTCGGGAATCCGCCGAAAGGAGCGGGGTGCGCCGTCGAAACTCTGGGCTATCGAAGCGGGCGGCCTCGCAGAAATGAGGCCGGTGGTGATGGCGTGTGCCGCGGCTGGCTTGGGTCTATTGCCGGCTGCGCTTTCTTCGGGCATTGGAGTGCAAGCGCAGCAGCCTTTAGCTCGTGTGGTCGTGGGCGGCATGATCACTTCGCCGCTCGCGATCTTGTTTGTGATCCCGGTTCTCGCCAGCTACTGGCTCCCCTCGCCTTCACGCGCCTCCGCGAAAGCCGCGGCCGATGCGGATGCCGACGCTCCAGCAACGTAATGCAAGCTTCCGCTGGAACAGGTTAGGCGCCTCTTCGCTGGTTTGTTAGAATAAAACGCTTAGTAGCGTGCAGTTCAGTTGGGGCGGACGGTCCGATCTGTATCGGACAGGCCACCGTGGTAAGCAAGAAAATGGGCGTGTAGCTCAGTTGGGAGAGCGCATCGTTCGCAACGATGAGGCCGGGGGTTCGAGCCCCCCCACGTCCACCAAATCCCTTTAATTCGTCCCTAATCGCGCTCGTGCCACTGTGTCGCGCCGGACGGAGCGGCGCTGGATCCAGCATCGCTATTAGCTTTTTCCCACTCTTCGCGTGTGAGCGCCTGGATAATTTCAAGTTTTTTCTTCGCAAGCGAGACGTTTGCCTCCTTCACATCTTTGGCGACAAACGCATCGAATTCCTTAACTACATCATCGAGTTCGTGTCTCAGCGAATCAATACGCGCTACCTGATAGTCTGCGGGTCGGCCCTCATAACTTATAAAAGCGCCATACAGCGC
>JBEKSN010000330.1:0-2785 GCA_049517055.1 Candidatus Acidiferrales bacterium | reverse complement strand
TCGGCGACGGCGGTGGCCGCGGCTGCGGGTGCAGAGGCAGCCGGGGGCGCAGGAGCGGTTGGAGCAGCAGCGGCCGGGACAGTCGGCGAAGCTTGAGACGGAACTGCTTCTGTCGCCGGCTTTGCCGGAGTTTCTGGAGCGGGTGCGTCTGACATTTCGTTGGCTCCCTAGGCCAGAGGCCGATACCACGAAAACTTTCTGCTTAAATTCGGTCGCGCCGGAAGATTACGCTGCGGGCGCCACGTTTATTTGCCAGCGCTGATAAACGCTTCTTCCAGTTTGGCGCGAACAGCGATTCCACAAAGCTGCCGGCTGCGGCGGCTAGCTCCGCAGTGTAACCGAACCACCAGGACTTCGCGATGCCCGGCAGGCGGTCCACATCAATATATTTTACTTGAACCATTTCGAGCAGTCCAAGGCGGGAGTGGGTGTGTCCCCAGCCGCTCGCGCCGGGACCGCCGTGCGGAGCTTCGCAGATGGCGTAATAACTGGCGACATCGTTGACCATGACGGAACCGGCGCGGATGCGCGAGGCAATTTCGGCGCCGCGGCGTGAATCGCCAGTCCAGACGCTGGCACTGAGGCCGAAAGGCGAATCGTTGGCGAGGGCGACAGCTTCATCGGCAGAAGCGACGGTTTGAATCGCGATCACCGGGCCGAAAGTTTCGTCGCGCATCAGTTGCATCGAATGATTCACGCGCGTGACGACCGTGGGCTGGAAGAAATTCGAGCCCAGATCCGGGCGGCGATTTCCACCGGCGAGGATTTCGGCGCCGCGAGCGACGGCTTCTCGCAATTGCTCCTCGACTCTTTCGAGTTGACGCAGGCGGATCATGGGACCGATTTCAACGTCGGGATCGGACGCAGGGCCAACGCGAAGCTTTCTTGTTTTTTCGACGCAGAGATTAATGAAGCGTTCGGCGACGGTTTGCTCGACGTAAATGCGTTCGACCGAGAGGCACGCTTGGCCGCAATTGGTGAAACCGCCCCAGACGGCTGCGCTCGAAGCGATTTCGAGATTGGCGTCCGCGAGAACGATCATCGCGTCTTTTCCGCCTAGCTCCAACACGGACGGAATCAATTTGCGCCCGCAGGCTTCGGCGATGCGGCGGCCGGTGGCGACGCTGCCGGTGAAGAATACTTTGTCCGGACCGGCATCAATGATGGCGGCGCCAAGTTCACCCGCGCCTTGGAGAATTTGAACCAGACCCGGCGGAAACTTGGCCTGTTCGACTAGCTCACCGATCAGCAGGCCGGTGCCCGGCGTCAGCTCGGAAGGTTTCAGCAGAACGGCATTGCCGGCGACGAGCGCGGGAACGAGCTGCGCGATGGGAATTGAGAACGGATAATTCCACGGCGAAATGATGGCGACAACTCCGTGAGGATGGAATTCAGTCCAGCCGGATTTCGCTTTCAGCGCGAGATTGTGATGCGGCACGCGTTCCGGACGGAGCCACCGGGGCGCTTGGCGCGCGAGAAAATGCGTGGTGTCGAGCGCGAGCAGAACTTCGGCGAAGATGGCTTCGACGCGCGGCTTTCCTGTCTCGCGCGAGATGGCATCGGCGATGTCGTCCCGGCGAGAATAAATCGCATCGCGAAGGCGAAACAACGCCGCGCAGCGTTGGGCAAGCGGTCGCGCAGCCCATTCTGTTTGAGCTTGGCGAGCGCGCTGGAAAATGCCCGGCAAATCGCTTGTGCGGGTGGCTGGAAAGCGGGCGACGATTTCATTTGAGGCTGGATCGATCGAATCCACGAAGCCTGTCTCTGACGCGACGGGCATCGAGAGCGAATGTGGAGTGACGGCCATGAATTTTGCGATTGTACCTGATTTAGGGGAATTCGCGACGTGGAGGACGGATGAAGAAGTCAAAAGAGCCGGCGAGACGCCGGCGTTACGAACTGCAACTGCGAAACCTAGGTGACGGCACGAAGGCGCTGCGGAAGTAAGAGCGTTTTGGGAGGAGCCGCGGTCAGGGCTGCTGCACCGTGCGACGACGCGAACTGGAGGATGCAAGAGAATCTGTCGGGTCGGGATAATCCAGAGCGACGAGATACAGTCCTTCCGGCGGGACCGTCGGGCCGGAGCGGGAGCGGTCGCGCTGATCGAATATCTGCGGGATGTCGCCGGGCGAGAGACGGCCTTTGCCCACGTCGATTAGCGTGCCTACAATTTTGCGCACCATGTAGCGAAGGAATGAACGGCCGCGAACTACGTAGTGGATTTCATCGGATTCGGCTGGCCGGATAATCTCCGACGAATAAATCAGGCGCAGCATGTCGCGCTCGGCATCGTCGTCTTCGGAACCTGAGGATGCGGCGAAAGACGTGAAATCGTGCTCGCCTTCGAAAAGGCGCGCGGCGGCGGACATGGCAGCTTCGTCGAGCGGCCAGGGATAGTGGAGAGCGCGGCGATAGTCGAAGGGCGGGAGAACGCGGCCACGATAAATGCGATAGCGATACGTTTTTCCTTGAGCCAGCCACCGCGAATGGAAATCGTGCCCCACTTCTTCGCAGGTGACAATGCGAATCGAGGGCGGCAGAAGCGCGTTGAGCGCGCGCTGGAATTCTTCGGCTGAGAGAAGCGAAGCTGTTTTGAAATGGCCGACCTGACCGAGCGCGTGGACGCCGGCGTCGGTGCGGCTGGCGCCGTGCACAACAATTCTCTCTTGGGTGATTTTTCGCGCGGCGGCATCGATTTCGCCTTGAATCGTCGGGAAGCCGGGCTGGAATTGCCAGCCGTGGAAGTTCGCGCCGTCGTACGCGATGGTGAGTTTTATATTGCGCA
>JBEKSN010000329.1:0-2806 GCA_049517055.1 Candidatus Acidiferrales bacterium | reverse complement strand
TTCTCGGAGCTTGTTGGTCTCGCCTGGTTCAGTATAAATTACGAGAAAATCCTTCGGGATGAAAAAACTTCTTCACACGCCACGATATCAGCGCCGCCGGTGGCGGAAGGAAACCGGCTGCACGCGGCGCTTCTCTTCGAGCTGAAATTTGAGGGTTTGCATCGCACGTCCCGTGGGATCTGTCGACGTGACGCGCTCGGCAACCCGCTGTTCGAGCGGCGGATGCGTCTCCCACGCGCGGCGTGCGCCATAGCGCGACTTCAACCCGTACCGCGCAGCGTCGGCTGGATCATCGCCATCCATTTTTTCAATGTCTTCCACCCGCGCCGGATCGCGCACCAGATTCGGAATCGTTCGAATCAGCTCAACGCAATTCTCCGTAAGTAGCCACTCCCCCGCGTCCAGCATTTGGTACATCAACATCCACCCGCCCACGCGATCGTTGTCCGCCGGAACAGGACGCGGAAATCCCGCCGCGACGAAAAAATCCCCCATCTGATCCGCGATCGACGCTTCGTCCGTCCGCCGTGCAAACGCATCCGGTGAAAGATAAATCGCGTCAATCTTCTCGCGCGTGTAGTTGCCTTTAGTAGCGCCGGCTTGTCCTGAGCCCGGTCGAAGGGCGTCCCGCCGGCTGTTTAGACTCAACGCCGCATCAGACCGCCCCGTCGGTCCGTTGTCCCTACCAACACTTCGCTCGACGATCTCCTTCGCCAAATCCCGCGGCGAAGTCCGATGCGTCACAAACTCGCGGTAAGTGACAATCCTCCGGAAATCCTTACTGCCCGCCGTTTCATCAACCGTCCCCAAAGCATCCGTGACGGAAGCCGCTCCACCATACGGCGTTGCACCCCCCGGCGTTTGCGCATGCCAGTACACCGCTGCCGGATGCTCGAATCCCCAATCGATCGAAATCCACCGCGCCCACCAAGGCTTCCAATCAATCTGCTCAGCCCGCACCACGTGCCGCGAGCAATCGAACCGGTCAAAATATTGCCCCGCGAAAACGTCCCAATCGCCGTCGAGAAACGCTCGCTTCAAATGCGAAGGCAACGCGCGCAAGGTCTTCAAGTAGCTTTCATCGCCCGCGTAAATCGGATTGTCCGACACGCGCGCGGGAATGAAATCGTAATCCGCTTCGTCGAATTCTTCGGGATGTTCCATGCCGGACGCGGGTTGTTTGTCGATCCACAGCGACTTCACCCACGCATGTCCGATGTTACCGGGGTTGGTAGCACCAGCCATGCAGGGAAACGCGCCCGGCACGGGACACCTGTTACGTGACGTGAGGAACTGCCACTGGCGGAGGGTAAAGAGGGTAAGCTCGTCAATTCCTATAAAAAGAAACTCGGCGCCCTGGTATTGATAAACGTCCGCTTCGCTTTGGCAATATCCGAACCGCGTGGTCGAACCGTTCAACCAGGT
Organism: Candidatus Acidiferrales bacterium; assembly: GCA_049517055.1. GTDB lineage: Bacteria > Acidobacteriota > Terriglobia > Acidiferrales > UBA7541 > Palsa-295. The sequence continues at coordinate 1,381 of JBEKSN010000329.1, read as the reverse complement.
CACCACGTGTTTTGACTCGTTGTAACTTTTGTATAGCTCCCGCGGAATGTCGCGCCTGAAATAAAGCAGAAGCGATTGCTCCAGTTCGGAAAATGTCCGCCGCAACAAAAGCGTATTCACCCCCGGATGCTCGTGCGCTTGAATAACAGCTTCCATCAGCAGCGCTTTCGATTTTCCCGGCCCCGCCGCGCCCCCAAAGAGCCTGTACTTTGCCGGCGACTCATGAAATGCCCTCTGCTTGGGAAACGGCTCGTAGCCCAGATCAACTTCGTCGTTAGCAAAACGCTCGACGCCGGATGTGACGGTTAGCATGAAGAGCGACCGCGCCTCAGCGCGCCGGCCGCGGAACGTTGTGCTTTAGGATTATGGTGACAGGCCCGTCGTTGGCGTTGCTACGCTCGGATGCGCTCGGCGGCTCAAGGGTGCGATGATTGTCCTTCAGTACGTCGAAGAAAAGTTTCAGGTCGCCCTTGTCCTCGCTGCCGCTGAGTTTTCTGTGCAAACTGGCGAACCCTTGCGCGATTGCGCGTTCGTCAATTCCCTCTTCGCGCAGCGCTTCCGCAAGCCCAACCTTTTTGAGGCACGTATCAGTGTCTTCGGCTGAACGAACAGCGCTCGTTTGAGCCGCAAGATTTGAGCCGACGCGTTTTCCCGCCTTTGCAGCATGCATCTTCGAGGTTGCAGCCATTCGTCACTTTTATCTGTAACTATCCAAGGGGTAGCGGGACACGCCCTCCGTCGAGCCGGTTCGAGTCCCGCAGGCGTCGATTTTTCCGCTGGCGCGGACGTGTCCCACATAGGAGGAAGTTGTCGCAATTAATCGGAGTGTTCTGATTCGATCCGTAGCGGGGCAGCCGCGAAATCAATACAGCGTTATTTTTGAGGTGATGAACTGCCTGGTGCCTGCGTGGGTGCCGCGGCATCATCGGAAAGCACTTGCGCGAAGACCATGCACTGATACGGATTCGACTCACCGTCCGGCGAGGCCATTTTCGCGGACACTCCGAAGCGGTGCGGCCCGGTGAAAAAGACGCGTTTGTTCGGAGACGACCCGCTAATTCCGCTCACCATTCCCTTCGCATTGGCGGGAACCGGAATGGTAAATAGAAAAATGGGCTTAGGAGCAGAAACCTCGTACACATTGAATTGCTGGATGCATTTTTTATTCGTCTTCGCGGAACACGGCGGATACGTCGAAAAATCGTAATCGAACGCTACCGTAACCGTGCGCCGAACCGCTTGCGGCGGCCCTTCAGGCGTTTGCACCGCGGAGGCCGGTTGCGCGGGAGCTTGAACTGTGGATTGCTTGGGTGCCGGTGGAACCGACGGGCTGGACGACTGCGCCCTCGCGCGCCCGAACATCGGAGCGACCGCCGCGATC
>JBEKSN010000328.1:0-2817 GCA_049517055.1 Candidatus Acidiferrales bacterium | reverse complement strand
CCGTCGCCGGCTGCTGCGGAGCCACTTGCGTCGCTGAAAGGTGCGCAGCCGGGACAGCTCCCGAGCCCGTTGTGGAGACGCGGCCGGAATCCGTGTCGCGCTTCAGCCGCTGCAAATCGGTGCGCATTTCAGACGCGTGCTGGTAGCGCAGGTCCCGATTTTTCTCGAGCGCCTTGTTGATGATCCGTTCGAGTTCCGCCGGCACGGCGGGATTGAGCCGCACCGGAGCGATCGGCGCGCGATTCAGAATCTCATCGAAAATCTCCGCCGAGCTGCCTCCCGAAAAGCCCTGCTGCCCGGTGACCATTTCATACAGCACCAGGCCGAACGAAAAAATGTCCGTCCGCCCGTCGAGGTCTTTCGCGCGCGCCTGCTCGGGAGACATGTACGCCAGCGTGCCCATCGCAGCGCCGGGCGTGCTCAACTGCATCGCCTCCTGCGTTAGCGTCGCGTCGGCATCCGTTCCGGCTTTCGCTTGCAGCTTGGCCAAGCCGAAATCCAAAATTTTTGCGTGGCCGCGCTTGGTGACGAAAATATTCGCCGGCTTGATATCGCGGTGAACGATGCCTTCGGCGTGCGCCGCGTCGAGCGCGTCGGCAATTTCGATGGCTAGCGACAATGCTGTTTCCATTTCCATCGGTTGCCCGGCGATGCGGTGCTTCAGCGTGGAACCATCGAGAAATTCCATGGCGATGAACACTTCGCCGTGCTGGTCGTCAATTTCGTGGATGGTGCAGATGTTCGGATGATTCAGGGCCGAAGCGGCCTTGGCTTCGCGCTCGAAACGGCTGAGGGCTTGCGGATCTTTGGCTACGTCGTCGGGCAGGAACTTTAGCGCGATAAAACGGCCGAGTTTCACATCCGCGGCTTTGTAGACCACACCCATTCCGCCGCCGCCGAGTTTTTCGACGATGCGGTAATGCGATATGGTTTTGCCGATAAGCGGGTCCGCGCTGGGCACGTGCCGCACATCTTAAGGTTTTGTGAGACGCCAAGTCAACGAAGAGAGACCGCAGGTCGAGCTAGGTGCTGATTAACGCGCTAACCGGAGAAGTGAAGCAATAGAAAATACTTTGTACGGAAACCGCCTGATCAGGACTATGCCCCCTGTCGTTCAGGCGAGTTGTTTTTCCAGCGTGAAGGAAGATGTTAGCTGGATGGCTTTGTGCATGGTGCGGTACAGCGGGCAGTGCATGGGGTAGAGGCCGTGGACGCGCTCGACTGTTTCGAGCGATTGTTCCGGGGCCACCAGGCGCATGGCCAAATGGATGCGACGGATGACCAGCACGTTTTCTTCCGTTTCCACTTCGCCGGTCACTTCACCCACGAGCTTGCCGTTGCTGGCATCAATGTGGCGCGCTTCCAGCGCACCTCCGAATGTGCCGAGCATTCAACCGGCGGTCGCGGCGATCACGTAATCAATTGTGGCGGCGTGAGACTCGGTGAGTTTCGCGGGATCCACTTTGTAATGCTCGGCGATGGCGCCGTGGACGCTGAAGACCACCGGCTGCGCTTCACCGGGCAAGTAGGCGATGCGAAGCGGGCCGACTTTTCTTTCGATGCGAGATTTGGAAACGTAAACGACTTTCGACATGGATGCCTCCTGTTTATAGTTCAGGTGAAAACCAAGACTAAGGTTTGATTATGGCGGGTGGGGGAGGGATTCGTCTAAATTGTTTTGGCGCTGGGTGTGGCGCGGTGGGTGAATGGTTTAAGGAATTCAAAAGAGCCGGCGGGACGCCGGCGCTACGAAAAGCGGGCCGAGAATGTGGCTCGAGCAGGCGCTGCGCTTCGCGAGGGCACTCAAAGTGAATCGCTTCGCAATTCACGAAAAAGCGGGGCGAGAATGTGGCTCGGGCTTGCCCTGAGCGCATTCGTGAAGGGCATCCGGCTTGGCGCTGATTTCTAAATGCGGGGGGAGCCTCAGTGGCCGGTTGGTGTTACAATACCGGCGCGCTGGGAGACTGGCGGCGGAGGCAAAATTTCATGCTACGAAAACGTGCAATCACGGCGGTTGTTTTACTTATCGCGCTGCTATTTTCTCAGGACTTCGTGCCGCTGGTCCGCGCGGACGACGCGGTCGCTCCTCCCACTGCTGACCAACTGGACCAGTTGCTGGCTCCGGTGGCGCTGTATCCGGATTCGCTGCTGGCGCAGATCACGACTGCGTGCACGGACCCGCAGGAAATTCTCGACGTTGATAATTGGCTGATACAAAATCCGGACCTTACCGGCACGGCGCTGACAGATGCGGCGCAGGCGGCGGGATTCGATCCGGCGTTCATCGCGCTGGTGAATTTTCCGCAAGTGGTGACGATGATGGCGGAAAACATCGACGATTACACCGCGATCGGCGTGGCATTTTCGGCGGACCAGGCGTCGGTGACCGATTCGATTCAGCGGCTGCGCGCGCAGGCGTATGCTTCGGGCGCGTTGCGCACCAACGAGCAAGCCCAGGTGGAAGTGCAACAGCCCACCCCGGGGCAGACGGTTTACGTAATCCAGCCGGCAAATCCGCAAGTGGTGTACGTTCCGGTTTACGATCCCACGGTGGTTTACGTTCGTCCGGCGGGCGGCGTGGTGGCCACTTCGTTCATCACTTTCGGAGTAGGCATTGGGATTGGAGCGCTGCTGGTGGATAACCGGCCGTGGGGATGGGGCGGCTGGGGATGGAATTGGGGATCGCGGCGCGCCTATTACAATCACGGCGTGTGGGTAGGATGGGGTCCCAATCCGTATCGTCCGCCGAACCCGTGGTATCGCCCGCGTCCCGTGTATTGGAGAGGCCGGCCGGGATACGGCGGAAATTGGGGCTAT
>JBEKSN010000327.1:0-2879 GCA_049517055.1 Candidatus Acidiferrales bacterium | reverse complement strand
ATCGTGTCGCCTATGGCTTCGTGGAATCCGTCATTCGCGCTATTGCGAAACAGCGCCGGCTGCGTGTCGTACGCGCGCTGGTAAAAATTGTGGCCCAGCTCGTGGTGAATGGTGGTGAAGTCTTCAGACTTCTGCTCGATGCACATTTTGATGCGCAGGTCTTCCACGTAATCAATGTCCCAGGCGCTGGCGTGGCATACCACGTCCCGATCCTGCGGCTTGGTGAACATGGAACGTTCCCAAAACGTTTGCGGAAGCGCCGCAAAACCCAGTGACATAAAAAACCGCTCGCCGTAATGCACCATTTCGACCGGTTCGATCTTTTTGGCTTTCAATATTTCCGTGAGGTCATAACCCGGATCGGCATTTGCCGGCGCGATTAGCGGATAAATGTTCGTCCAATCCTGCGACCACATGTTGCCAAGCAAGTGCGCCGGAATCGGCCGGTCTTCGCTCACCACACCCGCACCATACTTTTCCTCGAGCTTCCAGCGAACGTACGCATGCAGCGAAACGTACAACGGCCGAACCTGTTGCCAGAGGCGGTCGAGCTCCGCGCTGAACGCGTCGGGCGCCATGTCGTAATTTGAGCGCCACATCGCGCCCACATCCGCGAACCCGGTTTCGCGCGCACCTTTATTGGCCAGCACAACCATTCGCGCGTACCGCTTGCGCATTGGTGGTGCGATAGCATGCCACCCGGCCCACGCACGCTCCAGCTCTTTGGGATCACGGATCGCGGCCATAATGCGTTCGAGATCGTTCAACGAAAGGCATTTTCCCTGCGGACCGTCCGGGCACCACTTCCCTTTTCCGTAATCGCTTTGCAGCGAAGCATTGATCTGCGAGAGCTCGGTGCTCTCCGCGTTATCGCGTGGCGCCGGGATGTCCACGGAAAGTTTTATTAGCTTGAGTTTGCGAGCCACCTCTCCAGGCAGTTGCAACCCTTCGTAACGCCGGGCTTGCGCGGCAAGTTCTGAAGTGGCTGCTTTCACCGCCTGGTCTGCCTCCGCGGCCATTTCTTCGGTGTCCGGTGTGATGAAAGTTTCCTGCACCCACGAGGACCGTTGAGCCGCAACCCACAGCGGCAGCAGGCGACTTTCCGCCGTCTCGACGAAATGCCGCGCATCTTCTGCAGTCGGCGTTCCTGTTGCGGTTCGCGCAAGTGCCGTTGCTTCTGCGCTCCGCGGATTTCGCGCCTCGGTCGTCATTGCTTTGTTGTCTCCCCGTGCCACTAAAATGCCCGATACAACGAATATCGCAAAGAGACCCACGGTTGTCCCGACTTTTCGGCCATCGTTTGCGAAGCTCATCGCTCCCTCCGATTAGGAATGCGCCGCTGCGGGCGCGCGTGCGCTAAGGACTTCCGCTATGGCCGCTAAAGCATTCTCGATGCCGGCGCGGTTCACGTCGCAATGTGTGACCATCCGAATCGAGTGTTTGTCCGTCGGCCCGCTGAGGATTTTCCTCTTGCCAAGCTCCGAGCAGATCTCCGCTGCCGTGCGGCCGGTAGCACGAACGTCGAAAATAACGATGTTCGTCATCACTCTTGCCGGATCGAGCGAGATTCCTTTCATCTTAGCGAGCCCGTCGGCCAGGAACTTTGCGTTTTCATGGTCGCGATGCAGATTTTTTGGCGACTCTTCCAAGGCAATCAGTCCGGCCGCCGCGAGAACGCCCACTTGGCGCATGCCTCCGCCGAGCAATTTGCGCGCGATGTGCGCCTTCTGTATGAACTCCCTTGATCCCACCAGCATCGATCCCACCGGTGCGCCAAGCCCTTTCGACAAACAAAACATGACGGAATCGCAATTGCGCGTGATATCCGCGACCGTTTTCCCCAGCGCCACCGCCGCATTGAAAATCCGGGCGCCATCGAGATGCACTCGCAGTCCCGCCGCGTGTGCGCGCTGGCAGACATCCTCAGTAACCGCTGGCGGATACACGGTGCCGCCGTGCATGTTGTGAGTGTTTTCCAGCGAGACCAGTCCCGTCTGCGAGTAGTAATAAGTCTTGGGGCGAATGAGCGGCTCGATCAAATCCCAGGTGAGAATTCCGTCCGGCGCTGGCGTTGTGCGCGGCATGCATCCGGCAATGGCGGACATCGAAGCCAGTTCGTACTGATTGATATGTCCACGCTGTTCGCAGATTACCTCATTGCTCGGCTGCGTCCATACTTTGATGGCGATCAGGTTTCCCATCGATCCGCTCGGCACGAAGAGCGCGGCTTCGCGGCCGAAAATTTCCGCTGCACGTTCTTGCAGGCGGTTGACCGTGGGGTCTTCGCCGTAAACATCGTCGCCAACCTCGGCCTCCGACATGGCGCGGCGCATCGCTGCTGACGGCCGCGTCACCGTATCGCTGCGCAGATCCACAATATCCATTGCGTTCTTTTCCTGTGCCGAGGACGTATACACGCTTGCTCCTTATCCCAGCAACTCGACAAACACTTCGTTCGAAACCGTCAGGCGATCCGTGGCCAGGCGCAGGCGCTTGCCATTTAGCTCGAGCAGCCCCTGTTGCGCCAGCGGCGCGATCCGCGTTTGCAGATTCACGTGATAGTCGCGTTCGATCCGTTCCAGGTCTATTCCTTCGAGCTGCCGCAGACCCAAAAACAATTCTTCTTCCAGCGCCTGCGCCGAGGTCACCGTTTCGATTTGTTCGCGCGGCGAAGTTCCCTGCTCTATGCAGGCCACGTACTGCGCCGAATCGTGAATATTCGACCAGCGCTTCACGCCATCAAACGAATGCGCTCCGGCGCCGAAGCCGAGATACGGTCGGCGCTGCCAGTATTTCAAATTATGCCGCGAACGCATGCCCGCGAGCGCCCAGTTTGAAATTTCGTAATGTTCGTATCCCGCAGCCGCGAGTCGCACGCA
>JBEKSN010000326.1:0-2887 GCA_049517055.1 Candidatus Acidiferrales bacterium | reverse complement strand
CGCTATATAAGCTCGACACAAATCGCGCGGCCGCGCTCGAAACATTGTTAGAATGCGCGGCATGCGCATCTTTACGCTGACCTTGGCGGCCGTGGTCGCCATGTTGTGCGGTGCGACCGCCGGCACTCTCTCGCGGAGCGTGCCGGGCAGGGAACTCCGCATCAACGCGCGGGAGGGAAACGCGCCTGACGGCGTGTCGTGGTCCGTGCAGGCCAGCGGGATGGACACCAACTTGCGCGGCGTCAGCGCCGCGGACAATCCGGATTCAACCGGGCAGCACGTAGTGGTGTGGGCCTGCGGCTCAAACGGCGTGATCCTTTTTTCGAGCGATGAAGGCAAGACTTGGAAGCGGCTGCACGTTGCCGGAGGCGATGCTCTCGACTTCCGCAGCATCGCCGCATTCGACGCGAAAACGGCTGTCGTGATGTCGAGCGGCGAAGGTGACAAATCTCGCATCTACAAAACGACCGACGGTGGCGAAACTTGGAAGCTCGAGTTTGCCGACAAGCGCCCGGCGTTTTTTCTGGATGCTCTGATTTGCAACGCGGAGTGCTACGCGCTAAGCGATCCTGTTGACGGCAAATTCGTCCTGGTTGCCGGGCACAACGCCGAAGACTGGAAGGAACTCCCGAGCGACGCCATGCCTGCCGCGCTCGCGGGCGAAGGCGCTTTTGCCGCCAGCGGAACTGCACTCGCGATGGATAATGACGGCGACCTGTTTTTCGGCACAGGCGGCGCAAAAGCGGCGCGGGTGTTTCACTCGCCGGACTTCGGCAAGACCTGGACAGTAGTGGATACGCCGATCGCTAGCGGCAACGCCTCGTCCGGAATATTTTCGATTGTGGCCACGCCTTGGGCTGTGATCGCCGTGGGAGGGGACTACAAAGATCCAAGCCGGCCGTATCGCGTAGCTGCTTATTCGACGGACCACGGAAAAACATGGAGCCTTGCGACTCAGCAGCCGGGCGGTTACCGTTCGGCAGTCGTGGCTCTGTACGGCGCGATGCTGGCCGTCGGCCCTACTGGTGAAGACATCTCTGACGACTTCGGCGCGCACTGGAAACACACCGATTCTCTGGATCTGAACGCAGCCTTCGTTTTGGACATTTACAACGGGTGGGCCGTGGGCGCGAAAGGCACCATCGCACGCCTGATCAACCACATGCAATATCAGATTCGGAACGACAGCCCGCGCAATGGGGCCGCGAGCGCATCCACGTCTCTACCGCGATGATGGAGTCCTGATTCGGTAAAACGGGGAAATCCCGCGCTTACAATCGGCCAAGCAAATAGAGGATCAGCAAAATTATTAAGATGAGCCCAACGCCGCCCGTCGGGTAGTAGCCCCAGTCCTTACTGTGAGGCCACCTCGGAAGGCTGCCCACCAGCGCGATGATCAGCACAATCGTCAAAATCAAAAACATCTAGTTCCTCCTATCGCACCAACGCCAATTTTCTCGCAAGGCTGGCGGACGCGTTTGCCCACCGTGTTCGTGCCGTCGCTCGAGTTGGCGGCGCAAAAAGCGGGAGCAAGCTCCCGCACTCCACAGGATATGTTTCACCGCCGAGTTTGGAGTGCGGCGGCTTGCCGCCGCTTTCAGCGTAATGTAGCGACAACAATCCTACTGCGCGGCGCCGGCGGCGGTCGGAGCGCAGAAGCGATCAAACGCCCGCGTAAGATCATCGGCGATCGCGGAAGGGTCGCGGCCTTCGATGTTCGTCCTCTCCAGCATGAAGGCGACTTTCCCGTCGCGCATCAAGGTGATCGACGGCGAAGACGGAGCATAGCCCGTAAAATAACCTCGTGCGCGGTCGGTGGCTTCCGCGTCCTGCCCGGCGAACACGGTAAACAAAAGTTCCGGCCGTGCGGCGCGAGAAATCGCTCGGGCAATCGCCGGACGCGCTCTTCCCGCGGCGCATCCGCAAACTGAATTCACGACCACAAGCACGGTGCGCTTCTCTTGTTTCAGAGCGGCGTCCACTTCATCGGCCGTGCGCAATTCGCAAAAGCCGATGCTCGTCAATTCCTGTCTCATCGGTGTAAGCAGATGTTCTGGATACATCGCAACTCCTTTGCAAATTCCTAGTGTTCGATTTTGATTATGTGGCTCGCGCCGGGTCTTGTTCGTGCGCCAGCGGCCGTGCAAGCCGCCACTGCAGAATACCATAATCATTCTATCGCGATTCGGCGCGCAGAACGAATCGCATCACATCTATCGCTGGGCACACTATAAAGCCCGCAGCGTCAGGCTTTTCGATGTGGGTCCCGGTACGGGCGAGAATATGCCGGAGCGGGCCGTGCGCGGAATTTAATGGCGCGTGCGTTTGATGATGTACTTAATCAACGAGAGCCCGCCGGTGATAGGCAGCAGGAAAACCTGTTTGATGATGCCAGTGCGCCGCTCGATGCGATCGTGAATCTGATCCGCCTCGATTTGTTTTGCGGCCACAACCGCGCCGATGTACTTCACAAAATCAACGCCACACTTTTCGCAGGAGCCGCCTTTGCGCTGTTCGTGCTTGCAAGCCGGGCATTCGTAACGCAGCGTGGCGTGACAACGCGGGCAGAATCGCGCGACTTCGCGGGCATCCGCGCCACACTTAAAACATTTGACCGTGCGTTGCGACGTCGCGCCCGGGATTGCGGGCGATTCAACTCGGCCGGGCGTGGCCGCCCCGCCTGCCTTCACAGGCGCGTCGCCAGGTTTACCGGGCGTGGAAGTCCCGCTCATATGCATATTTTAGCTCTACAACCGCGCCGGGAATGCAGCGCTGAACAAGAACGCGGGTTTGCGGTTAACACTGGCCCTGTGTACAGTCCGCGGAATTCCGCATTCTCGCTGGATTGCATGTGTAACCGGCGCAAAAGAAAAAATCCCGCCGCCGC
>JBEKSN010000325.1:0-2904 GCA_049517055.1 Candidatus Acidiferrales bacterium | reverse complement strand
CGATCCGCTCCGCGAAGCCCACGTCATGTCTCTCGATGTCCCTTTGGGCAAAACGCTCTTCGTCGAATCGCCGCTCCTCGACTCCGCCCAAATCGAAAAAATTCAATCGCACTTCCGCGGTTTCGTGCGCACGCTCGATTTCACCTTCGAATCAGCCTTAGGCGTCGGAGGCGCGCTCGCCGCGCTCGATCGTCTTCGCGCTGAAACCCGTACAGCCGCATCCGACTCTTCTCCGCTTCAGTTAATTATTCTCAGCGACTGCAATACCAGCTCCGCCAGCGCCGCTCTGCCCGCGATGCTTGCGCTCGCCGCTGTTTGGAAAGTTCTGGTCGAATCGGACGCCTGCCGCATTCCCCTGCTTATCGAAACCGGGCAAGTGATCGAGACCCATCACCTGGCCATGCTCGTGGCCGTCGGCGCGAGTGCCGTCTTCCCCTATCTCGCGCTCGAATTGTCCGAAAACTTAAAGCCGGGCGGTGCCGCGCGCTACCGCACCGGTATCGAAGCCGGCCTGCGCAAAGTTATCGCGCGCATGGGCATCTCCACGATTGGCAGCTATCGGAACAGCCATCTTTTCGAAGCCGTGGGTCTTGACGCTGACATCCTCGACGCATTCTTCGAAGACGCCGACGCGGCCCTCGGCGGCAAAAACCTCGCCGGCATTCTGCGCGACGCCCTAGACCGTCACGCCACCGCGTTCACGCCCGAGTCGCCCGAAATGCGCGACGCGGGCCTCTACCGTTTCCGCCAGACCGGTGAGCAACACGCCAGTTCGCCTGAGCTTGTGCGCCGCATGCACAAATACATTCAGTCGCCCACTCCCGAAGCCTACCGTGTCTTCGCCGAACTCGCCGAAACCCGCGAGCCCGTGGCCGTCCGCGACTTGATCGCCATCGCTCCCGGCAAATCTCCCACTTCGCTCGATGAAGTCGAGCCTGACACCGCCATTCTGCAGCGCTTCAGCACCCAGGCCATGTCGCTCGGCGCGCTCGGCCCCGAAGCCGTCCGCACTCTTGCGATCGCCATGAATCGCCTCGGCGGACGCAGCAACACCGGAGAGGGCGGCGAAGATGCCGATGTGTACCGCTTCGAGCCTGAGGCGCACAACCGCGTGAAACAAGTTGCCTCCGCGCGCTTCGGCGTCACCGCGGAATATCTTGTTCGCGCCGATGAGCTCGAAATCAAAATGGCGCAAGGTTCGAAACCCGGCGAAGGCGGCCAGCTCCCCGCCTTGAAAGTCACAGCCTTCATCGCTCGCATCCGCCACGCCGTCCCCGGCATGTCCTTGATTTCTCCCCCGCCGCACCACGACATTTACAGCATCGAAGACTTGGCCCAGCTCATTTACGATTTGCGTGCCATCAATCCCGCCGCGCGCATCGGCGTGAAACTCGTCTCCGGCGCGGGTGTCGGAATCATTGCCGCCGGAGTCGCCAAAGCCGGCGCGGACGTCATCACCATCTCCGGCTTCGAGGGCGGCACCGGCGCGTCGCCTCTCACTTCGATCAAAAATACCGGCTTGCCCTGGGAAGTTGGCTTGCGCGAAGCGCACAAAGCGCTTTTGCTCACGGGCTTTCGCGCACGCGTGCGCCTGCGCGCCGACGGCGGCTTCAAGTTCGGACGCGACGTCATCATCGCCGCTCTTCTTGGCGCCGATGAGTACGGCTTCGGCACCGCCGCGCTTCTCGCCATCGGCTGCGTCATGGCCCGCCAGTGCCACCTGAATACCTGCCCGGCAGGCATCGCCACCCAGGACGAAAAATATCGCGCGCGTTTCACCGGCAAACCGGAAATGGCGATGGCCTATTTTCGCGGCATCGCCGCCGAAGTTCGCGAACGCGTCAGCCTGCTCGGCGCGCGCTCGCTGAACGACATCATCGGCGCAGCGCATATGCTGAAGCCGCGCAACCAGGAAGCTGCGGAAGCATTCGCCGGCCTTCTCGCGCCCGTCACCGGCTCCGCGACGCAGGCCAAGGCCATGCTCATCGAGAGCAAAGGCCTGCACCACGAACTTTCTCGGGCTGTCAGCGAAAACCATGCCGCGTCTATAAAGCCGCTCGAGTTCACCATCGCCAACTCTGACCGCAGTGTCGGCGCGCACCTCAGCGGCCAGATTCTTCGCCGTACCGAATACTCTGGCCTCGGCCGCGTCACCGTGCATTGCGAATTTCGCGGTGCCGCCGGACAAAGCTTCGGCGCCTTCCTCGTCCCCGGCATCACTTTCCGCCTAACCGGCGAAGCCAACGATTACGTCGGTAAAAGTTTGAGCGGCGGCACCATTGCCATCACCGCCGGCCCCGAAGCTTCGCAGCGCGGCGACGTTCTTGCCGGCAACACCCTTCTTTACGGAGCCACCAGCGGCGAACTCTACATTGCCGGATGCGCTGGTGAACGCTTCGCCGTCCGCAACAGCGGCGCTCTCGCCGTGGTCGAAGGCCTCGGCCAACACGGATGCGAATACATGACTGCGGGAATCGTGATCCTGCTCGGTCGCGCCGGAATCAATCTCGGATCGGGCATGACCGGCGGTCTGGTGTACGCGCTGCGCAAATCGCTCGCGGACACCGATTACAATTCCGAATTCGTCCGCCCAGCGGAAATCGAAGAGCCCGAGCGAGCCTGGCTGCGTCAAGCCCTCACCGAACACCTCCGCCTAACCGCCAGCCCCAAGGCGCGCCGTCTCCTGAAATCGGCTTTGTCCTCACTCCTGATGGTTCGTCTCGAACCGGTCGCCCTGCCATGCTCCGTCGAGCAGACCTGGTCGCCCATCCTTTCGCGTTGGCGCAAACGCGATCGCCGTTCGCTATCCCTGCCCGTCGCGCCCCGCGCCGAGTCCCCCGAATCCCCCGCCCCCATCATTCATTAAAGAGGCCAATCTTCCCGCCTCCGTTGCCGCTTGCGTCA
>JBEKSN010000324.1:0-2904 GCA_049517055.1 Candidatus Acidiferrales bacterium | reverse complement strand
GCTGTGCCTGTATGCGGCCTTTTCCTACGTTCAGATCGGCTACTGGCATGACAGCTTGACGCTCTTTACTCACGCGCTCCAGGTTACTCCGGACAACGGCATTGCCGAAGACAACCTCGGTACGGCTTATGTGGAAATGGGCTTGCTCGATAAAGCATTGCCGCATTATGCCGCTGCCGTTCGCCTCTCGCCGGAACTCTCCAAGCCCCACTACAACCTTGCCACCGTGCTTCTACGCGAGAATCGCCTGGATGAGGCCCAGCGCGAATATGAAATCGTGATCAAGAGCGCTTCCGACGAACAGGAAATTGCGCAAGCGCACAATAATCTGGGGGTTCTCTTCGCACAAAAGAATCAGCTCGACAATGCTCTCCGCGAATTCGGAGCTGCCATTCGCATGAATCCAAACGGGCTGAACAGTTTTATCGGGCGCGGTTCGGTCGAGTATCAAATGGGAAACCTGGATGCGGCCCTGGCCGACTTCACGCACGCGACTCAGATGGCTCCGTCACCAGCCGCCTATTTTTGGCTCGGCCGGACGTTCGAAGGCAAGGGAGACATCGCCTCAGCCATTCGTGCCTACGAGGACGCCTTGAAGATCGCCCCAGGGTTCGCCGAGGCACGCGATCGCGCAAATTTTCTGCGGAGTAAGACTCAGAATTGAAAAGCCGAGGTAGCTTTAACTTCTTTCGGAGAGATAGGGATCATGGCATTGCCGATGCCCGCCGCTGTTACAGCTGCTCGTGAGGAGCAATCCGTTGATTCCGCACGCTGCCAAGCCTGCGGCGGCACTCTCCGCGTCCGTTTTACAACGGTTCGAGATCCCCAGACCCGCGAAGTATTTTCAATTCTCGAATGCACCAACTGCGGACTCGGCCAAACCGCACCCAGACCCGAGGACTTGGCAAAATACTATCGCGGGTATTACGGGGGCCGTCACGGCAAGACCGCGAGCTACTGTGCTCGCCGTCGCGTCCGAATCCTCAGAGAAGTCGGGGGCAGCACGGCTGGGCATTTGTTGGACGTCGGTTGCGGCGATGGGACATTCTTGCTGGCCGCTCGTGCCGCGGGGTGGTCCGTTGCCGGCACCGAGATGAATACAGCCCCCGCGCGCCAAGCCGGCCTCGATGTCTATGCGGCCATCTCCGATGTGCGTTCTCTCGCGCCGTTCGATTCCATTACCCTGTGGCACACGTTCGAACACTTGACCGACCCGCGCGCGACGCTGGGAGAAATTCGCGGCTTGCTATCGCCAAAGGGTGTTCTGATCATCGCGGTTCCAAACGCCGGGGGTCTTCAGGCACGGACCTTCGGCGCAAAGTGGTTCCACCTTGATGTTCCGCGGCACTTGTATCACTTCACGCGCTCTTCGCTGGCCAATCTGCTGCGGTCCGAAGGATTTATTCCGTTTCGCGAATGGCACCAGGAATTCGAATACGATCTCCTGGGATGGTCCCAAAGCGCTCTCAATCTGGCGCCCGGGCCTCCCAATCTCTTCTTTGATTTGCTGCGAGGTTTCAAGCCCCCCGTTGGCAAGCTCGCATCCGCTGCAGCGTGGATTTCTGGTTCGCTGGCAACGGTGCTTTCGATTTTCCTGGTACCGGTGGGCACGCTCACTCGCGCTGGAGGAACTCTAATCGTTGCGTCGCGGCGGGCGTAGCAATCCGAATTTTCGAGATTGCAGCCCGGTGCGAAGCTTGAACGGGCTAGGTGGGCATGGGTGCAGCTTTCGCGGCACACGAGGGAAGCGACGGGCACGACCGGGCGAGCGCCAGGACAAAATCGTGGAGTTGTCTATTGCGAAGCAGAGGCGAAGGGGGCGCGTTGGAGTGTGGCAGAGGCTATGCTATAAGTAGCGGGCTGCTTAATTCGAGGAAATAGTGCCATTTATTAATTTTCCGGCTCGCGAAATCAACTGCAAGCTCGTGTATTACGGACCGGGCTTGGGCGGGAAGACCGCCAACCTGCAGTGGATTTACGACCATACGGGAACGAATCAAAAGGGAAAGATGGTTTCGCTGGCGACCGAAACGGATCGCACGCTGTTTTTTGATTTCCTTCCGCTGGATCTGGGGACGGTCCGAGGATTTCGCACGCGTTTTCATCTTTACACGGTTCCAGGGCAGGTGTTCTACGAGGCCAGCCGGCGGCTGATTTTGAAGGGCGCGGACGGAGTGGTATTCGTGGCGGATTCGCAGGAAGAACGGCTGGACGCGAATCTGGAAACGATGGACAACCTGCGCGAACATCTGAAAGATCACAACCTGAATTTCGAGACGATTCCCTACGTTTTGCAACTCAACAAGCGCGACCTGCCGAATATCCTGCCGGTGGAAGAATTGACGAAGCAACTTGCGGTGAAGGGCGAGCCGACGTTGGAAGCCGTAGCCATCACGGGGCAAGGCGTGTTCGATACCTTGAAAGAAGTTGCCAAGCTGGTTCTCGCCGAGTTGAAGAAGAACGCGTAACTCTGCCTTCCTCGAGAAATTATTTTCAGTTGTTTCCCTTCACGAACAAGAATGCAAATCAGGCGTGGGCGGTGCCGCCGCGGAAGGCGGCGAGGGCTTTCTTTTCGTCTGTGAAGGTGGGGATGGATTGGATTAGGCGCGTGAGTTCGAGAACTTCGCGGACGTGGCCGGTAGGATTCAGGAGTTTCAAGCCGCCGCCCTGGCGCTCGAGGGTTACGAACGAGCGAACGAGCGTGCTAATCCCGGAGCTGTCCATTTGAGTAACGCCGACGAGATTGACGAGGACGTCGGAAGGGCCGGCTTCGGCGAGCTTTCGCAATTCCGTGCCCAGCTCATCATTGCTGGCGCCTATGATAATGCGGCCTTGCAAATCGAGAATGGTGATACTACCGGATTTCCGCACGGCAATCTGCAGGCCCATGACAGCCTCCCTCGC
>JBEKSN010000323.1:0-2935 GCA_049517055.1 Candidatus Acidiferrales bacterium | reverse complement strand
CCGAGCCGCCTCCGAAAATTTCCGAAAAGCAGCCGGATGCCACGCCGATTCCAAAATTCGATCGTCTGAAGCCGCCGAAGTATGTGACGCGCCCTTCCAAAGTCCTGGAAAACAAAGCTCCGCCCCCGCAAAACGCAGTGCCGTACGGAGGAGGTGGCACGCCGACCGTTCCCTACACGTCATTCGCCATGGGCACCGGAACGGCCACGCAAGCCGGAATGGGATTTAGCAATGACGCAGGCGGCGGAAATTTCGGTGCTCGTTTTTCGTGGTATGTGGAGGCAGTTCAGCGGCGCGTGAGTAGCAATTGGATTCAAGCGACTGTCGATCCCGGAATTCAGTTCGCGCCCAGAGTGGTCGTCACGTTTGATGTTTTGAAAGACGGCACAATCACGAATGTGCAGGTGACTAAGTCCAGCGGCAACGCGTCTGTAGATACCTCGGCGGTTCGCGCGGTGCGTGATTCAACCCCGCTCGGACGTTTGCCCGCAGAATATTCGGGTTCTAAAGTAGGCGTGGAATTCTGGTTCGACTACAAACGATGATAAGGGCGTGAATGAAAACGAATCGAAAGACTCATATGACTAGAAAACTTGCAATCGTTGCGGCAGTCGCAGTGGCTTTACTACTTTGCGCTGGAACTGCCTCGGCCCAAGACTGGTTCAAGACAGGCACCGGTCTGGGCGTTTCAAAAGTGCGGCTGGCGGTTCCGGAATTTGGTTTGCGCGCTCCCGCGCCGCAACCACTGGAAAAAACCTTTCACGACGTTCTCTGGGCCGATCTCGAGTACTGCGGCATCCTCGATCTCGTCAGCCCGAGCTTTTACCCAACCCAAATACCCAGCCAGCCGAGCGAATTAAAATTTGCGGATTGGTCGAACGCCCCAGCCAGCGCGTACATGATCGCTTATGGCAATCTCTCCGTTGAAGGATCAAACCTGGCCGCCGCGGGTTTTCTGTCTGACGTTCACAATCCGACTGCTCCCATCGCGCTGCAGAAAATCTACCGCGGCGCGGCCACGGATGCCGACGCGCGCCGTCTGGCGCACCAGTTTGCCGACGACATCGTGGGGAAGCTGAGCGGCGGCCTTGCCGGCATCGCCCAGACTCAAATTGCCTTCGTCAGCAGCAAGAGCGGAAACAAAGAAATCTGGGCCATGGATTATGACGGCTCGAACCAGCATCAGGTAACTCACCTGAAGTCCATTTCGCTCACTCCGCGCTGGTCACCGGACGCCACCAAAATTGCGTTCACTTGCTACGTTCCCTTTCGCGGGATCACTTCCCCTCAGATTTGCATTTACTCCACCGCGTCTGACCGCTTGATTTCCTTTCCCCGCTATCGCGGCTCGAATAGTTCTCCGGCCTATTCTCCCGATGGTTCGCAGATCGCCTTCATGTCCAGCCAGAACGGCGATCCGGAAATTTACGTCACCGATGCGGGTGGCGGGAATCTCCACCGCATTACTTTCGCCGCAGGCGTCAGCACCTCACCCGCCTGGAATCCGAAAACGGGCAAACAGATTGCTTTCGTCAGCGATCGCGGCGGCGACCCGGTTCTCTATCTTGCGAATTCGGACGGCTCCGGCGTTGAGAAACTCGACCTCCCGGACATGGGTTACAGCGTGGATCCCTCGTGGTCACCAAATGGACAACTGCTGGCGTTCTGCTGGCGACGCCCGAGCGGCAATTTCGACATCTATGTTATGGATGTCATCAGCAAGCAGTTAGTGGAACTTACTCGCGATGCAGGCCGGAATGAACGCCCCAGTTGGGCGCCCGACGGCAGGCACATCGTTTTCGAGTCCACTCGAAACGGACAACGGCAGGTTTGGTCCATGCTGGCTGATGGTAGCGAACCGCGCCAGTTGACGTATCAAGGACAGAACGAATCACCGAACTGGTCGCCGCGCTGAATCACGGCGATAATGCCTTTTCAGTTTCATCGTGATCTGGCACTGAGCCGCAAAAATTATAAAACGACCTCACCTGCTTAGCCCTGGCAGGGACGCCGAAGGAGGCAATAAATGCAGGATCGTTGTCTGAGAAAGTTGGGATTGTTGCTGGGAGTAGTTGCTTTCATCGCTCTTGCCGGCGGTTGCAAGAAGCAGGTAGCAAGCCGGCCGCCGACACAAGCTGCTCCGCAGCCAACCGCGCAACCCACCGTTACGCTGAATGCTTCGCCCAGCTCGGTGAAGAGTGGCGATACGGTCACGCTGAGCTGGACATCCACGAATGCCACCGACCTCGATATCGAGCCGGGTGTGGGAAAGGTAACGGCTCAAGGCTCCACGCCGGCCAACCCAACGGAATCGACGACCTTCACCATCACCGCGACAGGACCGGGCGGCACCGCAACCGCGGACGCGCGTGTCACCGTGGGCGCCGCGCCCGTGGAAGCTCCTTCGTCCGCAAACCAAAGCTTGAGTGAACTATTCGAGCAGAACGTGAAGGACGCCTACTTTGACTTCAACAAATCCGATATTCGCGCCGACGCCCGCGCTAACTTGACAAAGACCGCGGAATTCTTGCGCTCGTATTCGCAGGTCCGCGTGACCATCGAGGGCCATTGCGATGAGCGCGGCTCTACGGAATACAACATTGGCCTTGGTGAACGCCGCGCCCAGGCTGCCAAGAATTACCTTATTTCGCTCGGCATTTCCGCCGACCGTATGGATACGGTGAGCTGGGGCAAAGAGCGGCCATTCTGCACCGAGCACGATGAAGCGTGCTGGCAACAGAATCGCCGGGCGCATTTCGTGGCGGGGCATTAAATATTCAGGCAGGCAAACAGCAATCTAAATTCCGGGCGGCTCCGGCGTGCCACGAGCCGTCCGCGCAATTCAATAGAGAGATCGCAGAGAAACAATAAGGAGGCTTCCCTTGCGCACACGATGGGTTGTGCTCGCACTCGCAGCAGTACTAATCGGCGCTCT
>JBEKSN010000322.1:0-2937 GCA_049517055.1 Candidatus Acidiferrales bacterium | reverse complement strand
AGATAGCCCAAACAGATGTATTTCATTGTTCTTCTCCGCGTTTTTCTCCGCTCGATTGGAGCCAGCCGCGCACCTATGTAGGAGGCTTTTCTGTCACTGTTTCAGGTAATGAAGCGCAACAGATCCTGATTTATAAACTTTGGACTCGACAAGCTTCAATTGCAATTGCTTGGGCAGGCTGACGCCCTCCATCAACCGTCTTCCTTCTCCGGTGATGAATGGTCCAACGACAAAACGATATTCATCAACCAGACCCAGCTCTATCAGTTGTGAAGGAATGTCTACACCACCGACTAAAATATATTTGCCTGGCTCCTGCTTCAATTTCAGGATTTCATCGCGAAGGTTCGTACGAACGATTCTCGCATTCACATCTTCCGCGCTCTCTAACGTTCGCGAAAAAACTACTTTGTTCTTGGAGACAAATGTTTTGCCAAATGCGATATCCGATTTCGTCTCGGAAGGGTCTTTTGCGACATCCGCCCAATAAGGAACCATCAATTGGTAGGTTTTGCGTCCATAGACGAGTAGGTCGGCATCTCGCACGAGCTGGATGTAGTAGTCGAATAGTTCTTCATCGACCATCCCTTTGGTGTGGTCGCAGCAGCCATCTAAGCTCAGGTTGATTGCGTAAACTACATTTCTCATTTGGTTACGCCGCTCCCTTTATGTATCAGTGTCTATCAGGCCTTGCGCACTGGATCGTTCACCCTATAGTTGCTTACGGTGGTGGTATGCCAAACGCGCGCACTTCCACCGGCGCCCGGCAAGCGACCACCGCCTTGCGCCCCCACGCCAGCGCCTCGTCCAGGTTAGCGGCTTCCAGCACCCAAAAACCGCCGATGTGCTCCTTGGTCTCCAGATACGGCCCGTCGGTGGTGAGCACCTTGCCATCGCGTTGCGCTCGCAGCGACTTGGCCTCGCGGACGGGGGTGAGGCCGCCCACGAAAGCGACGACACCGGCAGCCGCCATCTCGTGGTTGAGCGCGTCGATAGCGCGGATCGTCGCTTCGCTCTCTGTGGATGGATCAAAGTTGTCAGGATGATGAATCGCAACCAAATACTGGCTCATAAGTTCTCCATTCTCCGGTACCGGCTATATAGATGTCGCACCAGGCGCCGCGAAATCGACATAGCGCGGCGAGTTTTTTATTGCCGGCCCGGTTGTTTGATGCCTTTGGCGGCCTGCTCTTCCTCGAGCTCGGAGAGCCTATCCTGCACCGGCGGAGCGAAGTCGCTCATATCGAAGAACCGGCGGACTTCCACGACCATTTCGCCATCCTTTTGGGGAATACGCGAGGCCCATTTGATCGCTTCTTCGCGCGACTTTACTTCAATTACGTAGTAGCCGCCGATCACTTCTTTCGCTTCGGTAAACGGGCCGTCGGTAACCTTCAATTTCCCGTTTTTTAAGGTGATGCGCGCGCTCATCGTCGCGGGCGGGGTCAGGCCGTCCAGCGCGACCAGCACCCCGGCTGCCCCCATTTCCTCGTGGAATTTCCTGGTGTCCTCTATGTCGGTGAGGTCGGGTACCCAGCCGGCCTTTGCCGTTGGGTAGTTTTCCGGGTACATGATTATCATGAAGCGCATCGTTTTCTCCTTGAGTGTTGAGCAGACGCCATATCAGGGCCGCTACTTTATATAGGAGCCTGGGCCGCACTGGGCCTGAAATGTTGCGAGGCGCCGGGTGCGCGGTGCGGCTCTACTTACTAGTCGAACGGGATGCTGGAAATCGACACGCAGTTCGCAGATTTTCCGCCTGGCGTATCACCCGGGAAACACTTTCTGGCGGCCCGGTTGCCCAGCCTTCACCATATAGTCGAACGGCCGCACCGGAATTCGACAAGGAAAATCGCGCCAGGCGCCGGCCTAGCGCCCGAGCTGGACCAGGTAGTATCCGAGCCGGTCAGTCCTTTCCGGCAAAAGGCGAGGTGGCATCACTCGTAATACGCCGGCAACTTCTTTTGCGCGTCGCTTTGGAGTTGATCGTGGTTAATCCAGAGCTGCGCATGTTCCTTCGCGATGACGCCCGCTATCTTGTCCATGGACTGGAGCGAGGCCTGCTTGCTCCAATTATTGCTGGGGACATAGCGGTTTTCGAAGCTTGTCTGGAAATGCACAACATCGCCGCTAAGAATCACCGGTCCGGTTTTAGGGAGTTTCACGAGCAAAGATTGGTGGCCTGGCGTGTGACCGGGCGTGAAGAGCAGCACAAGGCTTCCGTCGCCAAAAATATCGTAGTCGCCGTCTATGAGCTTTACCGGATGCTTCTTGTTAAAGGCGACGGTGTCTTGTCGGCTCCCGGCCCATTCGTACTCGACTCTTTGCACCAGCATCAGCGTGTCAGGGAACACTTCGATGTTCCCCGCGTGGTCCGGGTGGCCATGTGACACGGCCATCAACTTGATGTCCGCGGGCTTGACGTGTATCGCTTCGAGCTGAGCCGCGAGCGTAATTGGTTTGCGCCAGATCGGCCCGGTGCCGGGCCCCCATTCGTGAAACACTTCCTCATGATTAGGCAGTTGTGCCACCGCATCGTCGATGCCCGTGTCCCACAGGATCCACCCTTTGGTGTGGTGGATGAGGTAGCAGTGGCCGGGAAAACCGATCGCGGTTCCAACGTTGGCTCCCGGTGTCCAACGCGATTCGTCGGGAGCACTGCCGTCGCCGCAGTCGATCACATAGAGGCGGTCAACTCCGGAGTTCACTTGCGTATCGGAGGCGCCGGAAATTCGCATGCCAGCGATGGCGCTCGCCAGCGCCAAGACGGCAATCAGGAAGGTGCACTTAACGGTCGCTTTCACGAAATCCTCCGCTCGAAGTCCGATCGAAGTGAGCGCCGGCCAAATTTCATATCTGGCCGAACCCAATTAGCCTTTCCGTGCGTCCCCGATTCTTATGACGCCGAAACCGACTTCTTCTTGCCATCGAGTGCCG
>JBEKSN010000321.1:0-2938 GCA_049517055.1 Candidatus Acidiferrales bacterium | reverse complement strand
CAGGTCGATATCGAAATCGCGCTGCAATATAACGACAGCTACGCCGAAAATATTTTTTCGTTCGCCAACACCATCAACACCGTTGACGGTGGCTCGCATCTTTCCGGCTTTCGCTCCGCGCTCACCCGCACGATCAACTACTACGCCAATTCCGCCGGCATGCTCAAGGAACAGAAGGACGAAGTCTCCATCAACGGCGATGACGTTCGCGAAGGCCTTGTTGCTGTCGTCTCCGTGAAGCTTCCCCAGCCGCAGTTCGAAGGGCAGACCAAAGGCAAGCTCAATAGCGACATCAAAGGCCTGGTCGAATCCCTCGTCAACGAAAGACTCGGCGAATATTTCGACAAGCATTCTTCCATCGCGCGAAAAATCATCGGCAAGTGTATCGACGCAGCTCGCGCTCGCGAAGCCGCGCGCAAAGCTCGCGAGCTCACTCGCCGCAAATCCGCGCTCGATTCTAGCGGCCTTCCCGGCAAACTTTCCGATTGCCAGGAACGCGATCCCGCGCGCTGCGAGCTTTTCCTGGTCGAGGGTGAATCCGCCGGCGGCTCCGCCAAAGGCGGCCGCGATCGCCGCTACCAGGCCATCCTGCCGCTCAAAGGCAAAATCCTTAACGTCGAAAAAGCGCGTTACGACAAAATGCTGGGCCACGAAGAAATTCGCTGCATTATCACCGCTCTCGGCACCGGCATCGGCAAGGATGATTTCGACGCTAACAAACTCCGCTACCACAAAGTAATTCTTATGACCGACGCGGACGTTGACGGCAGCCACATCCGCACGCTTCTGCTTACGTTTTTCTTTCGTCACATGCGCGAGTTAATCGACCGCGGCCACATTTACATCGCCCAGCCGCCGCTCTATCGCGTGAAGCGCGGCAAGATGGACCGCTACATTCGCGACGAAGGAGAATTCGCTCGCGAGCTGATGAAGCGCGCCACCGAAGAGCACGAAGTAAAATCAAAAGGCGGCAAAGCGCTCGACGGCGCCGATCTCACTCAATTCCTCCTGAATATTCAGGAGTACGATCAGGTTGCCGCAAAGCTCGGCCGTCGCTTGCGCGAGCCCAAGCTGGTCGAATTGCTTGCCGATAGCGAACTCGAAAAGAAAACCGATTTTGCCGACAAGAAAAAGCTCCAGGAACTGGTCAAGGCTATCGAAAAAAAGAAGCTGGACCTCGAAGCCAAATTTGTGTTTGACGAAGAGCACAGCCTCCACGAACTATTGCTGAAAAATGGCGGAGAGCGCCGCGTGAATTGGGCTCTTGCGGCCACTCCTGAATACAAGCGCATGCGCTCGCTGCACCAGCAAATCGCAGTGCACGATCGCCCGCCTTTCACCGTGGGCCACAACGGCGACAAAGTCGTTAAAGAAGATGCGCTCGGCTTGCTGAATTACGTTCTCGAGGATGCGAAAAAACAATTCACCATCACGCGTTTCAAGGGCCTCGGTGAAATGAATCCCGAGCAGCTTTGGGAAACCACTATGAACGCCGAGACGCGCACTCTTCTCAAAGTCCGTCTCGAAGACGCCGTCGCCGCCGAAGACATTTTCTCCACTCTCATGGGTGAAAACGTCGAGCAGCGCCGCAAATTCATCGAGGAAAACGCCCTCGACGTCGTGAACCTGGATATTTAAGCGGGCTATGTTGAATCAAAGCAGCAAGCGATGATTTACCAGCTGAACTGGAAGATTTTGCCGGGGCTGCGAGGCATAAGCTGCTCCGAATTCAGCGCGACGTCGACAACCGTGCCGAACAACGAGCAAGGCGTAGCCTTTGAATGTTCGAGCGAACCTGAACGCGACTCGCTCCTGCGCGAATTGGAAACCCACTTCGCGCCACAGCGCTTCTCGAACAACGCTTCTGCATTCGAGACCGTCAAGGCTTATGTGTTGGAGCGATCGGCAAGAAAAACACAATCTTAAACTGAGCAATCACAGATACGGAGAGACAAGTGGCCGACGAAATAGATAAGTCAATCATCACTCCGGTTGATATCGAATCGGAGATGAAGAAGTCCTACCTCGATTACGCCATGAGCGTAATCATCGGCCGCGCGCTGCCTGACGTGCGCGACGGCCTCAAACCCGTCCACCGCCGAATTCTTTTCGGCATGTACGAACTTGGGCTCACCTCCACGAAGGCTTATCGCAAGTGCGCCAAGATCGTCGGCGAAGTGCTCGGCAAATTCCATCCGCACGGTGACAGTCCTGTGTACGACGCCCTCGTGCGTCTGGCGCAGGATTTCAATATGCGCTACCCGCTCGTGGACGGTCAGGGAAACTTTGGCTCTGTGGACGGCGACCCGCCGGCGGCGATGCGGTACACCGAAGCGCGCCTTTCGAAAGTCGCGGAAGAAATGCTCGCGGACATCGAAAAGGAAACGGTCGATTTCGTTCCGAACTTCGACGAAAGCGAACACGAGCCGGTCGTACTCCCAACCAGAATTCCAAACCTGCTGGTCAACGGTTCAACCGGCATCGCCGTGGGCATGGCAACAAATATCCCGCCGCACAACCTGAAAGAAACAATCGAAGCCGCCATCCTGCTGATCGAAGAGCCCGAAACCAACCTGAAAAAAGTGATGAAGCTTATCCCCGGTCCCGATTTTCCCACCGGCGGATACATTTATGGGCGGGAAGGCATCGAGCAGGCTTACAAAACCGGTCGCGGCTCCTTCCAGGTGCGCGCGAAGGTTGCCATCGAACAGCGCGGCAAGGATCGTCAGGATATCGTCATCACCGAGCTTCCTTATCAGGTGAACAAAGCCCGCCTGATCGGACACATTGCCGAGTTGATTCAGAACAAGAAACTGGAAGGCATCGCCGACATTCGCGACGAAAGCGACCGCGACGGCATGCGCATCGTCATCGAAATAAAACGCGACGAAGAGCCGCAGATTATCCTGGCTCACCTGTTCAAGCAGACGCAGATGCA
>JBEKSN010000320.1:0-5540 GCA_049517055.1 Candidatus Acidiferrales bacterium | reverse complement strand
TCACGCGATTGGGTGTGCCGGGGTCGAACTCGGTGCTGTCGGCATGGTCGATGTGCGAAACGGTGCGCGCATATTCGATGGTAGCGCACTGCATTCCGAGGCAAATTCCGAAGAAAGGAATCTTTTTCTCGCGCGCGTAGGTGATGGCGTGAACCATCCCGGCGATGCCGCGTTTGCCGAAGCCGCCGGGAACGAGAATGCCGTCCACGTGGCGCAAGAGGCGCTCGGCGGTGGCGGGCGAGTCAATTTCTTCGGCTTCGATCCATTCGACTACGACGCGATGGCGATTGGCCAGGCCGCCGTGTCCCAGAGCTTCGCGCAAACTTTTGTAGGCGTCTTCGAGCTGAACGTACTTTCCTACCACGCCGATGCGCACTTCACCCTGCGGATGCTCGAGCGTTTCGAGCATGGCGAGCCAGCGGGACAGATCGCGCGGCGGAGCTTGCAGATGCAGCAGGCGAAGAATTTGTTCGTCAAGGCCTTCGGCCGCGAGCGACATGGGAACTTCGTAAATATTGCCGACGTCGGGAGCGGAGATGACGCAGGATTCCGCCATGTTGCAAAAGAGCGCGATCTTGGATTTCAGGTCGGTGGGGAGCTGGCGATCACTGCGACAAATTAAAATGTCGGGTTGAATTCCGATGCTGAGAAGTTCTTTCACGCTGTGCTGCGTAGGCTTGGTCTTCAACTCGCCCGCGGTGGGAATGAAAGGCACAAGTGTGAGGTGAACGAAGATTACGTTTTCGGGACCGAGTTCGAGGCGCATCTGGCGGATGGCTTCGAGAAACGGCAGAGACTCGATGTCACCTACAGTGCCGCCGATTTCGACCAGGACGATGTCCGGCGCGTCGGGGCCGGATGAAACTTTGCGGAACGCGGCTTTGATTTCGTCGGTGACATGGGGAATTACCTGGACGGTTTTTCCGAGGTAATCGCCGCGGCGCTCTTTGGTGATGATGGATTCGTAGATTCGGCCCGTGGTCCAGTTGTGATCGCGGGTTAAATGCGCGTTGGTGAAGCGCTCGTAGTGGCCAAGATCGAGGTCGGTTTCGGCGCCATCGTCGGTGACAAACACTTCGCCGTGCTGATAGGGCGACATGGTGCCGGGATCAACGTTCAGGTAGGGATCGCACTTCTGGAGGGTGACTTTCAGGCCGCGGCTTTCGAGGAGACATCCGATGGAAGCGGCGGCGACGCCCTTTCCGAGTGAAGAAACTACGCCCCCTGTGACGAAAATGTACTTCGGGGCGGAACGCAAAGGGCTCGACTTCCTCCGGAAAGAATCTGCGTACTCAACATTATGGTCACAATGGCGGCGTGTGTCAAATCACGATTTCAATTTTTATTTTGATGCGATTCGCTTATTAAATACGCTGCGGACGGTTTAGAGGTTGGTCTGGCCCGGAGGCGGTTACTTCGCCGGGCCTTCGCGCAATATTTTTTCGACGCGCTCGACGTCGGCGGGTACATCAACGCTAACGCCGTCGTAATCCGCTTCTACTACTCCGATGTGAAAGCCGTTTTCGAGCCAGCGAAGCTGTTCGAGTTGTTCGATGCGCTCGAGTTCACCCGGAGGAAGGGTGGGAAACTCGAGCAGGGCGTCGCGGCGATAACCGTAGAGTCCGATGTGCTTCCAATGCTCGGCGGCGACCTTCGCGCCGGTGTCGCGGACCCAAGGAATGGGCGCGCGCGAAAAATAGAGCGCGTTGCCGTCGAAATCGCGGACAACTTTCACCACGTTGGGATCCATGATGTCGTTGGGCTTGGTGATGGCGGCACACGGTGTGGCAATTTGCATTGAGTCGTCGCCGGCGAGAGCCTGGATGACGGCGTCCACGGAGGCGGAATCAATTAGCGGCTCATCGCCCTGGACGTTGACGTAAATGTCGGCGGGGATGTGCACGGCAACTTCCGCGACCCGATCGGTACCGGTACGGTGGTCAGCGCGAGTCAGGATCGCTTCGGCTCCGAAGGATGTTACCGCGTCCTTAATGCGCTGGTCTTCGGTGGCAACGATTATGCGGGATGCACCGGCGGCTTCGCGCAAGCGTTCCACGACGTGCTGGATCATTGGGCGACCGGCGATCTGGGCCAAAGGCTTGCCAGGAAATCGAACCGAAGCGTAACGCGCCGGAACCACCACCAAAACACTTTTCGCCTGGGCTGAGTTCATAACGTGGCCGTGCGGCTGGCATATTAGCATGGTGGGATGGCGGTTGCGGCGGGTACTGGCCGGACCACTACGAAAATACTGGAAGGTGCCGCTTGCTTTAGAACAAGCGAGTGCTACAATCGCACGAGAGACACAGAGACTCGCGGCGCTGCGTGAGTTTCGCATTATATTCGGGGGTCCAGTTGCTAGTCCGCGCACGAGTTCGGTTGCGGAACTATTCCCTGGCAGCGCTTTGCGCGGCTCTAGCATTGTCCGCGTTGGTAGCCTCTCCTGCATGGTCCCAAGAAGCATCTCCCGCGGGACCAGTTCCGACTGAAAACTCGCAACGAATAGAGAAGGGCAAGGCGCTGAAGGCGGAAACGGATTTAGCGCTCATCAACGTTACCGTGACCGATCCTTATGGGCGGCTTGTGACCGGGCTGGAACAAAGTAACTTCCGCATTTTCGAAGACGGAGTGGAGCAGGAAGTTCTGCGCTTTTCGGGCGAGGACGTGCCCATCTCGATCGGCGTGATTTTCGATATGAGCGGGAGCATGAGCGACAAGATCGAAAAATCCCGGACCGCCGCGGTTCAATTTTTCCGTACTGCGAATCCGAAAAACTGACCAGCCCGTTCACAGCCAGCGTTGAAGATTTGCAGAACCGGCTGATGTTTACGTCCGCGCATGGGCAAACGGCTTTGCTGGATGGGATTTACCTGGGCCTCAGCGAAATGAAAGGCGCACACAACACAAAGAAAGCATTGCTCGTCATATCTGACGGAGGCGATAATCATAGCCGCTACACGGAAACCGACATCCGGAAGTATGCAAGAGAAGCGGATGTGCAGATTTACGCCATCGGTTTGTATGATGAAGGTGGCGGGCCGACCGCGGAAGAACGGCTGGGACCGTCGCTACTGTCAGAATTGACGGAAATGACCGGCGGGCGCGCTTTCGCTGTCACCAGCATGGGCGACATGCCCGATATCGCGTCGAAAATCAGCATGGAGTTGCGGAACCAATATGTGGTTGGATACAGACCGAGCAACCGGACGCACGATGGAAAATGGCGGAAAGTCAAAGTTAAGCTGCGTCCTCCCAAGGGACTTCCACCGCTTACCGTTTACGCCAGGTCAGGCTATTACGCGCCCGGCCATTAAGCATTCGGCGACAATTTCTCTGCTCTTGCTGGCATTGCTCTGCGCCGGCCCCTGCTTGCGCGCGCAAAATCCGCTTCCGCCGAGCCCCCCTCCCCCGCAGGCACCGGGAACGCAAGGCCAAAGCACCACAATCAAGAATGTTGTCGACCTGGTGGTATTGCATGCGACCGTAGTGGATGAAAAGGGGCAGTTTGTCCCGGATATACCCAGAGACAATTTTCGGGTCTTTGAAGACAAAATCGAACAGAAAATATCAGTATTCACGAAAGAGGATGTGCCGGTGACGATGGGGCTGGTGATTGACAACAGCGGCAGCATGAAGGACAAGCGCGCGCAGGTGAACGAAGCGGCGCTGTCGTTCGTGCGAACCAGCAATACCGCGGACGAAGTCTTCGTGGTGAATTTCAACGACGAATACTATCTGGACCTGGACGAGGATTTCACCAGCAATCCCGAGGAACTTCACGAAGCACTGGAGAAAATCGATACGCGGGGCAGCACGGCGCTGTACGACGCGATTATCGGATCGTTGGACCATCTTAAGAAGGGGCACAAGGACAAACGTGTTCTGCTGGTGATCACGGATGGCGACGATGATGCCAGCCGCAAGGATTTCGCCTACACCGTGAAAGCGGCGGTGCAATCGAACGCCGTGATTTACGCGGTGGGCGTCTTCAGCGATGAGGATCGCAAGAGCAACAAGAAGATGGTGCGAAAATCAAAAAAAGATTTGAGCACACTCACGGAAGCCACTGGCGGGCTGGCCTTCTTCCCGGACAATCTAGCCGACGTGGATTCTGTCTGCACGGAGATCGCGAGAGATATTCGAAATCAGTACACCATCGGCTACTACCCCACGAATACGGCTAGGGACGGTACGTTCCGCCCCGTGAGACTTGAACTGATTCCGCCAAAGGGGCATGGAAAACTTTCCGTCCGCACGCGCACGGGGTACTACGCAAGTAAAACGGCTACGGGTAATTAGACTGATGCGGTGGCTGGACATGCGTTGACGGAACAGTCGCGTATGAATTGCAAAACAGGAACTTCGGCGGCTAAAGCCGACCTGATTTTGCGAGTTTCATATCGTGGCTAAAGCAACCACCCACGAGTATTCCCAAGTTGCCTCACACCGACTTTCGAATACGGCTGCTCCCTAAAGAATCCTCCCCGCGATTTCGACGCAGACACTGAAACTAACTAGCAAGTGAACCGAGGAAGCTAGTGCCGTGGGGGATGCTCGTGTGGAAATTTTCGGCTATGGTCTGGCCCATGTCGGCGAGGGTTGCGCGAGTGCCAAGATTCGTTCCGCTAGGTGAGCTTGGAGTGTAGGCGAGAATTGGAACGTACTCGCGGGAATGATCCGTGGTGGGATTTACGGGATCGGGGTCGCAGCCGTGGTCTGCGGTGATGATGAGTAAGTCCGTGGGACGCAGGGCATCGAGAAAGGGTCCCAGCAGCGCGTCAAATTCTTCCAGAGAGCGTGCGAAGCCTTCCACATCTTTGCGATGGCCGAAGAGCATGTCGAAATCCACGAGGTTTGCGAAAATTAGTCCGCCCGGGCGCTGCGCGAGCGCTTCGGTGAGCTTAGCCATGCCGTCAGCGTTATTTTTTGTGGTGACATAGTCGTCCACGCCGCGACCGTTGTATATGTCATGAATTTTGCCCACACCGAAGACCGGGGTTTTGGCATCCGCGAGCGCATCGAGCAGCATGGGGCGCGGCGGCTCGACTGCATAGTCGTGGCGGCGCTCGGTGCGGCGGAAATTTCCCGCTTCGCCGGCGAAGGGACGGGCGATCACACGGCCTACGCGATTCGGGCCATGGAGCAATTTGCGCGCGATTTCGCACATGCGGTAAAGATCGGCGATCGGGATTACGTCCTCGTGCGCGGCAATTTGAAATACGCTGTCGCCGGAAGTGTAAACGATGGGAAATCCCGTGTTCACGTGCTCCTCGCCAAGCTCTTTGATGATTTCCGTTCCAGAGGCGGGCTTATTTCCCAGCGTGCGGCGCCCGATTCGAAACTCGAATTCCGCGATTAGCGATTTCGGAAAACCTTGCGGATACACAGGGAAGGCTTGTTCCAGCCAGATGCCGGCCATTTCCCAATGTCCTGTGGTTGTGTCCTTGCCGGGAGAAACTGTGACGCCTTTTCCATAGCTGCCCGCCGGTCTCGCAGGAGGCCGCAGATTCGCGAGCGGCTTGATATTCGCGAGGCCGAGG
>JBEKSN010000319.1:0-2952 GCA_049517055.1 Candidatus Acidiferrales bacterium | reverse complement strand
TGTCGGTGAGCACCAGACCCGTATGGGACAGGCCCGTGATGCTGCCGCCGATGCTATAGGTATTGGTGGTGCAGCTCACGACCACACTGCTCACGCTGCCGCTGACGGTGCCAGAGGCACTGGAGACGCTGCAGGTCTGACCGGTCGGCTGCGCGCTGATCGCCACCGCGTAGCTCGCACCGTAGGCGAGCTGGGTCGAGAACGTGAAGGAGCTCGAGCCGGAGCTCACGGCAAGTGCATTGCCGCCGTTGTCGGTGAGCACGAGGCCACTGGCGGTCAGGCCGCTGATGGCCCCGCCGATGCTGAAGGTATTGACCGTGCAGCTCACGGTCACGCCCGTCACGGCGCCCGTGACGGTTCCGGAGCCGTTGGAGACGCTGCAGGTCTGACCGGAAGGCTGCGTGCTCACGGCCACCGCGTAGCCCGCGCCGTAAGCGAGCTGGTTCGAGAACGTGAAGGAGCTCGATCCGGAGGGTAGCGGGAGCGCATCGGCGCCGTTGTCGGTGAGGATGAGCCCGCTATTGGACAGACCGCTGAGGCTGCCACCGACGCTGAAGCTGTTGGTGCTGCAGCTGACGGCCACGTTGGTGACGTCGTTGCTCACGGTGCCCGAGCCGTTCAGGACGCTGCAGGTCTGGCCGGTGGGCTGGGCGGAGATGCTCACGCTGTAGGCGGCCCCGTTCGCGAGCGCCGTGGCGAAGGTGAAGGGGCCATTGCTCGAGAGCGCCAGCGTGTCGGTGCCGTTATCCTGCAGCGAGAGCGAGCCATTCAGGCCCGTGAGCGTCCCGCCGATGCTGGCACTGCTCGCGTACGGGATGCTCACCGTGCCGCTCTGCTGCGTGCCGGCATCATTCAGGTAGCTGTAGTTCAGGCTCAGCGTGCCGCTCGCGCCTGCCACAGGTGCGTAGGTCAGGGCGAGCTGACAGGCATTGCCGGTGCTGACGCTGGCGCAGCCGAAGCTGCCCGAGCCGCTGCTCCAGCCGCTGGGCAAGGCGCCGAGGTTCGTGCTTACCGAGAGGCCGGTCGCGACGTTGCCGTCGTCGGTATTGAAGGTGACACTGACCGCCTGGGTGCCGGTTCCGATCAGCTCGTTGATCTGCCCGGAGGGCGAGGCGGTGCCCACCACGTTATCGTTCGCGGTCGCCACATACGGGATGCTGACCGTGCCGCTCTGCGGGGTACCGGCATTGTTGGTGTAGCTGTAGCTCAAGGAGAGCGTGCCGTTGCCCACCGCCGAGGGGGCGTAGCTCAAGGAGAGCTGGCAGCTGTTACCGGTGCTGACGCTGGCGCAACCGAAGCTGCCGGATGCGCTGCTCCAGCCGGCCGGGAGTGATGACAGATTACTCGTCACGGCCAGGCCCGAGGCGAGGTTGCCATCATCGGTGTTGAAGGTGACAGTGACGGCCTGACTACCGCTTCCGGTCACCGCAGTGATCTGCCCGGAGGGCGAGGGGCTGCCCACCACGTTATCGTTCGCGGTGGCCACGTAGCGGATGTAGACCTTGCCGCTTTTGACACTCCCGGCATCGTTGGTGTAGCTGAATGGCAGGATCAGGCTGCCGCCGCCCACGGCCGAGGGGGTGTAGGTCAGGGTGAGCTGGCAGCCATTGCCGGTGCTCACTGCTGCGCAGCTGAAGCTGCTCGAGGCACTGCTCCAGCCGCTCGGCAGCGAGGTCAGATCGCTGGTCACCGCGAGGCCGGTGGCGGCATTGCCATCGTTGGTATCGAAGCTGACGGCGACGCTCTGATTGCCCGCGAGGCTCGCGACGATCTGGCCTGTGGGGGAGGTGGTGCCGATGACGCTGTTGTTGGTGGCCGAGGCGTACGGGATGTTCAGCGTCCCGCTCTTGCTCTGCCCAGCGTTATCGGTGTAGCTGTAGTTGAGCGTGAGGGTGCCGGTGCCCACCGTCGTCGGTGCATACGAGAGGCTCAGCTCACAACCATTGCCGACGCTGACCGAGGCGCAGCTGAGGCTACCGACGCTGCTGCTCCAGCCGCTGGGCAGGGAGCCGAGGCTGCTGCTCAGCGCGAAGTTGGTGGCCGGATTGCCATCATCGGTGCTGAAGGCCACCACCACGCTCTGGCTGGCCGCGCCGATTACCGCATTGATCTGGCCGGAGGGTGCCGTGGTGGCGACGATGTTGTTGTTGCTCGACGCGACGTAGGGGATGGTGAGGCTCCCCGTATGGGTGCCCCCTGCCTCATCGACGTAACTGAAGTTCAGGTTCAGTGTGCCGCTGCTGCTGGCCCCAGGGGTGTAGGCGAGGGCCAGCTCGCACGGAGTATCCTGGGCCAGCTCGGGGCAGCTGAACGAACTCGGTCCACTCCAGCCGCTGGGCCACTGAGACCCGTCGGTGATCGCCAGATTCCTGATCCGCTGTCGCCCGCTGGTGCTGAAGATGACGCTCAGCGGTTGGCTGCCCCCGACGCTGGCCTGAACCATGCCCCCGATCGAAGGGACCGCGGTTACAGCGGCGGTCTGAGAAAAATACCAGGACGCAATCGAGCCGCTGTTGGGCTGGCAGCCGGCTAAACCCAGCAGTGCCAGTGCCCAAACGCAGACGAGACTATTTGCGCATCTCCCTCCGAACCGCATTCCAACTGACCTCAACAGCGAGCGTCATTGATTCTTATCGGTTCAAAGGCTTAGCGCCACGGCCAATGCGCAGACTTGGGACTGCGTTCACGCAGCTAAATTAATTAAGTCGCAGGCCCGCAACGGGCTGCGCAGCACCTGCGCACCTACAGTGATCGTCAGCGGTTATTGTTAATACGACGTGTACTACACCCGCGCCTGCCGCGCGGCGCCGGTCCGATCGCCCACGTGCTGCGCTCACCAGGGTCTGATGGTTCCATCGTAGTTGTTGATACCGGCAGCAGCTTTCGCCTGATCGAGACCGTCGATGACCGCAATCATTTTCGTGACGCTTTCCGCGGCGCTGATCGGCGATA
>JBEKSN010000318.1:0-2955 GCA_049517055.1 Candidatus Acidiferrales bacterium | reverse complement strand
GAAGTGATGTTGATGATGCGGCCTGCGCGCTGCTTGAGCATTGCTCCGAGCGCTTGCTGGATGCATAAATGCGCGCCGGTGAGATTGGTGCGCAGGACGGCTTCCCAATCTTCGAGCTTCATGCGGAGAGCGAGCGTGTCGCGGGTGATGGCGGCGTTGTTGACCAGAATGTCGAGCTTGCCGAATTTCGCGAGCAATTGCTGGAAGCCGGTCTTCACTTGCGCGGGGTCCGCAACATCCATCGGAACAGCTAGGGCTTCGCCGCCTGCGGCTGCGATTTCTGCGGCGAGTGATGCGAGTTTTTCAGTGTTGCGCGCGGCTATGGCTACTTTTGCGCCCGCTTCTGCGAGCGCCAAAGACGTGGCGCGGCCGATGCCCTGAGATGCGCCGGTGACTAGAGCAACTTTATCTTTGAGCGAGAACATAGGATGTGACCCTATCGCATATCAAACATGCTGCGCAACTGCTCGTTCATGTGGCAATGATGAGCAACTCTTTACGAGCCTTTTGATTCAGAGTCGGGTAAGGGTGATCCTAGAATGCACATGCTGAGCGGCAGTTTTCAACTTTTCCGGCAGGCTGATTTTGCCGTAACACTCGTAGTTTTCGGAATCCCGGCAGCTGTGTTCTGGCCGTATTTCACTGGCGCCGCTCTTCTGGTAATCGGGCTTATAAAGATTATCAAGGACGAGCTGCCGCAAAAGCACGGGCTCGACAAGATCTTGGCGTTCGGCCCTTTGTTCTTTGCCATGCCGATGGGAGTATTCGGCGCGGACCACATGGTCGATGCGGCGGAGATCGCGCCCCTGGTTCCTTCCTGGATGCCGTGGCACCTATTTTGGACTTATCTGGTGGGCGTTGCTCTGATTGCCGCGGCGCTAAGCATCATCCTAAACAGATATTCAAAGTTGGCGGCCATACTCCTGGGGAGCATGCTTCTACTCTTCGTAGTTTTGCTGCACATCCCCAACATCGTGGCGACACACGGGGCTCGTCTGTTTTGGGCAATCCTACTGCGGGACACGGCTTTCAGCGGCGGCGCCTTTGCGCTAGCGGGAAGTTTGTCGAAGGGGACGCCTTCGGGCGGCACGCCGTGGCTGGTAACTCTCGCGCGCTTTTTCGTGGGGGTACCGGCGCTAGTCTTTGGCGTTGAGGACTTTCTGCAGCCCACGATTGCGCCCGGCGTTCCGCTCGACAAAATAACGCCAACGTGGATTCCCGGGCATCTTTTCTGGGCGTATGTTTCGGGTGCGGTTCTGGTTGTTTGCGGCGCATGTATTGTCGTGAATAAAAAGGCGCGCCTAGCAGCGACCTATCTGGGGATTATGATTCTGGTTGTCGTGCTGTTTATTTATCTCCCTATCTTAGTGGCTAACGCATCCAGCATAGCCGAGGGACTGAACTATTTCGTTGATACGTTAGCGTTCAGCGGAGCTGCTCTGCTTCTGGCGGATGCTATCAGCGAAGGAACTCCGAGCTAGGCCACTGCTGCCAAGCCCTCATCTTTGGGCCCAGTATGTTCCGCCTAGCCGTAGAAAATCCTCGAGCTCAAAGCGTTTTCCATCAGTTGTGAAAATTTCCAATCGGGCGGCTCGCACGAAAAACTCGTGATATGCGGCATAGTTATTCCGTGGACCGGATCCAAGCTGTCCATCGAGCCGGATAGCGAGGATACCGTCGCGTGAAGTTGCGAGCGTCGCATCCAAGATGTAGAAAACGTCCCCATTTTCGCGATTCACTGCAGCCTCGAATTCATTCCATGAAGCAGATTCCTCACGCCATTTCGCCTGATATTCGGCAATGATCCTCGATTCCTCCACGCGTGAGACGCCATCCGGAACTGAACAACCACCAGGCCAAATGGCCGAGCGAACTACTCGCGCAGATTGCACACCATCCAGCTTGAGAACGAATTGCACTCCTTCGGGCAATTGATGATAGGAGCGTAGATGTTCGATTTGACAAGACAATGACACTGTTCTTTCGACGAGGTTAGAACTCAGGGAGACGAGGCGAGCATCGTGCAAACAATCCCACAGGGAGACGATGGCGGCGCCTTTCGGCAGGTTTACCCAGTCATGCATGACCGTCGAACCATCATCCCAGTCCATTAGCTGCGCTCCTGAGTTCTCATCGCATTCGGATGAAATCTACGATTCCGGGGATTCGGCGCGCAATTGGGCAATTTTGTCGATGGTGGCTTGGAGGCTGGCGGCGTCTTCTACGTTTAGGGAGCGCACGGAGCGGTCGATTTGGCGCATCAAGCCGGAGAGAACTTTGCCCGGGCCGACTTCGACGAAAATTGTGACGCCGGACTCGATCATTTCGTGGACGGAATCGAGCCAGCGGACGGGAGAGGTGACCTGGCGGATGAGCGCTTCGCGGGCTTCGTCGCCTGCGGTGATGGCTTCGGCGTCCACATTGGTTATTAGCGGAATTTGCAGCGCGGTGAAATTCGCGGCACGCAGATCGTGCTCCAGACGCTTTTGCGCGGGAGCCATGAGCGCGCAATGGAAGGGCGCAGAGACGGGAAGAATCACGGCGCGTTTTGCGCCGCTTTGCGACGCGATTTCAACGGCTCGCTTTACCGCCGCAGCGTTGCCGGAGATTACGGTTTGCTCGGGCGAATTCAGGTTCGCGGGCGAGACGACTTCGTTGTCCGCCGCTTTCTTGCAAATTTCCAAAACTTCGGCGGGCGGCAGGCCGAGGATTGCAGCCATCGCGCCTTCACCGGCGGGCACGGCTTCCTGCATGTAACGGCCTCGGGCGCGGACTAATTTCACGGCGGCGGAAAAGTCGAGGCCGCCGGCAGCGACAAGCGCCGAATATTCTCCCAGGCTGTGGCCGGCGACAAAATCAGGTTTGACGCCTCGCTTTTCCAGCGCGCGGTACGCGGCGACGGAAACCGTGAGAATCGCGGGCTGGGTGTTTTCCGTTTGCTTGAGCTCTTCCAGC
>JBEKSN010000317.1:0-2958 GCA_049517055.1 Candidatus Acidiferrales bacterium | reverse complement strand
GAAACGAAAAGCAAAAGTAGAAATATCTTCATGGTTCAACTCCCTTCTAATTCCGCGTCTGCCCGGGTTAAAAGAGAAAGCGCGTTATCATACACTCACGTCGCAATTGACGATACCGGTGTGGACACAGCCCCTCTATGTACTGCTAAGTTAAAACCCCAATGTGTTAATCTGCGGCTGCGTTGCGTGGCGACGCTTCTTTCAGTCGCCACAGAGGTGCTGCTCTTGCCGGCTGCCATCCCGGCCATCGCGCAGCAGAAGCAGAGGAGCCCCTTTATGAAAGTTCCCTTCCAGAAACTCTTCTCCGTCGTGATTCTGGCGGCGTTTTCCCTTGCGCTCGCAGCTTGCGGTGGCAACAGTACGCCGCCCTCCACATTCACCATCAGCGGCACAGTCGTGAACCTTGCGGGCACCGGCGGCGGCCTCGTTTTGCAGGACAACTTGAATGACCCGCTTCCGGTGAACGCGAACGGAAGCTTTACCTTCGCGAAGACCGTGGCGAGCGGCAGTCCCTATAGCGTCACGATTTCCACGCAGCCTTCCAATCCCACGCAAACATGCGGCGTCACCAATGGCTCCGGAACAGCAACCGCCAACGTCACAAACTTGCAGGTCAACTGCGGCCACAACGAATGGACCTGGGCGAAGGGCCCCGACACTACAAGCGGCCCCGGCGTCTATGGAACTTTGGGTGTGCCTTCCGCCGGCAATAATCCTGGACCCCGCCAGAATCCGGCCACCTGGACAGACGCGTCCGGAAATTTCTGGCTCTTCGGTGGATACGACTTTTCGGGCGGTACATATTTTCTTATGAATGATCTGTGGGAATTTAGCGCAGGCGAATGGACCTGGATGGGCGGACCTAATGTCGGTGGCCAATCGGGTACGTACGGCTCGCTCGGCGTTCCCGCAATGGCTAATATCCCCGGCGGGCGATACCAAGCCGTCACTTGGACCGATGCTTCAGGAAACTTCTGGCTCTTCGGCGGAATTGGTTTCGATTCG
Organism: Candidatus Acidiferrales bacterium; assembly: GCA_049517055.1. Classification (GTDB taxonomy): domain Bacteria; phylum Acidobacteriota; class Terriglobia; order Acidiferrales; family UBA7541; genus Palsa-295. Next base: position 1,953 of record JBEKSN010000317.1, on the reverse strand, counting down.
GCCGGCAATCAAGGAACGCTCAATGACCTGTGGAAATACAGCGCGGGCGAATGGACCTGGGTCATCGGCTCGAATCTTTACGATCAGCAGGGAACGTATGGAACTCTCGGTGTGCCTGCCGCGAACAATATTCCCGGTTCGCGAGCTCAAGCTGTGAGCTGGATCGATTCTTCCGGAAATTTCTGGCTCTTCGGCGGAATAAACTACAATCTGAATAGCTCAATCGGACAGTTCAACGATCTTTGGAAATTTAGCAACGGTGAATGGACCTGGGTTTCCGGATCGAATGTAGTCAATCAACACGGCGTTTACGGCACCTTGGGCATCCCGGCGCCGGGCAACGTCCCCGGGGCCAGAAATTCTTCCGTGAGTTGGATAGATTCGTCGGGAAATCTCTGGCTCTTTGGCGGATCCGGCTATATCTCCAGCGGGCCATCCGGCGGCTTGCTCAACGATCTGTGGGAATACAGCAATGGCCAATGGACCTGGATGTCCGGGTTTTCCGGAAATCTCCAGTCCGGGCTGTACGGCACAAAAGGCACGCCGGCCGCGGGAAATACTCCCGGTGCGCGGCAGACCGCTATAAGCTGGACCGATTCGTCCGGAAATTTCTGGCTCTTCGGCGGCATTGGTCCCGATTCGGTGGGAAACCAAGGAGCGCTGAACGACCTTTGGAAATACAGCAATGGTGAATGGACTTGGATGTCCGGCTCCAATTTGATTAATCAAAATGGAGTGTATGGGACGCAAGGCATAATTGCTCCCGGCAATATTCCCGGCGCTCGCACTTCGATGAGCGGCTGGATCGACCCGAACGGCAACCTTTGGTTCTTCGGCGGTTTTGGCGTCGCAGGAGGAGGCGAAGGCGACCTCAGCGATCTGTGGATGTACACGCCTTAGCGCTATCATTTCGCGCCCGGCCGCACACTGTGGTCAAGCTGAAACCGAACTGCCTCCCTTCCCTATCCACAGTCATGAAGAGCGTTGTCTCCTTATAATCTCTGCGCGGTCAGCGCATATGTTAAGGTACGAACGTGCCTAGCAAGACCAGCCTTTGGAGATTGGTCCCGGCGTTCTGTGCCGCGTTGGTTGTCCTGCGGCTCACGGTGTTCAAATCCGCGTACACCAGCGACCTCAGCCTCGGCATCAGCGTGGGGATTCTTCTGGGCCTCTCGATCCTGTCGTTCCTCATTCTGAAGCACAAACCTTCTTAGCCGTTTACCTTGCCCGTAACGCCTCGCGGCCGGTGCGGCGAAATATCTACATGGAAACTGTAAGAATTCGCATCCCCGGCGACGCCCGTCCTGCGCCTACTCCAAGCAGGAGTATAACTAGCTCATTTCCCGATGATTGCGGCCCCTGCGCCAAGACGAACTTGGCAATTCGATTGCTTTTGCTTAACCCGTGGCGCAGTTAACTCCCAACCGCCATGCAAGAGCGGCACCTCAGAGGATAGCCATGAAGCTAACTTACGATATCTTCAGGAAGCTTCCCGATAGCGGACCGATCTGGGTTGAAGCCGTGCAAGATCTGGAACATGCCAGGAAGCGTCTCGCGAGCCTGATCGAAATCCGCCCCGGAGATTATTTCGTGTACGACGCGCACAGCGCAAAGATTATCCTCGCCGCCGTTGAACCCGCCTAACTCGCAACCTAACCCCCGATAACTCGAATTCACCAGCCAAGTTTGAAAATCCGCCGGCCAGACATCGGTTCCGGCGCTGGCGTATAATGCCTCCGAACCTGAAGGAGCAACTCATGCGCCGCCAATTGCTGATCCTCTGGTGCTGCGTTATTTTTCTCCCCACCTGCGCATGGGCTCAGGAAAATGACCCGTTCACCGGGCAGCCTGCAAGTCCCTCCACACCGGGGAGCATTCCGGAGGCGGACGTGCACCACTCCCGCGGCGCTGATGAAGAACGCAAGCTCGCCTTCAAATCGCAAACGATTCTCG
>JBEKSN010000316.1:0-3960 GCA_049517055.1 Candidatus Acidiferrales bacterium | reverse complement strand
CCGCCGCCGAAACTGGATTGCCCGCGTGAAGAAAAGCTCCGGGTGTTTCCGCCGTGGTTGTATCCGCTGAAGCCAGAGGACCGGCCGCTCTGCCCGCTCTCGTTCCCGAACCCTCGCGCCTGGCGGCTATCACCGTTGAAAGCCCGCTCTCCGGCGCGATTCTGCTCTGCGCCGCGTTCACCTACGTTTCCTCCATGATTGGCGTTGTTTTCACCGTGGGTGCCGTCATTGTGTTCCAATCCGCCGCGCCCGCCGATGTTTCCGCCGCGATCGGCGAATCCCCGGTTCACGTTGTTAGTTACGCCGCGCTCGCCGCCGTTGTGGTAGTAACTGCTGCGATTGTAAAACGTGTTGCTATGGGAGATGTACGTGTTGTGGTTGTAAACCACTGTGTGACCGCCCCAGTTAGCTCCCCAGTTGTGCCATCCCCATCCATAGCCGCCGTAAAATCCAATTCCGAAGCCGAGACCGAACGAAAGGTATGGGCCACCAAACCAGATGCCGGGATAGTTGTACCAAAAAGGCCACGGAGATATGGGGTACCCGTAAACCAGCCAAGGATTGTAAGCTGGGACGTAAACAACATCGGGATCAGCAGGCTGAATCACGATGTTCGATCCCTGCGTCTGTACAGTTTGTTGCGGCGTGTCTTTCAGATTGCCCGCTTGTTGCGCCTTTTGACGCATCCTCTGAATGGCATCCATCACGTCTGACTGCTGGTTGTAGTAAGCGTCTCCCAGCGACGAAGCCCACGAAAGGTTCTTGTCCATATTGGCCAGCACGCTCGGGAAGGCGGTGAGCGCCTTGACGCTGGGGTCCCAGGTCTGCTGATCCACCGCTTTGGCCAAATCGTCGCCCTTCAGATCGGGATTCGCCTGTATCCAGCGGTCGGCTTCGACCACCTCCGCGGGAAAAGTGGAAGCCGCCAGAACCTGCGCCACGAGAGAGTCCGGATACAGCGCAATGGGCGCTACCAACTGGTCCAACTGGTCGGGAGTAGCCTGCGCGTCCTGCGCGGCTAAATTCTGCGGCATCGTGACGAACAACAAGCCAATCGCCACCATGAAGGCGAGGATCTGCTGAACCCATCGAGGCCCGGAAAAGTTTGCGCCACGCGCGGAAAATCCTGCTTCACGCAGCGTATCTGCGCGCATGTATTTCATTGCCAACGTCATGGCCGTAAGCCTCCTGCATATAAGATTCACCTGAGGCCTTTAAGGGTACAAGAATTTTCCGGTTTTCGCCACGCGCCGCAGGCCGTCGCTGGGTTTGTCGTTCGAGGGAAAGCCTACTGTTTGCCGACGCTGTTGCGTCCGCCTTCCGAATCGACAAACTGCGCGAGTTCGCCGCCGAAGTCTTGCTTCGTCGGCGGCATGGTGAACTGCACGCCCTTCGCCTTCATATCTGCGTAGAATTTGTGGAGGTCGGGAACCGTGAATCCCAATTCAACGGAACCCGCCGCGTTTTTGGCCGAAGCCTTATGCAACGCAAGAGTGGTATCGCCGGTGATAAATTCGCTCCACTCCGGAGATTCGAATTTCAAAGGCAAGCCCAGCACGTCGCGATGGAATTTCACCGCGCGATCCATGTCATCAACAAATTTAATTACATAGTTGAGTTTCATTTCAGCGCCTCCCATTCCCCGGAAGATATCGCAACACCCCCAAAGCTCAAAGTGTTTCGGCGCTCCCGCTCGCTGCGAGGCGGGAGGCGAAATGATGCGTGCCCCAGTTCGCTTGGGATTCGCATAGCCAACCGCGGTTGCAAAATCGCAAAATGTTGTGGCATTCTATGTGGCATGGGAAACAAAGACGCACGCAGACGCGAAGTGAAAAAGCCGAAGAAGAAGGTTCCCAAGCCGGAACCAAACCGCCCGGCGATAACCTTCGTCAACAAACCCACCGACCCTTCGTAGTCGCGCTCGCCAAGCACCGGCGATCGCGGAGATGCCGTAGTCTACCCGGCGGAGCTGGTAAATGCGCGGAGCGGCGCGTGGCGTTTCAGCAGCAATTCTTCGCCGAGCGGGACGGTAGTCAACACTTCAACAATTTTCTTCGAGGCTAGGCCTTCGCCGTACGGATTCGTCATGCCTTGAAGCTCGCGGCGAAAATCCGCGCTCTTTGCCGTCGCGATGGCCTTCAGGATGGCGCGAACCTCCGGCGCGGCATCGATCACGTTGCGCGCGCGTTCCCTGCCCTGCTGCCTTAGCCCCACATTTACCGTGGGCAGCGCGAAAGAAGCTGACTCCATGATTCCGCTACTCGAATTTCCCACCAGCACATCCACCTGCTTCAGCAAACTCCAATAAGTGAGCGCATCCAGGTTTACGAACACATGCGCCGCGTCGCGCGAAGCCGCAAACGTTCGCGCGCGCTCGATCAGGTTGCGGCTGCCGGCATCAGCGTTTGGATAGCAGAACAGAATCTGATTCGGCAGATTTTCCAAAGCCTCGAAGAGCGCGTCCGCCTCTCGCACGGTGTCGCGCGCGAGCGTCACCGGGTGATACGCAACCAGAATCGCCGGGTGCTTCAGTTCGATGCGCAGCCGCGATTCGACCTGCTCGCGGGTGAACAGCGTTTGCCGCCGCAAATGGTCCAGCGAAGGTGCTCCGGCGCGATGAACGCGCCAAGCCTCTTCACCCATGGCGATCACGCGGTCGCGCGCAGCGTGCGTGGACGTGAAATGAATGTGGCTCATTTTGGTCAGCGCGTTTCTGACCGCGTCGTCAATTGCGCCTTCGCTGATTTCGCCGCCTTCGATGTGCGCGATGGGGATTCGCAGCGCCAGAGCGACCGACGCGGGCGCCAACATTTCGTAACGATCCGCGATCAGCAAAAGCAAGTCCGGACGCATCTGGCCGAAAATGTCGGCGAGGCTCAGTGTGGCCACGCCGATCGTCTTGGCCATGCCCACGTCGCTGTCGGAACTGAGCAGGCATTCCACGCGCGCGTCAATGTGGAAGCCGTCCTTCTCGATTTCCCGGATGGTCGAGCCGAATTCCGGTGAAAGGTGCGCGCCCATCACAATGGTTTTCAAATCCACATCGGGATGCGCGGAAAGTTCTCGCAGCGGCCAGTACAAATGGCTGTAATCGGCGCGCGAAGTTGTGACCACCGCGATTTTGCGCTTCATTTTATTCGGCGTTCACTTTGTCGCGGCGCGAACCAGCGGCTTTGGCGCGCTGAGCAACAACTCGTTGGGCTGGTATTCCGGCACCATGCGGACGACCGTATCCACAAGCGCGGCCAGATCGCGGAGCTCCACGCACTCGACGAGTCGCGCAATCTTCCTATCAAAGTCGGCAGCGGCGATTGCCGCGCCTCGCACACGTTGAAGTCTCGCATCTCCGCTGGGCTCGACCGTTTCGCTAGCAAAAACCATCTCTTCGCTAAGCTTTTCTCCGGGAAGAAGCTTCGTGAACACGATCGGCATTTCCACGTCCGGCTCGAACCCCGCTTTCCGAATCATCCCGCTTGCCAAATCAACAATTTTTACCGGCTCGCTGTCTTCCGGCACAAAAACGCCGCCTTCCAGATTTGCCGCCGCGAGAATCAGGTCCACCACTTCTCTCAGAGTCAGAAAATATCTGCTGACCTCAGGATGCCGAACCGTCACCGGACCGCCCCGCTCAATTTGTTGCCGAAACAGCGGCGCCACGCTGCCACGCGAGCCTAAAACATTGCCCAGCCTGACGGCCTTCATTTGCGTCTTGATGCCGTTCCATCGCAGCAGGACCAGCTCCGCGATGCGTTTCGATACACCCATCACGCTGCGCGGATTCACCGCCTTGTCCGTTGAAATCATCACGAGCTGCGCCGCCTCGTGGTTACGCGCGGCGAAAGCCAGTGTCATCGTTCCAATCACATTGTTGCGAATCGCCGCCAGCGGATTTGCTTCCATCATCGGAACGTGCTTGAAAGCGGCTGCATGATAAATCACGTCCGGTCGATGTTCTTTGAA
>JBEKSN010000315.1:0-3005 GCA_049517055.1 Candidatus Acidiferrales bacterium | reverse complement strand
TGACGAACTCTACTTCCGCATCCACGACCTTGAGGAAAAACTTCGTCTCCGACTCCGCGAAGAGCGGAAACTTTGGCTGGCCGGTGGCTTGGGTCATAAGCTGGCCGCCTTCCAGAGTCATCACCAATGCAAAGTCCGGCGCAATTTGGTAGGTGCCGGCGTAGTTCGCCAAAATCGCGGGCGCGACGGTGATTTCTTTTCGCTCTCCAGCCAGCACGACAGTTTCGCCGTGCGCCACAGCCGCCAGCTTGTGCGCGATTCCTCCCGGAGCGTCTCCGTTCAGATTGCCAAGCACGACCACAATCAGTTTGTCCTCCGGATAATATGCGAGATGAGTGTTGAAGCCCTCGATTCCGCCTCCGTGCTCGATCACCTTGTGGCCGTTTGCGGTGGAGACGGCAAGCCCGAATGCGTAATTTTCTTTGAACGGCGTAGTCATTTTTTCCAGCGAAGCCGCCGACAGCACCTTGCCGCCGAACAGTCCTTGTTCCCAGCGCGCCAAATCTTCCACCGTGGAATACAGCGAGCCCGCCGAAAACGGAATGCTCATGTGGATGTATCCGGCGTTCTCAATTCCCTCTTTGCCCTTCGAGTAGCCCGACGCGCGATGGATGATGATCGCCGTGTTCGAATCGTAGCCCGAATCTTTCATCTCCAGCGGCTTGAAAATATTTTCCTGCACGAATTGCGCGTAGGTTTGCCCGCTGATCTTTTCTATCAGGTAGCCCAGCAGAACGTATCCGGAATTGTCGTACTTGAATTTCTCGCCCGGCTCGAATTCAAGCGGCTTGTCGCGAAATCGCGCAACGAGTTTTTCCGGCGTGGTGGCAGTGGCCTCCGTGGATTCGTAATCGGGGAATCCGGTAAAACTCGGTATTCCGGAGGTGTGCGTCAGCAAATTATAGATGGTCACTTTGTCCCAGGCAGCGGGCGCGTCGGCCATGTACTTCTTCACCGGATCGTTGATGTTCAGCTTTCCGCGCTCTTCGAGCAGCAGGATGGAAGCCGCGGTGAATTGTTTGGTGATCGAGCCTAGCCGGAACTTCGTGGTAGGCGAATTCGGAATGTCCCACTCCAAATCCGCGGAGCCGTATCCTTTTTCGAGCAGCACGGCTTTGTCGCGTACCACCAGCACCGAGCCCATGAATGTCTTATTCGCAACGGAGGACTGCACCACTTGCTCCATGCGCGCCAGATTGTCCTGCGCGAAACAGACGCTCGCCAGCACAGCCGAAGCAGCCGCGAGCCACACCGCCAGCGCAATCCGTCGAATTTTCATTCTTTTTCTCCTGAGAATCCCAATCGAATGGCTGTCCCTTGCGCTCAGGCTCACTTCTTCAGCTCCGCGGGCCAATTTGTCAGCAAAGTGATGGATGCGGATTTGGCGCGGTCGGCGGTGAGCACGGCGAAGCGCTGGCCGTCCGGGCTTGGTGCCGCTGGGAAGCGCCATCGTCACGGCATTATACAGATTCAGCAGCTTTTTCCTATAATCCGAGCTTCAATCGAGAGGTGAAGCGAAACGTAGAGCGAGCCAACTCAAGCCTTGGCCGGGTTCACTTCCGAAATCCGTTAGCAGCGTTGCTTGTCTCTCGGTCGCCGTTCTGTTGGCTGCGGAGCTGTGGCGTACCTTTTGAGCTTGCGGTAGAGCGTTGTTTTGCCAATCCTTAAAAGGTGAGCGGCCGCGATCTTATTTCCTCCGGCTTCTTGCAGTGCTTGCAAAACCGCGCGATGCACGATCTCCGCCAGAGGCAGAAATTCATTGCCCTGCTGAAGGCCGCCAGCGCATGCGCCATCGGGGACTGCGGTCAAGTCATCTGCTGTTAGAACAGGATAATCGCTTAGTGCCACCGCGCATTCGATGGCGTTTTCTAACTCACGGACGTTTCCCGGCCAATCGTAAGCCATTAGTCGCCGCAGTGCGTCTTCTGAGATTGTACGGACTGGCGGTAACGCGTCGGAAAATTTCTTCAGGAAATAAGCGACCAGCCGGGGAATGTCGCCTTTGCGCTCACGCAGTGTCGGCACCCGAATTTGCACAACGTTTAACCGAAAATAGAGGTCCTGGCGAAAAGTCCCTGCCCGAACTCCCGCTTCGAGATCTCGATTTGTAGCCGCGATGATCCGCGCGTTAATCGGAATTCTCTCCGTGGACCCCAAAGGCCTTATTTCTTTTTCTTGCAGTGCGCGTAGCAACTTGGCCTGCAAGCACATCGGTAGCTCGCCAATCTCGTCCAGAAAGATCGTCCCTTGGTTAGCGGCTTGGAGCAGGCCTCGTTTCGAGTAATTTGCACCTGTGAAGGCTCCTTTGACGTGTCCGAATAACTCCGACTCAACTAGTGTGGGACTCAAAGCCGTACAATCGACGGGCACCAGCGGCTGCTCGCAACGCGATCCCGCGAAGTGAATGGCTCGCGCCACCAGTTCTTTTCCGGTTCCACTCTCTCCTGTGATCAGGACCGAGCAAGTGCTCTGGCTAATCTTTGTGATCAGCTCATAGAGACGATGCATAGCAGACGACTGACCGATCAGCCCGGCAAAACCGGGTTCTCTGGGCAACGCCGCGCGGGAGAGGTTCGCGTGGTCGTACATTTTTTCTAGCGTTTCTACCTCCTGTGAGTACTGCATTTACTAGAACAGTTATGTCCCTTCAATACTGCTGAATGCCTACCTTGCTTCACTTGCGATCCGGTATGAGAACGCTCCCGAATTACGTGTACGTAAGTTTACGTAAGTAAAATTAGTTTGATAGTCGCCATTAAAAGTTGTTATATTGCGACCCGACCGGAAGAAATCCCTCCTGGGTCCGGCCGCCTTGCAGCTTGTGCGCCATAGGAAGGAGCGCGCCGTGACCCAGACCGCGGCAACTCTGGTAATTTTCAACGACAATCTGCCCGCCCCTATTTCGGTTTTCATCACCATTGCTTCTAGCATTTCGCTCGATCTCGCGGTCCGTTTAACCCCTGAGAGAGGAGGCTTTTGAATCTCGTATGACCTACCCTAAAAGA
>JBEKSN010000314.1:0-3461 GCA_049517055.1 Candidatus Acidiferrales bacterium | reverse complement strand
ATCCTGGCCGGCGGCGCGTTTGGAATAAAAATAGCGGCCGCCGCGTTCGCTGGGAAGGCGAATCGTATCCACTTTGATCAATTCGCCCAGGCGCTTGGCAATCGCATCGCTTCCCGGCAGCGTTTTCAGCAGGCTTTGCGTGCAAGCATTCTGCGTATCGATCCACGCGCGTGTTTCGGGGCTGTTCTGATCTTCCAGCCAGCGGTAGGGGTCGCTCACCACGACACCGTGAATTGTTTCCTTCACTTCTTCCAAACGCGTCGGCGGTGGGCACTTCATCTTATTGTCTTGAGCCATGGCCGGCGCGGCGCTGGCCGCGAGAATTGCGATCGCGAGCAGCAGGAGATGCGTCGGCGGAATTTTGAATCGGGATGGGAAGAAAATACGTGACGTCAGTCTGGTCGGGGCGCGTTCCGAAAGGCTTGTGTGCAAATTTTCGTGGCGGATTGAAGAAAGGCAACTCTCGCGTCGTCGCTCGTACCTTGTGACGCACGGCTTCGACCGTGAGTTCCATTTGCAGCTCGATTCCTGCGGCGGCATGTTCCCGGTTCAGGCTCGCGAGTGCGATCATTTTTTTCAGCGTCGGCGACCAAGTGGTCGAAGTCGCTTTGCCGACTTGCAATCCGCCGCGGTACACCGGGACGGGAACGCGCGACGCCGTGCTCTGCACCTGGGGCCCCAGACCCATGGCGTCGTAAAGGCGCTCCACATCTTCCCAGTTGATTTCGAGCCCCATCAACAGCCGTTTGGGTCCCTGCCGGTTTTCCTCTTCCAGCGCCTGGCGGCCGATGAAATGCTCTTTTTTCAAATCCACCAAGCGGCCCAGCCCGATTTCATAAGGAGAATATTTCTGCGATTCGATCAGCGCGCGCTTGCTGCTGAAATAATCCACTTCGATGAGAATCAGCCCGGCTTCGATTCGTGCGACGTCCAGAGCCAGCATTCCGGCGGGATGCAGATCGAACTGCCGGCCGTTTTCCATCAACGCGTCCCACACTTTCGGCGCGTCGTTCCACGGGATCCAGATTTCGTAACCCAGGTCGCCGGTGTATCCGGTGCGCGAAATGTCCACCGGCACGCCGGCAATTTTCCCGTGAGTGAAGCGAAAATATTTCAAATTCGCAATGTCGGCTTCGGCGGCTTTCATCAATAGCCGACCGGACGTAGGGCCTTGCACGGCCAGTGCCGCAACTTTATTTGAGATGTCTTCGATATTTACATCGAGTCCGAGCGCGTTTTGGTGGAACCAGCGCATGCTTGGATCGGCCGCGGTCCAGCGATAAACATTTTCCGCCAGGCGCGAGATGGTGCCGTCGTCGATTACTTTGCCTTCTTCATCGCACCAACAACAGTAGATTACCTGTCCCACGGCGACTTTGTTGATGTCGCGAGTGATCACGCGGTTGACGAGCTTCGTGGTGTCCTTGCCAGTCAAAAGATATTTGTAGAGCGGGGAGACGTCGATCATCGCGGTGGCGTTGCGAATCGCGTTGTACTCATGGTCGTGGTGCATTTCGTAAACGCTCACGGCGTAATAGCCCGACCATTCGCGATAATTCATGCTTTCGCAAAGCTTCGAGGTTCTGTCGTGGACGGCGGTTCCGATCGGCAAAGTTGCTCCGGTATTCCTACAAAATGGTTTTCCAGATGGCCGCAAAAGGCCCGCATAACTCGGCCCGTGATTATAGTGCTCGCGTCGCAGCTATCGCAAGGCGAAGTAAGCGGACGTGCGCGGGGCGGAGACATTTGTTGCGCGTTGGCGGCCGTCTCGGCTTGACTCACAGTCATGGTGCGCTCTTCTCTGTTGTGAGTCTGCGGCGGCGCTTGTAGAATGCAACGGCTTCTGCTGCGGGCAATACCGCGCAAAGTCCATCGCAAAAACCTCATGGCGAAAAGATACGATGTCATCGTAATCGGCGGCGGCCACAACGGCCTGGTGAGCGCGGCGTACCTCGCGAAGGCGGGGAAGAAAGTTCTGGTGCTCGAACGGCGTTACGTGCTGGGTGGCGCGGCCGTCACGGAAGAAATTATTCCCGGATTTAAATTCTCGGTTTTTTCCTACGTGGTCTCACTCCTGAGGCCGGAAATTATTCGCGATCTGGATTTGCCGCGTCACGGCCTGGAGATTCTCCCGCTGGACGGGACCATCACGCCGATGCAGAACGGCGATTATCTCTGGCGCGAGAACGATCATGGCAGAACGCGGCGCGAACTGGAGCGGCACTCGAAACTGGACGCCGAAGCTTACGAAGAATTTGGGAAGTCCATGGTGGCCATGTGCCGGTTCGTAAAACCGATACTCGGCATGATTCCGCCGGACCCCAGTTCGCTCGATCCACGCGATTTGAAAAAGCTGGCATTTTTGGGCAAGCGTTTTCAGTCGCTCGCGGCGGAAGACAAATACAACCTGGTCCAGCTCATGACCATGAGCGCGGCGGATTTTCTCGACCAGTGGTTCGAGACCGACGTGCTGAAGGCCACGATGTCGGCGTCGGGCATCATTGGAACATTTCTCGGAATTCGCTCGCCGGGCACTGCTTACGTTTTGCTGCACCACTACATGGGAGAAATTGACGGCGCGTTCCGCTCCTGGGGATTCAGCCGCGGCGGCACGGGCGGAATTTCCAACGCAATCGCCGGCGCGGCGAAAGAAGCGGGAGTGGAAATTCGCACGGAAGCAGCGGTGAATCGCATTTTGATCAAGAACGGCGTGGCGCAAGGTGTGGTGCTCGAAGGCGGAGAAGAAATATACGCGGACGTGATTTCTTCCAGCGTGGATCCGAATCTCACTTTCTTGAAATTTATCGAAGAGCGCGAGCTGCCCGGAGATTTCCTCGAAGAAGTGCGGCGGTACAAATATCGCGGCTCCTCGGGAAAAGTGAATCTCGCGCTCGACGCGTTGCCGGATTTCACCTGCCTGCCCGGGCCGGGACATCATCTACGGGGAGCGATGTCCATTTCGCCTTCGATGGAGTACATGGAGCGCGCGTACGACCAAGCCAAATACGGCGAGTTTTCGCGGCGCCCGTACATTGACATGGTGATTCCGACGCTCACCGATCCTTCCGTCGCGCCGCCGGGAAAACACATTCTTTCCTGCTTCGTGCAATACGCGCCCTACAAATTGAGCAGCGGAAATTGGGACGAACAGCGCGAAGCTTTCGGCAACACGGTGATTGACACGATCGCGGAGTACGCGCCGAACATAAAAAACATCATCATCGGGAAACAATTCATCACGCCGCTGGACATCGAGCGCCAGACCGGCCTGACCGAAGGAAACATTTTCCAGGGCGAACTTTCACTGGAACAGCTTTTCTTCTTGCGTCCGGCGGCGGGTTGGGCGCGGTATCGCACTCCCATCAAAAAATTGTACATGTGCGGCTCCGCGACGCATCCGGGCGGGGGAATCATGGGCGCGCCGGGACGGCTCGCAGCGCTGGAAATCCTGAAAGACACAG
>JBEKSN010000313.1:0-5779 GCA_049517055.1 Candidatus Acidiferrales bacterium | reverse complement strand
GAATCGGACGCGCGCGTCGCCGCGTCAAAGGGCGAACTAGAGCGCAGCAAGGCCGCGCAACTCGCTACCGTCAAAGACCGCAAAAAATACGAGCTCGACGTCGAGGGATGGAAAGAAAAGGTTCGCAAGTACAAGGATCAGACCTCCCAGATAAAAACGAACGAGGCTTACAAAGCTTTGCAGCACGAAGTGCAAATGGCCGAAGAAGAAATTGCCAAAGCGGAAGATCGCTTGCTCGAACAAATGGTGGCCGGCGAAGAGTACGACCGGCGCATCAAGATTTCCGAGAAATCGCTGAAGGAAGTGGAAGAAATCGCTCGCGGCGAGCGCTCCAAGATTGACACTGAAAAAGCGGAGGCTGAGAAAGCTCTCGCGGAGTTAGAGGCTGCACGCGCCCTCGTCACCACCGGAATCGACGAGAACATGCTGGATCATTACGACCGTATCGTAAAAAAACATCATGGCGTCGCCCTAGCCGAAGTTCGCGACGAGAAATGTACGGCCTGCGGAATGCGCATCCGGCCTCACGTATTTCAGGAGATGCGCCGCTCGGAAAGCCAGGAAATGTTTCACTGCGAAACTTGCACTCGCATTCTTTATTATTACGAGCAGGTATCTTCCGCAGCAGCGGTTTCTTCCAACACGCCCTCTTCCACTCCAGCCGGGCTCTCCCAGAAATGAAGCGTACGGGCGGCGAAATCCTTTCGACTTTGTATTCTTCTAAGACGGGCAAGAAATGAAACGGCCTGCAAAACTCACGCCACCGGGCAGCGCGCTTTTATTCACCGACGCTCATTTGGCCGGCCCGCCGGCGGGAGTTCACATCGCTAACATAGACGGAGCTTCGCGCGGCAATCCCGGCCCGGCGTCTTACGCTGTAGTTCTGCGGGATGCTTCCGGAAAAATCGTCCTGGAGCTGGCGAAACATATCGGCCGTGAAACAAACAACGTCGCCGAGTACTACGCGCTTCTGGCTGCGCTGGACTACGCGGCAACTCACGACATTCCCGCGCTGCGAATTCGGAGCGATTCCGAGCTTCTCGTCCGGCAGATGCAAGGCCGCTACAAAGTGAAAAGCCCAGACCTGAAGCCGCTGCACGAACGCGCTGCGAAATTGGCTCGTCAGATTCAGTACTTCGTCATCGAGCACGTCCGCCGCGAATTGAATAGCGATGCAGACGCCCTCGCAAATCTCGCGTTGGATCAGGCCGGAACGGCCGGTGGAGTCCGCCGGGAAGCCGCGAAATCTGAAATTCGCGCTCCGCATGGCGAAACGCAACCGCTCGCGGCCAAAGTTAACTCTGAACCTGTTCCTCGTGGCTCGAGCTCATCCCGGAGGATTCGCGCGCGATTTCTAAATGGTGTTTTAGTACCAGTCGAATCGCTCGATTTACCCGAGGGCAGCGAGGTGCTGCTCGACGTGCGTAGGCCATTGAGTAAGTAGTACTTACTGAGATAAGTAGCCCCCTTCCACTTCCCATAGTTTGGTACCAACGCTCTATTGTTGCGCTCGGTTTAGGCCTATAACTTCGTTATGTCAGAGCCAAACTGTGACTCCATTTCTGGACAAACTTCCGACGATCCTTGTGCTCGCTGTTCTCGTCGCGATATTTTTATCGCTGCGAAAACACGCCCCGTCTGCGCGCATTCGGCTCTGGACCTACGCGTGGGCATTGATTTTTCTGCACTTCTTCGTTGAGGCATTCGAAACTCACCAAGGCACGCTGGAAATAATTATCGAGTCGATCGACATTGCCGCTCTGGAGCTTTCCGGAGTGGTCTTCGCTATGTCCATGATTAGCGCCGTCGAAATCCGGTCGAAACGGCTCGGACTACTGGCACTCGTTGGCATTCCGGTGGTATTTCACGCGGTTATAGCCAGTTTTGACTGGCACATATTTCGAACTATGTCCGCGGCTCTTGCGATTATCTTTTTCGGCGCCGCCATCTTCACGCTTCTGTCTCACACACGGCCTCCCAGATTCAACATCATCGTGGCCGTAGTTCTTACCGGCACAGGAATCTGGGCGATCCGCGATCAATTGCACGGTAGCCCCGACTTCGCCATCAACGCCATCCTGACACTCTCCTTCGGATTGTGCGGCTTTCTTTTCTGGAAACGGTATCCCAGGATTTCTCCCGGCGTAATCGCCGTGGCCGGCGGATTTCTCGCCTGGGGCGCGGTATTCCCGGTGGGCGCGCTGTTCGATCACTATCTGCCGAAACTGCAAATGAATCCGGAATTGTGGAATGTCCCAAAGTATTTCGTGGCCTTCGGGATGGTGCTGGCACTTCTGGAAGACAAGTCCCGAATCATCGAACAATCCAGCGCGCGCGAACATGCCGAAAACCTGCTGCTCCAGCGCCTTTCGCACATCACGTCACGCCTTCTAGCCGGAAAAGATCCGGCTGCGCTGTGCAACGAGGTCGCCACAGCCGTCACCGACGCAAGCAGTTTCACTAAAGCTGCCCTGCTGCTCGCCGCGGAAGACCGCTCGTTCCACCTGGCCGGCGCAAACGGATTTTCCGTAGAGGAAACCGATAAGCTCGAAGGGCGGGCAAGAAGTCTCACGATCGAACAACTCAAAGGGTTGTGCAACAAGGACAACCAGCTAGGAAATAATTCTTACCGCGTGGCCCACCTCGATAACGAAGTCCTGATCCCGCTCATTTCATGGCGAGGTTCATACGTTGGATGCTTATTTCTCAGCAGCGCGGAACTTGAAGACGGTCCTGACGTGTCCGAAATGGTGAAGCTGGAAGTTCTCGCATCCGACCTAGCCGTCACAATCGAAAACACCAGATTGCATCATCAGCTCGTGCGAGCGGAAAAATTGGCTGCGCTTGGCCAGCTGGTCGCCGGAGTGGCTCACGAATTAAATAATCCGCTGACCGGTATCATTGGCTATTCTGAATTGCTGGCCGAAGAAGTGCAGGGCGAGAAGGTGGTGCAGGGCGAGAAGGTGGTCAAGCGCCTGCAGAAGTTAGGACACGAAGCGCATCGCATGAAGCGTATCGTGGACGGCTTGCTGCGTTTTGCCCGCCAGAATAATCCCGCGGCCCGCGCTGCCGATTTCGAGGGCGCCTTGCGCGACGTCATCCAGCTTCGCGAATACCATCTGCGAAAGCTCGGTATCTCTGTTCAATCCAACGTCGATCCCAAGTTGCCGCCCATCGCCATTGGCGAGGACGAATTGAAGCAAGTCCTGCTGAATCTCCTGAACAACTCGATAGACGCCGTCGAAGACAGCGCGCAACGCTCCATCCAAATCCGCGCTTCGATACATCAGAATACCATTGTGATTCAGTTCGAGGATTCCGGCCCGGGATTCGCCGACCTAAACCGCGCGTTCGATCCGTTTTTCACCACCAAGCCAGTGGGAAAAGGTACCGGACTCGGCCTGAGCATTTGCTACGGCATCGCGCAGGAATGCGGCGGGGAAATCGTTCTCTCGAACAAGCAGCCCTACGGCGCGAGCGTCGTGCTGGAGCTGCCTGTGGCCATCTCTGCAGCGCATCCTAGCATTGGCCTCACGGCCTAAGCGGCCCCGCCAGAATTTCCGTTCCAAACTCCAGGCCGATTCTCTATTGGACTTGTTTCAAGACGTAGGAGCGGTACAGCGTGTCGCGCTGCGCGGGAATATAGCCTGCGTCGGTGATGATGCGGCGAAGCTCAGTTTCATTCGTGCGATTGCGTACGCCGGCTGCGTAGACAACGTTTTCTTCAATCAATATGCTGCCCACATCATCAGCCCCGAATTGCAAACCGACCTGGCAGATTTTGATTCCGGGCGTGAGCCAGCTCGACTGAATGTGGTCGATGTTGTCGAGGTACAGCCGGCTGATCGCCAGCGTCTTCAGATAATCGAAGGCCGTGGCCTCGGGGATTTTCTTCCCCAGTGGAGTATTTTCCGGCGCAAAAATCCAGGGAATGAACGCGGTGAACCCGCCCGTATCCTCCTGAATCCGGCGCAGCAACTCGAGATGGTTCACACGGTGCCGCGCTTCCTCACCGCAGCCGAACATCATGGTCGCCGTCGTGCGCATTCCCAGTGAATGCGCGGCGCGATGCACTTCCACCCATTCTTCGGAGCGGCACTTCAATCGCGAAATGCGCGCGCGTATTTCGTCGTCCAGAATTTCAGCTCCGCCGCCGGGAATCGAATCGAGGCCCGCATCACGCAGCCGCGCAATCGTGTCGCGCAGCGAAAGTCCGGAGACTTCAGCAATGCAGGTAATTTCCGGCGCTGAAAAACAATGTAGATGAACCTGCGGATACCTTTCCTTGATGGATCGCAGCATGTTTTCGTAAAACTCAATCCGCAGGTCCGGATGCAAGCCGCCCTGCATGAGCACTCCGGTGCCGCCCAGACCGAGCATCTCCTCGATTTTTTCGTAAATGGATTCGAGCGGCAGAATGTAACCGTCTTTCGCGCCCAGCGGTCGGTAGAAGGCGCAGAACGAACAATACTCCGTGCAGAAATTCGTGTAGTTGATGTTGCGATCGATCTGATACGTGGCGATGCGCCCGTCGGTCTTCTTGCGGCGTACTTCGTTCGCAGCCATTCCGATTCCGATCAAATCATCGGATTCGAAAAGGTCCAGCGCTTCTTGTTGTGAAATTCCCATTTTTCGTTTATCCCCTGCCGGCAATCAGATCAAATGAACCGGATTGTTGATGCGTACGATGCCTTCCCGTAGCACCGCGCCATAAACGCCCAAGCAGCCCTGGTGACGAAGCGCCACTGTCTGCAGCACGGTTGGTGAAGGTGCCGCCGTCTCCGGATCGAGCGTGATCATCACGCAGCGCTCGTCTTTTTTCACCAGCTTCAGGATGACCGTGTCGCCGATCTGCAGCTCGTGCCCGATCAAGTCGTCTTCGTAGTACGGCTGGTCGTTGTCCCAGCGCACATAAAAGTTAGCACGAAATCGCCGGGTATCGAGGCTAATACCAGTTTCTTTGGAGAGCGCGCTAGCCGTGCTCAATCCCAGCACGGAGACCGGGCGCGCGTCCGTCTGGCAACGCTCCGAAAACCTCAATCGAAGGGAGCGCCCGAATCGTTCTTCCAGATACCGGGTGAACCGCGAATCACCCATGTGGAAATTTTCGCCCTCCGGTGTAGTCACTTCAATCGCGTAGCGCGCGGCGTCGGGATTTTCATCTTCGATCGGCGGCGGATCCAGAAAACGCGGACGAAAAAGAATCAATTCGTGACCCTGCCGTGCCGTCATCCATGGAAAGTTCGACCGGTTGCGATTATCGATGAATGCAAAAACGCGGTCGCCCATCAGCCCGGCAAAACCCACGCGGGCTTCTTCCAGGTCTTCACCGGCCATGCTTTTCACCGGGTAGCGACGCAGGATGCTTAGCTGGCCGATGCGTTCCACACTCTTACGCTCCGTGCCGGGCAGTCACTCCGGCCCGTGATTCGAAAAATTCCAGCGGGCGCGCGCGCGGAATCAGGCCCGCCGCGGCCGCTTTTTCGAAATAGAGGCGCAGGCCGGCCAGATATTCTTCTTCCAGACCGAAATGGATATTTTCCGTGATGTAACGTTCCAACGCTCCGGCCGAGAGATTAAGTTTCAGCGAAGCCCCTTCGGCGATTTCGCGCAGCCGCGCAAGCCCGTACTTCTTCGATGCTTCAAAGTCCGCAAGAATTTCCGGAGTCATCGCATCGCGACGAGCCGTCCAAATCGCCAGCACGCACGGCTTTCCGGTTAACTCCTGCCATTGGAAAGCCACGTCATAGACGAAGAGCGTTTCAAATCCCGGCACCGG
>JBEKSN010000312.1:0-3062 GCA_049517055.1 Candidatus Acidiferrales bacterium | reverse complement strand
CTTTTATTTGCCAGCGCGGCGATGGCGGCTTACATCGGAGGGATTGGGTACGCTCCGCTGGCGCAGAACCGTTCGTTCCTGTTAGCGGGGTCTTTTGCGCTGTTTTTTGTGGCTGTATTCATGAACATCATCGGGCTGCGCGTGGGCAAATGGCTGCAGAACGCGGGGGCGGTGGGCACGTTCGTCCCCTTGATGATGCTGATCGTGGCTGCGGCGTGCGTCTGGTATCGCCACGGATCGACGACGCAATTCACCTGGAGCAACATCCAGCCGCACTGGAATTGGGACACGGTGAATTTTTGGCCGCAGATCGCGTTTGCATTCGGCGGGCTGGAGCTGGTCTCGTCAATGAGCGAGGAAGTAAAAAATCCGCGAAAGACTTTTCCGCGCGCGATTCTTGGCTCGGGCATCGTAATCGCGGTGATCTATATCGCGGGAACGATCGCGGTGCTGTCATTGATGAGCAGCGTGAACGTGGATCCGAAGAGCGGCGTGTTCCAGGCGCTGACAATTGCTTCGGCCACTCTGAAGATTACCGCGCTGGGAATCATCGCGGCGGTGCTGGTGACCGTGGGAAACGCCGGCGGCGTGGGGTCCACGGTGGCGGGAATCTCGCGCGTGCCGTTTGCCGTCGGCGTGGATCGTTATTTGCCGCGTGCATTCGCCAAAGTGCATCCCAAGTGGCAGACACCGTACGTTTCCATTCTGGTGCAGGCCGTTATTTCCGGCGCGATTTTGCTGCTCAGCCAAATCAGCGAAACCACCGTAAGCGCTTACCAAATTCTGGTGGACGCCACGAACATTCTTTACTTCATTCCATTTCTCTATATGTACGCGGCGGTGATCAAGCTGGCGTACAGGCCGGACCGCGAAACATCAACGGCTGCGCTGATTCCCGGCGGCAAGGCGGGCGTGTGGCTCGCGGGAGGCATGGGATTTATTATCGTGCTGGCAAGTATTCTCCTTTCGGTGATCCCGCCGGGCGAGACCGCCAACAAATTGCTGTTTGAAGTGAAGCTGATCGGCGGCACGGGATTCAGCCTTCTGCTGGGCGTGATGCTTTTTGTGCGCGGCGCGCGAACCAAAGAGAAAGAACTCGGGCAGTAATTTTTTGTTCTAATGCACGGCGCGGTTTTGCGTGGATTGTTTTGTGGCCAGAGAAAAGCGCGGCTCGACTTTCACCGATCCCGAGGCTCCGCCCTGAAGAACCAGCGCTGCAACATATTCTCCGAGTGAAGGGCCGTGCTTGAAGCCGTGGCCAGAGCCGCCGCCTACCAGCCAGACGTTGTCGAAATCAGGATGCCGATCGATTAGAAAGTCTCCGTTGGAAGTGTTTTCGTACTGGCAGACGCGCGACTCGACAATGGGCGCATTCTTCAGGGCCGGGAAACGTTTCGCGATGAAGTTTCGCGCCGCGGCTATTGCTTGCACACTGGCCATGCGAGGTTGCGTGTCGGGGTCAACGATTGGTCCGTGGTGGTCGTCGGCAACTTTGAATCCACGGCTTTCGAGATCGGGCATGCCGTAGAATTCGTCTTTTGAATCGATCCAAGTGGGCATTGTGGGCAAAGAGAATTGCGCGTTGCCCGCGGGTACGCCGAAAAAGAAAACCTCCTGGCGCGAAGGGAAAATGCGGTCGCCGAGGAGGTTGGGGAAAATTTTAGGCAGCCAAGGGCCGCAAGCGAAGACGAAACTGTTAGCCGAGAGCGTCTGGCCACTGGCAGTTTTCACCCCCGATAGCCGCCCGCCGCCTGAGGGCGCAAGGGCCGCTTCAGAGGTGTAGCTAACACCGATCTTCTGCGCCTGCGCGACCACGGCCTGCACGGCCCTTCGAGCCATTAATACGCCGCTCTCGGGTTCGAAGATTCCCCAGGCGCCGTCCTCGAAGAAAATCTGCGGAAAACGGCGGCGCATTTCATCGGGCCCAAGCTTCTCAAATTTCGCGCCGGCAACTTGCATCATCTTCATGCTGGCGAGTGCATAGGGTTCTTCATCATGCGCGATCCAAAGAACGCCGGTGGGTTGAAAAAGCCCGGGACATCCGGCTTGCGCGAAGAGCTCTTTCCAAAGAGGCAGGGCATGAAGAGACCATCGCGTATAAATTTCGTCCGCGCCGTAGCCCATGCGGATGATGCGCGATTCGCCGCCGGAGCTTGCGCGTGCGTTGGCTGGTCCATAGGAATCGACAAGTAAAACGCGCGCGCCGGACTTTTGCAGGCAGTAGGCGGTCCAGGAGCCAAAGACTCCGGCTCCGATCACGGCCACGTCATACTTCCCGGATTCGCTCATGCGTGTCTCCCCTGATTTTCCCGGCGCGTTCTTTAAGTTGCGGCCCAAAACGGATACAGCTCCGAGAGTTTTAAGAAATTGCCGCCGCGCAATTTTCATGTGGGGCTGTTCGAACTCCGCATTCAGAAGCCCTCTTCGATCAACTGCGTGATTGTGAGACGCGAATCCGGCGATGTTTTGTGATTTGCGAGGAGGCTTTCGACGTATTTTGCGAGGATGTCGGTTTCAATATTAACGGCATCGCCGGGAACCACGGTGCGCACGTTGGTGTGCTGGTAGGTGAAGGGAATGATGGCGATGTCCGCGATGCCTTCGTGCCAACGCGCGACGGTGAGGCTGATGCCGTCGATGGCGATGGAGCCTTTTTCCGCGACGTAGCGACGCTGGTCTTCCGGCACGCGGACGGAAAGCCACCAGTTGTCGCCTTCGGGTACGAGGCGCGTCACGCGGCCGATGCCGTCCACGTGGCCTTGGACAAAATGACCGCCAAGGCGGGCGTTCGCGGTGAGAGGGCGCTCGAGATTCACGAGATGACCGGCTTTTTTTTCGCCGAAGGACGTGCGGCGCAGAGTTTCACCGGAAAGATCGGCAGAGAAATGATTCTTGTCGAATTCGACGACCGTCAAGCAGCAGCCGTTGACTGCGATGCTGTCGCCGAGTTTCGTCTCTGCGGCGAGCGCGCTCGCGCCTTCAAGGCTGACGCAGAGGCGGCCGCCATCTTTGCCGTGCTCAAGCGATTCAATTTTTCCGACGTGTTCGGTGATTCCAGTAAA
>JBEKSN010000311.1:0-3124 GCA_049517055.1 Candidatus Acidiferrales bacterium | reverse complement strand
AGATAATTTCTTCGAAAATTTCCTGCTCGCGTGGGTTCAGGGGTTCGAGCTGGCCGTTGTGATCGTGGAGAATGCCGACTGTGGACGTGAATCCCAGAGCCACGGCTCGGTACGCTACCGCCAGAGCGTCCTCGGGGTTGCGTACGCCGCTGCCTAGAACTGAATTGATGTTCACGTGAAATTCGGCGTGCTCCGCAAGCAGCGCGAGTTTCTGGTCCAAGACTTTGAGGCTCTTTTTCGATACGTCATCCGGCATCACGTTATCAATGCTGATTTGAAGGTATTCGAGGCCGGCGCGATTGAGGCGTTCGATTCGATCGGCGACCAGGAGATAGCCGTTGGTGATTAATCCCGCCATCATTCCGTTCTTGCGGATGCGGGCGATGATGGCGTCGAGATCAGGATGCAGCAGGGGCTCTCCGCCGCTGATGGTGACGATGGCGGTGCCCATCGCGCCGAGGCGGTCGATGCGCTGGAACATTTCGTCGGTGGGCACTGGGTTCGAAAAGTCGTCAAACTCGTTGCAGTAGGTGCAGGCGAGGTTGCAGCGGCGCGTCGGTATGATGTGCGCGAGCAGCGGATGGCGCTTGGAGGCCAGGCCTTTGACGATCATGCGGATCTCGCGAACCTTGCGGTGCGCAGCGAGGAGTTTTCTTCGAATTGTTTTGCGTGCCGACACTGTGCTTTAGCCGATTGCTGACCGGTGGCGCCCGTTTTTTGGCAGATGCCCCTTCTATTAGTATGCCACACCGGGCGTGCGTTCCCTCCGAATGGGTGCTCGATCGGCCATCGCACGTTAGTCGGCCCAAGGTTCCCATTTGCGGTCCCAGCGGTGACTCCTCAGTTTTTGAAGGAGCGCGGCATCGAGTGGCCCGGCGTCGCTTAGCGCGAGGTTTTGTCTCACGTGGTCGTGCTTTCTCATTCCAACGATTGTGGTGCTTACGTCAGGGTTCGACAGGATGAAGCGCAGCGCCATTTCGGGCAGGGTCATTCCGGCGGGCAGAACTTTTTTAAGTTCTTCGACGCGGGCTATTGTTTCCGGCAAGTTTTCCGGGCCGAAGTATCTGGCGCGCCAGTCGTGCGGCGGAAATTTTGTTTGCGCGGTCATCTTGCCGCCCAGGCTGCCTTCATCGAGAGGGACGCGCGCGATGACGCCGACGTTCAATTCCCGGCACAGCGGGAAAAGCTTGTCTTCTGGCGCTTGATCGAAAATGTTGTAGATCACCTGCACGACATCCACCAGACCGGTGCGCATGGCCTTGAGACCGTTTTCGGGCTCCCAACGATTAATGCTGATGCCGAAGGAACGAATCCATTTGTCGGCTTTGAGTTTCTCGACGGTTTCGCGAAATTCCGGCTCGTCAGCCCAGTTATCGTCCCAAACGTGAAATTGCAGGACATCGATCGAATCCTCGCGAAGTTTTTCGCGGATCAGTTTTGCGTACTTGAAAACATGTTTGGCGGGGAAGACTTCGCTGTATTTATATTCGGGCGTGGCGGGCCACATATCGTTCATGGGAGGAATTTTGGAAGCGGCGTAAAGCCGGTAAACCGGGGGATTACTGAAATTCTCGCGCTGGAGGATTTCGCCGAGCAGGCCGTCGCTTTTTCCTTCGCCGTAGGCCCAGGCGGTATCGAAGAAATTGCAGCCCAGGTCAACGGAGAGCTGGAGGGCTTTCAAGGATTCATCGTCGTTCGAGCCGGTCCATCCGCTTATGCCCCACAAGCCGTAGGCCATGTCGCTGACCTCAAAGTGAGTGCGCCCTAGCATGCGATATTTCATAATTCGGTCGTCCTCCAGTGTCACCTCCTCAATTGCTCGTGATGGGACACTGTAACTTCGGCGGGATGCTAGTCGCTGCTCCGGGTCGTGTCAACTTTTCTCAGTCTAGTCTTCAGTCACTGTCTCCAGAAATGTTGCGGACGGCGCGAAGAACAGGTTTCCGGTGACGGCCCGGCTGAAATCGAGCAAGCGATCGTAGTTGCCCGGCGGGCGGCCAACGAACATATTCTCGAGCATCTGCTCAAGGGTGCGAGGCGAACGACAGTAGCCGATGAAATAGGTCCCAAATTCACCCTGCGCGGCGCTGCCAAAGGGCATGTTGTCGCGCAGGATTTTCATCTCTTTGCCGTCCTCCTCAATCGTCGTGAGCGAGCTGTGCGATGAGGTCGGTTTCACAGACTCGTCCAATTCGATGTCGGACAGCTTCTTGCGGCCGATGATTTTTTCCTGAGCCTCCGTGGACAAAGCATTCCATCCGGTCATATCGTGGAGATACTTCTGCACCATGACGTAGCTTCCGCCAGCGAATGCGGCATCCTCCTCGCCGACGAGCGCGGCATCGGCCACCGCTTCACCCCTCGGATTCTCGGTCCCGTCGACGAAACCGACGAGATCGCGGTCGTCGAAGTTTTTGAAGCCGTGCACTTCGTCCACCGGAGAAACAGCATCTCCGATACGCGCCATGATTTGCGTCGCGAGCTCAAAGCACAGATCCATGTGCCTCGCGCGGATATGGAACAGCAAGTCGCCCGGCGTGGACACCGCATGTCGCGCTCCTGCACGTACCTCACGGAACGGGTGAAGCTCCGCCGGACGCGGCTGCCCGAAAAGGTGGTCCCACGCGTCGGACCCAATCCCAATGATGCAAGACAGACCCGCTTCAATGTTGCGATACTCCACGGCGCGGAAAATTCCGCTGAGATCCCCGCAGAACGAGCGCAGGGTCGCGCGAGTATCGGCCCCCGGCTTTAGTGTTGCAACCAGGAAGATCGCGGCGCGGGTGAGCGGTGCGACGATGGGCTGGGCGAGGACACGCGGGGTTTTGGGGGCGCTCTTCGGATCGGATTCCATCGTATGTCCTCCTGCGAGCTTCAACTAATAGACAACATTACATTCCTGGCCCTGGCGCGGGCGAGTGCAGCTCATACCCGTGTCCGCCGCCGTTAGGACGAGCGGCAAAAGAAACGAGACCGCCTGTGAGCGAAATTGCACGCGGAGCCTCCAACGGCTCGGGAGCCCCAGTAAGGGAACGCGCAGAAACTTATCTGACGCCGCGGATCGCACAGCTTGGGCGGCGGTAGGATCGCCCTTGTCCGGTTCCCAAGTCAAGCCGCCGGTCGA
>JBEKSN010000310.1:0-3135 GCA_049517055.1 Candidatus Acidiferrales bacterium | reverse complement strand
TTCTACCTGCTCCCGCAGGGCGTTGGCGATTTCACGCGCCACTATCTCGGTGAAAAACCGGACGTAACCAAGGATTTCGTTGTAAATGAAGAAGTCATCAACCAGCTACGCAAATACCTGAGCGACCAGCACATTCATTACACCGAACCCGAAATCCAGGATAACCTCCCCTGGCTGAAGTGGCAGATTAAGCGCGAGGTCTTCACCTCCGTCTTCGGCCTGAATGAGGGTTTCAAAGTAGCCCTGCAGGACGATCCTCAGCTCGATAAAGCCGTTGAACTGGTTCCCCAGGCTCGTGCGCTTTACCAGAACGCCCGCAAAATCGTCGCCGAGCGCGAAGCCAGCCGTTCGACTCACCCGTAGCATCCGCCAAGTCGCGCAAACACCTATAGGGGCGCGACTTAACGCTCATGGACGACCCGGCAGTCGTCCACGTGACGCTGCCTCAATGTTGCTCCTCAAGTAACGCGCTCAGGAATCCCGTTCGACCCACACCCCGGAGAATCGTATGCTCAGAGGAAGCCAAATTCCCCTAGGCTGGGCATGAATACGCAAGAAACCGCTGTCGCCAGATTCTTGAGCCGCGCTCCCCGGCTGTCCGCCACATCCTGGGGATTGGTGGCTGGTTGGGCGCTCATTGTCGGCGGCTATTGCATTGTCTCACTTACCGTTGCGCCTGGTCGCGGCCTCACAGCCTTCGGTGACATCTTCCAGTGCCTCGCAGCCCTCTTCGCCTGTTTAGGTTTGGTGATGAATGCGTCCTTGCCGGAGAGGCGAACCAGATTATTTTGGTTGTTGCTCGCGCTGGGCTGTTTCGCGTGGCTCGTGGGTCAGTCCCTATGGACCTATTTCGAAGTCGTTCTCCGCAAGGACACGCCAGACCCCTTCATAGGTGACGTAATACTTTTCCTGCATCCCGTGCCGATGATCGGCGCGCTGGCGCTGAAGCCGCACGACCGCCGGGAGGACCTCAACGTCCGCACCGGATATCTGGATTTCTCGCTCTTACTGGTTTGGTGGGTGTATCTGTATCTTTTCGTCGTGATTCCGTGGCAATACATCACTCCCAACGTGTTGACGTACGGATTGATGTACGACCACCTGGCTGCGGCGGAAAACATGCTGCTCGCGGTAGGCTTTGCGATGTTAATGACGCGATCGCGTGGGAAGTGGCGCGAAGTGTATGCTCACTTGTTTAGCGCTTCGCTTTTGTACGCTGCGGGCTCGTATATCACGAACCGGGCCATCACCCGCCAGGATTATTACACCGGAAGCGTCTTTGATTTGCCGCTTGTGGCGTCGTTCATTTGGTTCGGAACAGCAGGCTTTGTAGCGTATGCCTTGAAACCTCAGCGCGAAGCGATACGCGCGGAAGACGACAAGAGCAAGCAGTGGCCCTCTTTCCTGGCAAAGGCTGCCGTTTTTTCGATTCCTTTGATGGCGCTATGGTCCCTTTGGTTCAGCTCAAATCCAGCGGCGGTGCGAACATTTCGATTTGGAGTTACGCAAGTAGCGGCACTGGTGGTGGCGCTGCTTATTTTTTCGCGGCAACGACTGGTGGATCACGATCGGATACGACTGTTGGAAGGCGCGCGCGAGTCCTTCGATAACCTGAAGCACGTTCAGGAGCAGATGATTCAGACCGAAAAGCTTGTTTCGCTCGGGCAACTTGCAGCGGGTGCAGCGCACGAAATAAATAATCCGCTCGCCGGGATCCTGGGATATTCCGATTTGCTGGTGGACGATCCCGAGCTCGGGCAGCGCCAGCGAATTGTCGCAGACAAGATCCGCACGCTCGCTCGCAGAATAAAAACTCTGGTGACCAGTTTGTTGAGTTTTGCGCGGCGCGTTCCCAGCGAAAAGTCGCACCTGGAAATAAACCAGGTGATCGCGACTGCTCTGCATTTGAGCAATCTCGACTTGCGCGGCCGGCACATCGAAGTGGAATCGCTGCCGACGCCCGAACTGCCGGTTGTGCGAGGCGACGCCAATCAAATCCTGCAAGTCTTCTTCAACTTGATCAGCAATGCCGTGGACGCCCTGGAAGAAGTGGGCGGTGGCAAACTGATGATTCGCACCTGGCAGAACGGTTCGAAGATCATGGTTCAGTTCTCCGACACGGGCGCCGGAATAAAATTTCCTCACCAGGTCTTTGACCCGTTTTTCACCACCAAGCCGGTGGGCAAAGGGACTGGACTGGGCTTAAGTATTTGCTACGGGATTATGCAAGAGCATGGCGGCAGGATCGAGTGCTTCAACCGTCCCGAAGGCGGCGCAACTTTCCTGGTCGAATTCCCTGCCGAGACGGAAGACATCTATTCGGTTGAATCCCCTGTCGAGGCCACGTCGAAATCGAGCTAAGTGGAAGACGGGACCCACCTCGGGTCGTTCGATGTAGCGATGTCTATTTCTGTGTGGAGAGATCGGCACAGACCTCCGGCTCGCGCCCTTTCCTGTACGTTCTCCGCGTAGTTCTTCTTCACCTGAGTTATCATCGCGACGTGAAGTGGAGGCTGGATTGAAGGCTCGGCTGGCGGCATTACTGGCAATTCTGGTCACCCTCTTCCTGCTCACGGCATATCTATCTGCGCGCATCAGCCGGGAGAAAACGGGGCCGTTATTTAGCGGGATGATCCATCCGCGCGTCGTGCCCGCAAGCGCGAAAGAATCCGGGGAGCTTAAGACCAGGGCGGTCGTTCTGATCGTGTTGGATGGGTTGCGCTGGCAGGAAGTGTTCGATGGGCCGGACCATGCATTGATGGACGAGAAGCATGGTGGCGCGCAGGACGTGAAACAATTGCACAAGGATTTCTGGCGCGACACGCCGGCCGAAGGCCGACAAACGCTGATGCCGTTCCTGTGGAGCGTGGTCGCTAAACAGGGAGAAATTTACGGCAACCAGCACAAGGGCAGCATTGCGCAGGTAACTAACGGCATGAAATTTTCATATCCGGGCTACAACGAAATGACGACCGGGCAGCCGGACAAAAGAATCGATAGCAATGAATATGGGCCGAACCCGAATACGACGGTTTTCGAATGGCTCAACAACAAGCCCGATTTTCACGATCAGGTGGCCGTTTTCGCAACATGGGATGCCTTCAACGACATCTTCAACGTAAAACGTAGCGGGCT
>JBEKSN010000309.1:0-3186 GCA_049517055.1 Candidatus Acidiferrales bacterium | reverse complement strand
AGCAAAATTCACAGATCCCGTCGCGGCCGTCCGCGCAAGTTACGAAAATGGCGTCACCGATGAATTTATTATTCCCGCTGTTATAACTACCGAACCCGCGCCCGGAAAACCGGCTGTGCCGCGTGCCGTGATTCGCGACGACGACTCGGTCATCTTCTTTAATTTCCGCGCCGATCGCGCTCGCCAGATGACCCGCGCCCTCATCGACCCTGGCTTCGATAAAATTACCGATCCGGAACGCCCAAAAAACCTCACCTTCGTCGCCATGACCCAGTACGACAAATCCTGGCCCTGGCTTCGCTACCTCCTCGCTCCCGAAAAGTTGGAGCAGATTGTCGCCAATGTTTTTGCCGAGCAGCGATTCAAGAATCTGCGTGTCGCGGAAACCGAAAAATACGCGCACGTAACTTATTTTTTTAACGGCGGCGTCGAAAAGCCTTTCCCCGGCGAAGAACGCATTCTTGTTCCATCACCTAAAGTTCCCACCTACGACTTGAAACCGGAAATGTCTGCAGCAGGAATTGCCGAAACCGTGGTTCACGCAATCGAGAAAGGCGAGTTCGACGCCATCATCATGAATTTTGCAAATGCCGACATGGTCGGGCACTCGGGAAATCTGGAAGCCACCATTAAAGCCGTGGAAACCGTGGACGGATGTCTGGGCCAGATATTTCAAGCGCTGCGTCCCCGCGGCGGCGCATGGATCATCACTGCCGATCACGGCAACGCCGAAACCATGATCGACCCCGTCACCGGCGGCCCGCACACCTATCACACCACCAACCCTGTCCCATTTATTTTGCTGACCGACGATGGTCAAACTAGATTAGCCTCCGGTGGTTCGCTGCGCGATATTGCACCCACTATGCTCGGCGTGCTGGCTGTCGCGGAGCCTGGTGAAATGACCGGGCGCGACTTGCGTATGCCTGCAAAATAAATTAAAACTTCCCGCCCGCTGCGAAAAGGAGACTTGGAAGCATGGAAGTAGAACCTGGTCGCGACGACAAAAAGTCCGAGATCATGGGTTACGCGCGCCCGATGAACGCTCTCTGGCTCGCCCTTCTTTTCGCCGCTACCTGGGCCTTCTGGTCGCTCCCCGCCGCCTTCATCCTGCTGGGAGTGCTGATCGCCGCAACGGTCCTCGGTTTTTTCTTTCGAAAAAAACAGCCATGACGCGTACTAGTCCCGCCGAAACAAAATTGCTCATTTGCGTCTGGCACCGTTTCTCGCTCTGGAATCCTCCTCCGCGCATGGCCGAACGCATCCGAGAACGCTGGCCCGAAATGCGCGTGGTGCATCTGCCCACTTTCGATGGCCTGCAGACCGAGCTTCCCGATACGAACGTCTTCGTCGGATTCTCTCTGCGCCCCGAACAATTCGCCTGGGCCCGCAAGTTGCTGTGGCTTCATTCCACCGCCGCAGGCATCGGGCAGTTGATGTACCCCGAACTGCGCCGCAGCGGCATCGAAGTCACCAATGCCAGCGGCGTTCACTGCGTTCCCATGGCCGAACATATTCTCGGAACGCTCATCGCGCTCGCCCACCGCTTTCCGGACTACCTTCGCTATCAGCAGCGAGCGAAGTGGGCGCAGCAGGAATTATGGGACGCGCCTGTGCGGCCGCGCGAGCTTCGCGGTCAAGTCGTGCTGTTCGTCGGTTTCGGCGCCATCGGCCGCGAAGTTGCAAAACTTGCCCAGCCCCTCGGAATTCGGGTGTGGGCTGTGACGCGTTCGGGCAAAGGCGACGCGGACCTTGCGGAAAAGTTCTTTCCAGCTTCGAAATTGCTGGAAGCGCTTCCACAAGCTGACTTGGTGATACTCGCCGCGCCCGAGACCTCCGAGACGCGTGCGATGATGGGCGCGCGGGAGTTCGCGCTGATGAAACCTTCCGCATATTTCATCAACGTAGCTCGGGGCGCGCTTGTGGACGAACCCGCGCTGATCGCGGCGCTTCAGCAAAATAAAATTGCCGGTGCTGCGCTCGATGTTGCCTCGCAAGAACCGCTGCCGCCGGAAAATCCCTTGTG
Organism: Candidatus Acidiferrales bacterium; assembly: GCA_049517055.1. GTDB lineage: Bacteria > Acidobacteriota > Terriglobia > Acidiferrales > UBA7541 > Palsa-295. The sequence goes on along the minus strand of JBEKSN010000309.1, from coordinate 1,160 downwards.
GAAGCTCGACAACGCATTCGTCACGCCGCATGTGAGCGCTGTGAGCGAACATCTGTGGGAGCGTCAAACGGATTTGCTGATGGAAAACCTTGGACGCTGGTTCAGCGGTCGCGAATTACTGAACCGCGTGGACCTCGAGCGAGGTTACTAAGCAATGCAATCGCGGTGCGGTCCATTGGCACTCGCCGGCACGGTAGACGCCACGCAGAACAGTATTGCGAATCAATCCCCCGCCGTGGCTTTCGGCGAGGTGTAACCCTGGCGGGCTATGACGATCACTTTCTTCATCTTTCCTTTTTTGTCCGGCTGCATCATCGGATTGCCCTGTTCGTCCACAATCTCCAGCTTGATCTTGTGATATTTTCCGTCGGGAGAAGTGGAGGGTGTGAAGCCCAGCGTGTACTGGCTCCTCAGAAATGTCGCAACAGTGTTAAAAATCCCGTTCATCTCGCCTTGGAACCTCGGGAACCAAGCATATCCGCCGGTCATCTCAGCAAATGTATTGAGCTGATTTTTGGCCTGGAGATAGCCGATGTTATCTCCGCCTCGGGGGTTTCGCACATCCCTCTCTTCCGCCATGCCGACGGAGAAAATCGGCACGTCGGTTTCCTTAACCCGCCTGAGCGTTTGGTCCAGTGTATGCTTGCTAAGAGTATCGAACCCGCTTGCGAGCAAAAGAATAGATTTCTTTCCTTTCACGTCGCGAAGTTCGTCTAGCGTCTCGAGCAATGCATCGAACAAATTTGCCTCGTGGAAATTCGGGAAGTACAGGCTCGCCACGGCCTGTGCCACTTCCTGTTTGTTGCGTGTGAAGTCCACCAAAACGTGTGTTTGCAGGTCAAAAGTCTTCAGCGCGACGTAATCTTTATCAGTCAGGTGGCTGAGGAAATTGTAGCCCCAGCTCTTCGCTTCGTACGCATACCACTCGCCTCCCAGTTGGCTGAATTCCAGCAAAATGACGATCGTTATCGGAGCCTCGCTGGGAGCGAAATTCGAGATCTGTTGTGGCTGGTTATTATCGAGAACTCTAAAGTTTTCTTTCTTCAGATTTGTAAGCAAGCCGCCGTCCTGATCGGTCACTACCGCATCGATATTGACGACATTCGACTCCACGGTGATGGATGTTTGCGGAGCGGGAGCCTGCCCCGCATGCTGCGGCT
>JBEKSN010000308.1:0-3218 GCA_049517055.1 Candidatus Acidiferrales bacterium | reverse complement strand
CCTTGCTTTGGCTATGCCTTCAATTTGCGTCGGGGCCTGTATCGCCGTTGCCATCATTTATGCCTTTGGCGCTGCTGCGCCGCTACCAGCCGCACCCGCACCGGCAGGTGCTCCAGCGGGAGCTGACGCCGCAGCCGCCCTCTCCAACGCCGCTTTCACAGCGTGGCCCTTAAAAGTGCGCGTCGGCGAAAATTCGCCGAGTTTATGTCCCACCATCTGCTCGGTGATATACACCGGGATAAATTTCTTGCCATTGTGGACAGCTATCGTGTGCCCGATCATGTCCGGCAGAATCGTCGAGCGGCGCGACCACGTCTTCAGAACTTTCTTTTCGTTTCGGGTGTTCAGCGCTTCCACCTTGACACGAAGGTGGTCGTCGATAAACGGACCCTTTTTGAGCGAGCGCGGCATCGGGCTTCCTACTCCTCCACGCGGCGCAGCTTAATCCACTGCGCGCGGCGAACTTTTTTAAATCCACGCACCGGGCCGGAGACGCGGTGCGAAAGCGGACAGAATGGACACACGAAACGGGTCCCTTGCGCGTTTTGAATCTTTTCCACAATCACCGCCCAGCCTGACTTGCACAACCGAAGCTGCACCTGCGGAGCGGGCGTTAGTTTCGAAACTACTTTTGCCGCCGGCTTCGCTGCGCGCCGCGGAGTAGATTTTCGCGCTCGGGCCGCCCTTCTTGGCGCCCGCCGTGTTGACCGTCGTGATGTTCGAGTGGCTGTCATCGGGTTGCTCTCTGTTTTCAAACTTACGGCTTGCGCCGTTGTTCGATCATTCTGCTGCTCTTACGCTTTTTGCGAGTCTTCGCACCAAGAGTCGGAAAACCCCACGGAGTCTGCGGATGATTTCCCTTCACACGGCCCTCACCACCGCCGTGCGGATGATCCACCGGGTTCATCGCCACGCCGCGTACCGTGGGACGCTTGCCATGCCATCGCGTGCGACCTGCTTTCCCGTAGGTCACATTTTCGTGATCCAAATTTCCAAGCTGGCCGATTGTAGCCATGCACTCAACGCTGAATCGCCTGACCTCACCCGAAGGTAGCTTCACCAGCGCGAGATCGCCTTCTTTGCTCAACAGCTGCGCTGCTCCACCGGCGGCGCGAACCACTTGCCCGCCTTTGCCGGGGAAAAGCTCGAGATTGTGGACCATTGTGCCGGGCGGAATATGCCGAAACTTCATGGCGTTGCCGGGAAGAATGTCCGCCCCTTCGCCGTTCTGTACCGTCATGCCGACTTCCAAGCCCACCGGCTGCAAAATGTAACGCTTCTCGCCATCCGCATAATGGAGCAATGCGATTCGCGACGACCGGTTCGGGTCGTACTCAATCGAAGCCACCTTCGCCGGGATGCCTGTCTTGTCGCGGCGAAAATCAATGTTGCGATACTTCCGCGCGTGCCCGCCGCCGCGGTGCCAGGAAGTAATTTCGCCCTGGGCATTGCGGCCGCCGGTGCGTTTCTTGGATTCCACCAGCGATTTTTCCGGCGTTTGTTTGGTCACCTCGCTCTTATCGAGCATGGTGAGAAAACGTCTTGACGGTGTGTATGGTTTAAACGTCTTTAGTGGCATCGTTGCCTCTTGCCTGCTTCGGAGCGCCTGCGCTCCCCAACCTCGCCGGAACTAAATGTTGTCGGCGTACTCGATCATCTTTTCGCCTTCAGCCAGCCGCACGTACGCTTTCTTCCAGTCGCTTCGAAACCCTTCAGCGCGCCCGCGTCGCCGAAACTTGCCGTGAAAATTCGCGGTGCGAACGTGATCCACTTTCACTTTAAAAACTCGCTGTACTGCTTCCTTGATTTCCGTCTTGGTGGCGTCCGAGGCGACCTCGAATACCACGGTATGCTGCGTCTCTTTCACGCCGAGACCTTTCTCGGTGATGATGGGCCGCTTGATCACTTGATAAAGCCTGGTATCCATTACTTATCCTTTTTCGACTTAGGCTTGGCTTTGGCCTTCGGCTTTTCTTTCTTTTCAGCCGCGTGCTTTTTGGCGGCTTTCGGCGCGGCGTGAGCCTTGGCATGCGTCTTCGCCGGGGCTTTCGCGTGCTCGCCCTTTTCGCCGGCTGCGTGTTTGGTTGTCGCAGACGGCGCTGGTTGAATCTGTATGGGCGCTTCCTGCGGTGTCGCGGAAAGGGCTCGGTTCAACTTCTCGGCTGCTTCGCGCGACATCATCAAATGATCGTGCCGCAACAAATCGTATGCTTCGAGAGCATTCGTCGGTACCAGCGTCAGGCCTTCAATGTTCCGGCTGGCGCGTTCCAAATTCACGTTGGAGCTGTTGTCCACAAGCAGGATCGAAGGTGTCTCTTTTTCGAGCCGCGTCAGGGTCTGTCGAAATGGTTTGGTCTTGTGCGTTTCGAGCTCCCACGCATCCACAATCGTCATTTTTTGTTCGGCCAACTTTGACGAAAGCGCCGAGCGCAACGCGCCGATAATCATTTTCTTCGGCAACGCATACGAATAGCTGCGCGGCGTGGGGCCGTGCACCGTGCCGCCGTGGCGCCAGAGCGGAGAACGAATCGAGCCAACGCGCGCGCGGCCGGTTCCCTTCTGCTTCCAAAGCTTCTTGCCCGAGCCGCTGACTTCGCTCTTGTCTTTGGTCTTGTGCGTTCCGGCATGCTTGCCCGCAAGATAGTGCCGCACCGCTTCGTGCAGCAGATGCGCGTTTACCTTCACGCCAAACACATCGTCGGCCAGGTCAATCGTGCCGATTTTCTTGCCTTCAAGATTTTTTACGTCCGCCACGGGCATCGTCGTCTCTCTACAGGGCCGGCTTGGCCTTGCGAATGAAAATGTATCTGCCCGCCGGGCCGGGAACCGCACCGCAAACGAGCAGCAAGTTTTCTTCTGAATCGATTCTTACAACGCGCAAATTCTTGGAAGTCTTGCGCTCATTTCCCATGTGCCCCGGAAAATGCTGGCCGGGCCACACACGCGACGGAAACGAACTGGCGCCGATTCCGCCGGGAGCGCGATGAAACATGGAACCGTGCGAAGCGTCGCCGCCGCGGAAGTGCCAGCGTTTCACGCCGCCTTGAAAACCTTTGCCCTTGCTGACTCCGGTGACGTCCACAAACTCGCCGATTTTGAAATGATCTACGAGAATCCGGTCGCCGGCCTTGGCTTCATCCTTCGAATCGTCGATTCGAAATTCGCCAACGTATCGCAGCGGCGCGACGCCAGCCTTCTTGAAGTGGCCGGTCAACGCT
>JBEKSN010000307.1:0-3234 GCA_049517055.1 Candidatus Acidiferrales bacterium | reverse complement strand
CCTGCTGACGCTAGTGGCGGGCCTCGCCGCGCGGGACGCCGCAGCCGAAGAGCTGGATGTTCTTCCGGACATTCGCTGGCCAAATGATTTGCTCGTGCGGGGCCGGAAGTTCTCCGGCATCCTCACGGAGATGCACGCGGAACCGGACCGCATGCACTACGCGGTGATCGGAATCGGCATCAACGTCAACCAGACAAAAATGCCGGCGGAGCTCGCCGATTTTGCAACGTCGCTGCGCATGGAGACCGGCAAAGTTCATTCACGTCTCGAAGTCCTGATTCGGTTGCTGCGCCACCTCGACCGCTACTACAATCAATTTATCGCGGAAGGCGCTGGGCCGATCCTGCGGCGCTTCGCAGAAGTCTCCAGCTATTTTCAGGGGAAACGTGTGCGTATTACCACTCCTATAGAAGTTTTCACCGGCACGACCGCCGGCCTGGAGTCCAGCGGCGTCTTGCGTGTGATGCGCGATGACGGCGGCGGAATCGAAAGCGTGCTATCCGGCGACGTCGCGGAGGCTTCCTAATGCTTCTTGCACTCGACGTCGGCAACACGAATACGGTGCTGGGCGTCTTCCGCGCCACGCAGCTGGCGGCCCATTGGCGATTGACGACAGCACGAGATCAGACCATCGACGAATACGGCATCTTAAGCCGCGAACTATTCACGCTGGCGGGACTCGATCCGCGCGAAATCGGCGGAGTAATTATCAGTTCGGTTGTGCCGCCGCTGAATTCCACGCTGGCGGGCATGGCGGAACGGTACTTCGACAAGAAAGCTCTATTCGTCGAACCCGGAATTAAGACGGGGATGCCGGTGCACTACGACAATCCGCAAGAGGTAGGCGCGGACCGCATTGTAAATAGCGTGGCGGCATTCGAGAAATACGGCGGCCCGTGCATCGTTGTGGACTTCGGCACGGCGATTAACTTCGACGCGGTTTCGTCGCGGGGCGAATACATGGGCGGAGTGCTCGCACCCGGCATCGGAATTTCAGCCGAAGCGCTGTTCGCGCGCGCGGCGAGGCTGTTTCGCGTAGAGATCAAAGACCCGGGAAAAATCATCGGAACGAACACGGCGGCGTCCATGCAGGCGGGGCTTTTTTACGGGTATACCGATCTGGTTGACGGCATTCTGGAGCGCATGAAGAAGGCCATGGGCGCAAAGACAAAAGTGATCGCCACGGGCGGACAAGCGGCGCTGATCGGCACGGCATCCCGCCACATCGAAACCATTGACGAATTTTTGACACTGGAAGGGCTGCGAATTATCTGGGAGCGGAACCAGGACGGCGCGAAGGAGCGAGGCTCCGCGCAAAAACAGCCCTCCGCTGCGCCACGCACCAAGAACTAAGTTTGACGCAGCGTTTTGAGAATATTTCGTAATGCGAGAATAAATAATCACAGAAGCCCGGCGCGATGGAATCCTTCAACTATTTCAATTACTTCACTGAAATTGAAGATTATTTTTGGCGCAAACGCGGAGCACATCTGCTGGTATCGCCTCTGGATTGGGCCATCGTGGAAACCTGGCAGAAGGCCGGCATCCCTCTCGGGGCGGTGCTGAAAGGAATCGACCGGGCATTTGAGAGTTGGCAGCGCTCCCGCCGTGCGGCAGGTGGACGCCAATTGAAAAGCCTCGCCTACTGCGTCGACGCCGTCGCGGACGCAGCGGCGGAAGCGGCGGAGGCGGCGGTGGGCGCCGGCCCGGAAGTGAAATCCTCGCAGCCGGCGGCAGTACCTTTTTCGCGCGATGAACTGCGCAAATATCTTCAACGCAATACCGTGCGTCTGCGCGACGCGTCGGCGAAACAGCGCGAGATTGCGGACAAGGCGGGGAGTGCCGTGCCCGTGCTTGCAGCCCGTTTTGACGAAATTGCCAAACGTCTAGAAGAAGCTTTGCCATTGCTCGATTCCCCGGGCACGCTCGATCTGGAGGATCTCGAACGGCGGATGACCGTGCTCGAAGAGAAATTATCGGCTGCGCTTTCGGCGGATGCGGATGAAGAGGCGCTGCTTTCCGTGCGGCGCGAAATGGATCGCTCGCTGGCGCCTTACCGGCGTAAGATGTCCGCGGAACAGTTAGCGCAGCTGGAGCGGCAGTACATACAGAAGCGGCTCTTCGAACATTTAAATGTGCCGCGGCTGAGTTTATTTTATCTGACGTAATGCGGGACAATCCCTCCGCGCGCCATGCGGAGCCCGTACCCAACTTTCATGCCGCCAATGGACGTCACAATCGAAAAGCTGATCTACGGCGGCGATGGCCTGGCGCATCACGAAGGATCCACAGTATTTGTTCCGTTCGTTCTGCCGGCGGAGCGCGTCGCCGTGTCACCCGTCGAGCAGAAAAAGAAATTCGTTCGCGCGCGTGTGGACAATTTGCTGGAAGCCTCGCCGCAGCGAGTGCTGCCGCCGTGCCCGCATTTCGGCGTTTGCGGCGGCTGCAATTACCAGCACATCCCTTACGAAGCCCAGTTGAAGTACAAAACTGAGATTTTGCGCGAGACCCTGCGACGTATCGGCCGAATCGACTGGACTGGCGAGATTAAAACGCATGCTTCACCGCCCTGGGGCTATCGCAATCGAGCGCAGTGGAAAATTCGACCGCCGTTGGAATCGACGAGTGGCTTAACTCAGGCGAACTCGGAAGCGGTCGGCAAGACCGTTGTGAAACTCGATATCGGGTACTTTCGCGCGAATTCCACGGCGCTATGCGCGGTGGAGGAGTGCGCGATTCTGTCACCGCTTCTTTTGAAAACACTGCTCGGGCTACGACAGGCCTTGGCATCCGGCGCGCTTCCGCGAGAACTTCGCGAGATCGAAGCTTTCAGTAACGAAAGTGGCAGCGAAGGGGAGGTTGAGGTCGAGCCAAAGCTTTTGCTCACCGCCATTTTCGCCGGGTTTCCTTCGCGGGCTGCCGAGCACGCCGAGACGATTCGCCGCATTGTGCCGGAGGCCGTCAGCGTTCTATTCCACGATCCCAGCCACGACCGCATGGAATTGTTCGGCCCGGGATTTTTGGAGACCGAAGCTGCGGGCACGAAATATCGCGTCGGCCACTTTTCTTTTTTTCAGGTTAACCGCTTTCTCGTTGACGATCTGGTGCGAACGGTGTGCGATGACGAAAATGGCCGGCTGGCTCTCGACTTGTTCGCCGGCGTGGGGCTGTTTTCCATTCCGCTGGCGAAACGCTTTGCACGGGTGATCGCCGTGGAATCGAATCCCGCGGCTG
>JBEKSN010000306.1:0-3262 GCA_049517055.1 Candidatus Acidiferrales bacterium | reverse complement strand
CGAATTCGTGCTCGAGTTTCCGCGCTCGATAAAAATGGTGAATACCGACCTCTTGCGCGAAAAAATCATCGGACCGTTCGCTCTGGGAATTCATTACCCTGAGTTGACCAAGCGAGCGCTCGTTTGCGTGACCGAAACAACGCCGCGCGCCGAAATTGAACGCTTGGCTGCCGCCATCAAGCGAATTCTCGAACGCCCGGTTTAAGGAGCTGTTTGAATTGAACTCCAAGTCCATCGATATCGAAGCCCAGGTTGGAAAGATTCTGAAGGTCCGCCAGCACCCCAGCCAGAACGAAGGGCTGATCTTCGAGAAGTCTGCGCCCGGCAAACGCGGGATGGAGCTTCCGCCGCTCGACGTGCCGGCTGTGGATCCTGCGAAGGCGCTCGGCAAAGAATTCACCCGCGACGCAATCGAAGGATTTCCCGAAGTCAGCGAAATCGAAGTGATTCGGCATTTCACCCGGCTTTCCACCTGGAATTACGCGATTGATCTCGGCATGTATCCGCTCGGGTCTTGCACCATGAAGTACAACCCTCGCGTGAACGAATTCGTTGCGCGGCTAGACGGTCTTGCAACCGAACACCCCGAGCAGCCCGCAGAGGTTTCCCAGGGCTGCCTGCGCATTCTTTACGACTTGCAAAAATGTCTGCTGTCGATCACCGGCATGGACGCCGCCACGCTTCAGCCCGTGGCCGGCGCGCAGGGTGAGCTTACGGGCTTGTTGATGATTCGCGCGTATCTTCAGAGCCAGGGCAATCCGCGCAAGACAGTTTTGATTCCCGATTCCGCGCACGGAACGAATCCCGCGTCCGTAGTGATTGCCGGATACGAAGTAAAAAACATCAAATCCAACGCGCGCGGCCAGATTGATACCGATCATCTCCGCGAGTTTTGCACCGAAGATGTTGCCGCTCTCATGCTCACGAATCCCAGCACCCTCGGCGTATTCGAAGAGCGCATCGCGGAGATTGCCGCTATCTTGCACGAACGCGGCGCCCTTCTTTACATGGACGGCGCAAACATGAACGCGCTGGCCGGCGTCACTCGCCCGGGCGATTTCGGCGTGGATGTGATGCACTTGAATCTGCACAAAACGTTTTCGACGCCCCACGGCGGCGGCGGTCCGGGCGCCGGCCCGGTCCTGGTAAAGAAAATTCTCGAGCCCTTCCTCCCAGTACCGGTTGTCTTGCAAAAAGAGGATGGCAAGTTCGCGCTGGATTTCAGTCGCCCAAAATCCATCGGGCGCGTGCGCGCCTATTGCGGAAATTTCGGAGTACTCTTGCGCGCCCTCGCCTACACGCTGGCTTACGGCCCGGGAATGCGCCAGGCCACGGAAGATGCCGTGCTGAACTCCAACTACATTCGCAAGAATCTCGAGGACCTTTTCGATTTGCCCTACAATCTTCCCTCCATGCACGAGGTCGTTTTCAGCGACGCGCGTCAGAAAAAGCACGGTGTAAATACGATGGACATCGCCAAACGCCTCATCGACTACGGCTTTCATCCCTATACCACTGCGTTTCCGCTGATCGTTCCGGGTGCAATGATGATCGAGCCTACCGAATCGGAATCGAGAGAGGAGTGCGATTTTTTCATCGAAGCCATGCGCTCGATCGCGGCCGAAGCGGAAGCGAATCCCGAACTCGTGAAAACCGCGCCGCACTCCACGCGCGTCGGCCGGCTCGACGAAGTCGCCGCTGCGCGCAAACCCATCCTGCGATGGAAACCTGAAGAAAGAGGTTCGCGATGACTTCCGACCAAGCTGCATTCCTGCTATCGATATTTATCCCCGAGGTCAAACGGGAATCGTTAACCACTTTGCGCGTCCTGTTGGCCGTCCCCGCGGACAAAGGCGGCTACCGCCCGCATCCGAATTCGTACAGCGCCCTCGAGCTTGCCTGGCATCTCGCTTCTGCGGATATCTGGTTCCTGGACGGATTCCTCGCTGGAAAATTCGAAATGGACGACGACACCATGCCCGCGGATATTAGCAGTGCCGCCGACGTGGCTTCCTATTATGAGGACAACTTATCCAACAAGCTCGATAAGGTCGCGCAACTGCCCGCCGTTTTTTGGGCTGCGCCTCTGCCTTTATTCGGCATGTTCGATCTCCCCGCGGTGCTGTACCTTCAGTTCATGCTCAATCATTCGATTCACCATCGTGGCCAGCTTTCCTCGTATCTCCGTCCCATGGGCGCGAAAGTGCCCAGTATTTATGGCGGCAGCTTCGACGAACCAATGGAGCATCCTTCCAAATCATAGTCTTCAACTTTGGTTTTTAGTCTTTGCCGGTTACCGGGACTATCTGGGTCGGTATCTTTCAAAACCTTCGCAGCCGCACTGTTGAGGAAAAAAAAGAGCCGTGGCGCGTGCCAGAATTCTGTCAACGCACGCCCACGGCTGTTAGAAATGGACCAAAGACCGCTCGTTGTCGGCGGCAGCTTTACTTCTTCTCGTTCTTCGCCTTTTCCACCGGTATGCTTCGGCCTGCGGTCGGCGTTGCCCTGTTTTGCGCAGTGACTTCCATTGCCGCCGTTGCAGCAGGGAAAACTACTGGACGCCCGTCTGAGCTTGCGGCCGCGGCGCTAGTCGTTCGTTCCTTCGCCGCTGCCGTCACTGGAACCAGCGCGCCTTCCGCTTCCTTTAGGAAGGTTAGTCCAAGTTCGTGCCCATCCCAATCAATAGAGATCACATCGCCAAGCGATACTTGCTCCGTTGCCAACAGGCTGGCCAACGGATACACCACGTACCGCTCTATGGCGCGTTTCAGATGCCGCGCGCCGTATTTCATGTCCGTGCCTTCGCGCAGCAGGAATTCTCGCGCCGCAGATGTTACGCGAAACAAAAAGCGTCCCTTCGCCGTCTCCAACACGCGTTGCTGCACCATCCCGAGTTCAATTTCCAGAATCTGTTCGAGCTGCTGCGACCGCAGTGGGTGAAACACAATGACTTTATCTATGCGGTTCATGAATTCCGGTGCGAACTTGCGCTTCGCCGCTTCCGCCGCTGTCTTTTCCACTTTTTCGTCCAGACGCACCTGGGTATCCGCCTGTACCTTGGGAGCGAAACCCATTCCGCCGGTCATCAACTCGGTGATTTCTCCGCCTCCCAGGTTCGAGGTCATGAAAATCATGGTCTGCGACAAATCCACGCGGCGGTTGTCTCCCAGCGTCAGCGTGGCTTTGTCCAGGATGCCGAGCAGCAATTGCCACAGCGCATCGGAAGCTTTCTCGATTTCATCGAATAACAAAAAGCTGATCT
>JBEKSN010000305.1:0-3324 GCA_049517055.1 Candidatus Acidiferrales bacterium | reverse complement strand
GCTCGCAGACCCGGCGATTCGCTGCCCATAATTCGGCGAAACGCGATGCGCCCAAGTCCCGCGTGGTAGCTGGGTTGCCGGGCTCGGCCCGTGTCGCTCAGATCGCCCCCTTGGCGCGCTCAGGAAAACTGCAGCCCACTGCGCCCGTTCGCGCGTCCATGCGTTTCTCGCCGCATCAACGGCGCGCGGTTTAGGACCAGCCGCCGCCACGAATTCACCGTCAGTCGGACGAATCGCCGCCGCGAAAAACACGGCGGTCCGCGGCTCCCTCGTTATCGTCTTAACCGTGGTGTTCGCTTCGAGTCTCTGCATATGCGTCATGAGCTGTGCCACTTCGCCTCGCCGCCCGCCCCTTTCTGTGGTGCCGTCATCTAACACCTCAGCAACCACGATGAACTCGTCACCCGCTGCAGCCCGCGCTTCGTCCTCGTCATCCCGAGCTGCGTACCCCCTTCGAGTGCTTGCTTTCGGGTCATAAGCGTGCCACCTCACCTCGCCGCCCTTTCTGTGTGCCGTCATCTGACACCGCAGCAACACGATGAACTCGTCGCTCGCTCAGCCCGCGCTTCGTCCTCGTCTTCCTGACTTGCGTGTCCCTTCGAGTGCTTGCGTTTGCCCGCCAGTCCCCAGTGCAGGTGGTTGTTTTGCGCCAGTGTGCCTAAACCCAGATCGCATCAAGTCCGCACCACAGTCTTATGCGCGCTGGCCCCATGTGATCCGGACGACTCCGATCACAAAATGTCTCGCCAGACAGCCGCGGCTCCATCGTCCGCGCCAGCCGTCCGCGCCAGCTAGACAAGTCAACTCCCCCGCCCACACAAATCGCCTCGCATCTCTCAACATAAATATCCATTCTCGCACTGTGGTGAAGATGGTTAATCCGCGTGATGGGGTTTTCACAACACCAGGAAAGGCCAGTGTGGCCGTGGGACGGCTGGCTTCATTGCGTCAAGCACTTCCGTGCAGCACGTTTATATAGCTGCATGGTCCGGGGCTTAGTTTGCGAATCAGGATTTCGAAGGAGGCCAGGGCTCAAGGAGCTGCTCTTTACGATAGATCAGCGCATTAATGTCGTAAGGGGCTAGCTCGATATTATGGCCGTGGGTGATGGCGTCGGTAGGACATGCTTCCACGCAGTAGCCGCAAAAGATGCATCGCGAATAATCAATATTGTAAACCTTCGCATAGCGCTCGCCGGCCGACATGCGACTTGTTTCGGTGTTTTCCGCAGCTTCAATGTAAATGCAATTTGCCGGACAGGCGGCGGAGCAGAGAAAACAGCCGACGCATTTTTCAAGTCCATTCTCGTCGCGCTGGAGAACATGTATTCCACGATAACGTGGTTGAACGCTCGCAGGCACATCCGGATAGGATTCCGTCGTGGGCTTGCGGAACATCGTCCGCAGAGTCACGCTGAACCCTTTGTAGAGGGTAAAGAATGTTTCGCCGACTTCTTTTACAATTGATGCCATCGCGTTCGACTTTAACAGAGTTGCGGGAGGCAGGCAATTCAAGGCCCTGAACTCTGTGAATTTAGATCAGGGATTACTCTTCGTTGCATCAACGTTTGCTAGAATAGCGCAGAGGAACCTTTTTATTCTCCGGGGGGAGAGACTGGCGGATTTTCCGACAGCTTCCCCTTGCCAGTGATGGCGGCGATAATTTGGCGGCCGTGAAACCGCCCATTCTCGATAAAAATATCAGAGGTGTGTTTTCCCCCAACGATTACTCCGGCTAGATAAATTCCGGGTACATTGCTTTCCAGGGTTTCCAGATTGATTTCTGGCCTCAGCGAATCGCGATCCAGCCGGACTCCCTGTTTTTTCAAAAACTCGAAATCCGGGTGATAGCCGCTCATAGCAAAGACCTGAGTGGCCGGAACGACTTGCTCGCCGCTTCCGTTTTTCACCCACACTTTATCGGCTTCGATACGCGTCACTTCGCTTTTAAACATGGCGCGAATTTCTCCGGCACGTATCCGATTTTCGATGTCGGGCCTGACCCAGTATTTCAGGCTCTTCCCCATTTCCGCACCGTGGTGAACCAGAGTGACTCGCGCCCCGGCGCGAAATAAATCAAGCGCTGCTTCCGCGGCAGAGTTCCTTCCGCCAATAACCACGACGTCCTGGTTCCAGTAAGGATGCGCTTCGCTGAAATAATGGCTGACGTGCGGCAGATCCTCGCCAGGCACGCCGAGGAAATTCGGAAGATCATAGTATCCAGTGGCCAAAATAATCTTGCGGGCATGATATTCAAGCGCAGCGTCTTCTTTGTCGCGCGTGTGCACCACGAACGCGCCATCGTGGCCGGTGATCCCCTCCACGCGCTCGAATTGGCGAACTTCAATCCCATAGTGTTCGACGGCGCGCCGATAATATTTCAGCGCTTCGCCGCGTGTCGGCTTGCCGCCGGAAATCGTCATGGGCAAATCGCCAATTTCCATGCGTTCCGGTGTGGTGAAAAACAGCAAGTTAATGGGATAGTGAAAAAGTGAGTTGCACAGGCATCCCTTGTCAATCACAAGGGGGCGCAGTCCTTCACGTTTGGCTTCGATGGCACTCGCGAGCCCCGTTGGCCCTGCGCCGATACATATCACGTCGTAAGAATCGGTCATTTGTATAGTGTGCGCTGAGCGGGGCTAAACTTTCAACTGCAACTCGCTATTCTAAATGACCGGCATAAGCGTTTGTGATAATTGCGCGGAAAAACTCTCAAGCTCAGCCAGGCGCTCAGTGGTTACCTCAAGTTTCTCTTTTTTCCACACGAACCAGTCGCGCCCTTCCCTCATCACGCGTACGCTGAAGTTTCCGCCGATAAGTTGAGCCGGCTGTCCGTGGAGCTGAAAGCGATCCGCGCCTACCGGCGCTAGAAGCGCAGCGCAGTTCCCCTTGCGCACGCCGACGTAGTTCGCATACATCGGAAACGCCACGATCTGAAAATCGCGCGCTTGTAAGCGCTGGAGAATTGAGATCTGCTGCGGAGTGAATTCCATCGGCAGAAAGAATAACAGCTAACCTCTGGCAGTTCACAATCAACATGGAATCCCCAAACAAATGGGAAGATCCCAGATGCAGAGCACCGAGGTTAGCCGGTGAAGGCCTTGGGCAAATTCCAGTGCTGCCAAACGCTGATGACACGAAGCAAAAAACAGATCAGTCCGCCTGAGACGGCCGCCAACGCAGGAGGCACCCGCAGCTTTGTCGCCGCGACCATTACCGTCGCGCCAGCCAGGGCAGCCGTCGCATAAATGTCCGAGCGAAGAACGTTGGGAATCTGCGCCAGCAACACATCGCGCACTGTTCCTCCCCCGACGGCTGTGATAGC
>JBEKSN010000304.1:0-3325 GCA_049517055.1 Candidatus Acidiferrales bacterium | reverse complement strand
ACATCGTTCCGCTCGCCGTAGAATTCGCTCATCCCCATGCAGCCGAGCCCCATGCGAGACACGATCGCGCCCTGCGAACCAAGCTTTACCTTTTCCATAGCCATGCTCTTTTAGATGCCCACCCGCGCTCCCGGTTTCTTTTTTTCGGAATGGCGAAAATTATTTCGGCGGAGTCAGCGTGGGGTCAATTCGCACCGCTTCGCGGAATTCTTTATCCGCTGCGACCGGGTCATTCAGGCGCAAAAGCGACATTGCCAAATTGTAATGCGCGTGCGCTAGGTTCGCGTTCAAGCGAATGGCTTCGCGGTAGGCGTCCGCCGCCGCTGCATATTTCCCTCTGTTGAAGAGTGCATTCCCGAGATTAAAATGCGCGTCGGCATTATCCGGCTGCATCGCGGTCAGCTTCAGGAGCGAAGCTTCTGCCTTATCCAATTCGCCCGCCTGCATTTGAGCGATTCCCAAGCCTTGCAGCGCGACCGCGAAATCCGGCTGAAGGTCGAGCGCTTTGCGAAAACTTAACTCCGCTTTGGCCGGCTGTTTCAAGCTCAAATAGGCGTTCCCCAGATTGTATAGCCCGTGCAGATCGTCGGGGTTCAAGACCAGGCCCTTCTGGTAGGCTTGGATTGCCGCCGAAAGATTGCCCGCATCCTGATAAGCCCGCCCAAGGTTGAACGCCGTTTCGGGCTCGTGAGGCAGCAGCGCAAAGCTCTTTTCCAGGGCCTCGATGGCTTCCGGGAACTTGCCTTGTTCGTACAACAGATGGCCGAGTTGAAAGAACGCGTGGCCGTCGTTGGGACGCGCTGCCACAATTTCGCGGTACTCGAAGATGGCGTCGTCTGTGCGGCCCGCGCCCTGCAGCGCGGTGGCAAGATTTGCGCGGATGTCCATTGCCTTAGGTTCGATCTTCAGCGCTTGCTGATAAACCAGAATTGCTTCGTCCCATTGTTTTTTTGAATCGAGCGCGGCGCCCAGATTGTTCATCGCGTCCACGTAGTTCGACTGAAGCCGCAGAGCCTCGTGGTACGCCGCGATAGCCTCGTCCGGCTTGCCGGCCGCGAACAGCGCTGCGCCCATTCCGTTGTAAGCCTGGGGAAAGCGGGCGTTAAACGAAATAGCCTGCCGGTAAGCCGCGATTGATTCCTCGTATTTTCCTTCGTGATAAAAGGCGAGGCCGCGGTTGCTCTCGGTTACGGCGTCTGCCGGCTTCAGCGTGAGCGCTTTGTCGAAGTCGGTAAGCGCCTCGACGTCGTTACCTTTAGCATCCAACGCCAGGCCGAGGTTGCTGAGCGCCTCGGGAAAATCGGGCCGGATTGCCAGCGCCCGCCGATATTGAACGATCGCTTCGTCCACTTTCCCTTGCTGGAAAAGTTGCAGCCCCTGATTGTTCAGAGAAACTGCGTCGGAATTATCGCCTGGCGATTGCGCTCGTGCAGCAAGACTCGAACCAAACGCAAAAATGAGCGCAAGGAAACAGACGGTCCAGTTAGGCCCTTTCCTCATCGCGTCTTTCTCCAGGCCGCGAGGATAGCATAACGCTAAATCTCCAAAGCTGCGCTCCGGGAGTATCGCTGGCATCACTTGGCCTTTTGGGTTACGCTGCACAGCGCAAACGGACTCCCTCCGGGTCCCGAGCCTCTTCGGATGCTCTTCAAAACATTTAGCGCCGCCGTGTTTGGCATTGATGCCTATCTCGTCGAAGTCGAGGTAGACATCGGTCCCAGCTACCAAGGCAATTTCAACGTCGTCGGACTGCCGGACATTGCGGTGAAGGAAAGCCGGGAACGAATCAAATCCGCGCTCAGAAATTGCGGCTTTGATTTCCCGATGAATCAGGGAGTCACGGTCAACCTCGCGCCCGCTGACATTCGAAAAGAAGGCTCCGCGTTCGATCTGCCCATGGCGCTCGGTCTGGTGGGATGCCAGGGCACGTTTTTCGGAAAGATTCTCGACACCCACGTGTTTCTCGGCGAGCTCTCGCTGGACGGCAGCGTCCGCTCCGTGCGTGGCGCTCTCTCCGCTTCCCTGGCGGCGCGCGATCGCGGCATCAAGAACGTCGTGGTCCCCGAAGCGAATGCGCGCGAAGCCGCCGTCGTCGAAGGCATCAACGTCTTCGCCGTAAAGTCCCTGCCGCAGGCCGTAGATATGGTCAACGCGCCGGAATCGTTTAAGCCCGTCGCGGTCGATACTTCTCAGATGCTCGCCGAAGCCGGCCAGTATTCCGTCGATCTGCGCGATGTCCGCGGGCAAATGTCCGCGAAACGCGCGTTGGAAGTTTCCTGCGCCGGCAGCCACAACATTTTGCTGATTGGCCCGCCCGGCGCGGGGAAAACCATGCTGGCCAAGCGCATCCCCACGATCATGCCGCCTATGTCGCTCGAAGAAGCCATCGAGACCACGCGGATTCACAGCGTCGCGGGAGTCCTCGACGCGTCGCGCGGTCTGGTCGGCACGCGGCCTTTCCGCTCCCCGCACCATACCATCAGCGACGCGGGCCTGATCGGCGGCGGCGCGGTGCCGCGTCCCGGAGAAGTATCGCTGGCGCACAACGGCGTGCTCTTTCTCGACGAGCTGCCGGAGTTTCCGCGCAACGTGCTGGAGGTGATGCGGCAGCCGCTGGAGGATGGAACGGTTTCGATTGCGCGCGCCTCGATGTCGCTGACCTTCCCCGCGCGCTTCATGCTGGCGGCGGCGATGAATCCCTGTCCCTGCGGCTTTTTCAACGACCGCGCGCGCGAATGCAAATGCACGCCGCCGATGATCCAGCGCTACGTCTCCAAGATCAGCGGGCCGCTGCTGGACCGCATCGACATCCACATCGACGTTCCGGCGGTGAACTACAAGGAGCTGCGCTCGAAGGTGCAGGCCGAGCCCTCGGCGGCGATCCGCGAACGCATCCTGCGCGCGCGTGAAAGGCAGTTGCTGCGCTTCCGCGCCGCCGGAGAAAAATTCTTCGCCAACGCGCAGATGGGCTCGCGCCAGATCCGCACCTTCTGCGAACTCTCCGCAGACTGTGAGCGATTGCTGGAACGCGCCATGACGCAGTCGGGCCTGAGCGCCCGCGCCCACGACCGCATCCTGAAAGTTTCGCGCACCGTCGCCGACCTGGAAGGCGCCGAACATCTCGAAGCCAAGCACATCGCCGAGGCGATCCAGTACCGCACGCTGGACCGGACGTACTGGGCGTAAACATCGGCAGATGAGGATGCATCGACATTGAGCGTCTAGAGTTGCGGGAGTATCATGAGCGGAGACGCACGTGAGGAGAGCCTATGGATTTCCGGATCGAATTCGAGCGTGAAGAAGACGGCCGGTGGATCGCGGAAAT
>JBEKSN010000303.1:0-3345 GCA_049517055.1 Candidatus Acidiferrales bacterium | reverse complement strand
TATGGCGCGAATCTTTCCTCCGCAAGCCTGGTTCGGGCGAACATGCAGAAGGCCGACCTGCGTGACGCGAAACTGGATGGCGCCGACCTGGAACACGCAGACATGCAGCAAGCTTATTTGTGGTCAGCGAAATTACCGAACGCGCGCATGGTAAACGCGCAGCTCGCCACGGCAATCTTTATCGATGCGGACTTGCACGGCGCGGATCTTCGCGGCGCTCAGTTCAACGGAACCGTGCTGAACGGAGCCAATTTACAGGATGCAAATCTGGACGGCGCTGACTTGCGTGGCGCGCTGCAGTTGGGCGCGGCGCAAATCTGCTCGGCGAAATCCCGCCAGGGTGCGCTTCTGGACGACGCGCTGCAGAAGCTGGTGGACGCCCAATGCGGCGGCCGTACTTCAACCAAAGACAACGCTAGTGCTTCGGCGCCGGCTCTCCCTTAGGTTTTTCCGCGGGCTTTTCGAAACGGCTGTCGTCGACTGAAACATTGGCCTGAATCTGATCCCACTTGTAAATCGTCACGCCATCCGAACGCACCACTCGAATTAAAAACGGAACCTTGCTCCCGCTGACCTCGCGATACTCTTCGTAGTCGGTATCTTGTGGAATCGCGCCGAGCGGGCTCTCGATTTCAGTTGAGATGCGCAGCAGCAACCCAGATTGAGCGTCGAAGTAATACTCATCGGGCGACTCGCCGCCACGCGAGGCGCTGATGCGAAAGGCGTCGTGATCATCAATTTTTGAGATGTCCTTCACTTCAAGCTTGCTGTAGTTCCTCTTGAGATTCAAACCCGGATTGAAGGCAGCGGAATCTTTCGCACGTACTAAATCGTCGCCGGACAATTCCTCCGCTTCCCCGCCGTGCTGTTGCCAAGCGACCGTTCCGTTGTAACCCTGCGAAAAATCGCCTCGCTGCCCGTGAACAATTGTTAGAACCTTATTGGGAGCTTTGCGATAAATCTCAATCTTCGAATGCGAGTTCCGCGACGGCACATCGAGGGCGCCGCTATCCACGCGAGTCTCAATTTTCCGAATCGCCGCTTCCCCTCCCAGCGCCTGCTTATACTTTTCGATTATTTCGTCAGCGGATGGAAGCGAGTTAGCCGGTGTTGATGCTGCAGCCGGCGGACTTGCTGGCTTGGGTGCGTCAGCTGCGGGAGGCATCGCAGCATTGGCGCCAGAGGCGCCTGCCGCTGTAGCGGCGTCCGCTAGCACCGGCATGTTGACCGCCTTCGCAGCACCCCGATGACACGTGTAGCAACTCACCGCCCGGTGTCCGCCGAAATACCCGTTGTCGATCGCGAACATCATTTTCATCATGTCTCTGGCGCGTTTTTTCGCCGGCTTCTCGTCACTTTCGAAATGGTCCTGGACGTGGCAGTAATCGCAGCGAACACCAAGAGCGAAGGTGATGTATCGCATGGCCGGGAGAAGTTGATCTGCCGGAATATCGCCGAGCACTTCGATATTCTGGTACGCCTTGCCGGCGGTTTTTACTCCCGGCGGCGCTGCCTGCGGCAGTGAAGGAGACTGCTGTTTAGCATCAGTCTGCTGTGATGACTCGGTTCGCGCGACCAAGCGCGCGGGAATCCACACCAGAGCAGCCAGAGCCAGTCCAATCGAAATCACCTTTCCGGAAACTTTGCGCGGCGCGCGTTCGGTTTTCATGATCTTGCGGTTCATCCTTTCCGTGTTTGACGAGAGAATCATACAGGCTGAGCTTCATGGGATGCAGAACTTATTTGGACAATGCCGCTGATGATGAGGCCGGATCGAGCAGACGCTCGCACAAGAAAGCGCTCGAGAAACCAATCGAGCGACGGAATTCCGCCGGGAATCGGTTAGAATGGCCACCTGAATTATTCGATGGAAAATGCTCCTGTGAATTCAATGTCGCGCGCGGCTTCCCCCTCCACATTTTTATCGAAAGCCTTCACATTCGGGATCATCGTTGTTACCTGGGCGCTCATATATTTACCGGCGCTTTCTACGCCGGGGCTGCTCGATGACGCTGATTCGATCCACGCGGAAGCCGCTCGTGAAATGCTGCTGAATCACAACTGGGTCACGCTGTATGTGAATGGCATTCGCTATCTGGAAAAGGCTCCGCTCATGTATTGGGAGGTCGCCCTCAGTTACAAGCTGTTTGGCGTGGGCGAGTGGCAGACGCGTTTGCCACTCGCGTTGAGCGTTTTGGGACTCGGGCTCTGCGCGCTGATATTTGGCCGGCGCTTTCTGACCCGGGAGGCGGGATTTTACGCTGCTTTGATTTTGATCACTGCGCCGGGGATTTTCGTCTACACGCGATTTTTAATCCCGGATGCGATCGTGGCGATGTGGCTGACGCTGGGCCTTTATTTTTTCCTGATTGCTTACGAACAGAAAAATCCGTCGCGGTGGGTTTGCTGGGGATTCGCAATCACGGTGGCGCTGAACGTTCTAACCAAGAGCCTGGTCGGACTAGCATTCCCGGGCATGATTATTTTCGTATTCCTGCTGCTCACTGGAAACTTTAAGAAGCTTTTCAAAATGCATCCGTGGTCCAGCGCACTGGTATTTATTGTTGTGGCGACACCCTGGCACATTCTGGCCGCCATCCGCAGCCCGGCGCAACCAGACGGGCCGGAAAAAGGTTTTCTGTGGTTCTATTTTGTGAACGAGCAGGTGCTGCGTTATCTGAATAGACGAATTCCGAGGGACTACGACAAAGTTCCTCTGCTGATTTTCTGGGCCTTGCTTCTGGCCTGGCTGATTCCGTGGTTCGTGTTCTTATTCCCGGCGCTGAAGGAGATTCCAAGGCGGGTGCGCGAATGGCGTGAAGGTTTGGATACGCGTGTTCGAGCAAATTTGCTCTTTGGGGTGTGGGCCGGCGTGATCATGCTGTTTTTCAGCTTTTCCACGCGTCAGGAATATTATTCGCTGCCGGTGCTGCCGGCTTTGGCATTGCTCACAGGCGGCTGGATGCAGCGAGAACGAGAATCGACGGCCCCAAGTCCTGAGCGAAAGGCCGGGAAATCCGCATCGCTTGTGCTGCTGATCATTGGTCTCCTAGGCTTTGCAGCTGCGATGGGCGTCCTCGCGATGACTCACCCGTTCCCTGCAGGCACGGACATCGGTGATGTTCTAGTGCCGCATCCGGGGCAATATGCTCTATCTCTCGGACACATGGAAGATTTAACTATTGAAGCCTTCGGATTGTTCCGCACGCCGCTTTGGCTGGTTGGGTTCGCGCTCCTGATCGGCACCGGACTGAATTGGATTTTTCGCCGGCGTGGCGCGCCGCTGAAAGGCAACCTCGCTCTTACCGGAATGATGATCGTGGTTTTGTTCTGCGTACATCAAGG
>JBEKSN010000302.1:0-3351 GCA_049517055.1 Candidatus Acidiferrales bacterium | reverse complement strand
CATCACCTGAAAGTTCGCAACTCCGGCGACAAAGTTGATATCCAAACCGCTCTCGGCTCGCTTTCAGTCAACAAAGGCGGCCCCCACGCAACCGGCCTGGAAATTTATCCCGGCGCTTCGCCTTCATCCGATGACAAGGGTGCCAACGTCAACCTCAGCGCGAACGACAACGCTGTCGGCATCGCCACCGAGCAGTATCAAACCAAGGACCCCATCGATTTCGTGCAAGCTTGGTACAAAAAGCGTCTCGGCCCCGATTTCCGCCTGGAACCTAACAAGGCCGTTCCCGACCACTCCAACGGTCTGGTGATGACGAATGACAGTGACGTTGCGTTCGTCGACGACCACCACAACGGCGTGCGCGTCGTGGCCCTGAAGAAAATCTCCGAAGGCACCGAGATCACATTAGTACGCATCGGCAAGAAAGAAACGCAGTAGCATCCGGCACCATTCCCGTCCGAGCGCTCGCAACCTATCTAAACAAGGACGGCCCGGCAAGTCGCCTCGTGGCGAGCTTGCCGGGCCGTCCTTACTAATTTCGGTTGTGCCGCGCTTTTCGTTCCGCGGAGCTAGCGGTGCAACACCGCCGCAGAATGGCCCGCTGGCTGTTGCCGCCGGGGCATGTTGTGGGGCAGCCTGTCAGCAGTCTGCGGCGGCATAGGGCGCACGCTGTGATTCGTGCTCACGTGCTCGCTAATCGCCTGCAACCTCTTCAGGATGCCTTGCCACTGTGTCCAATCGAGTTGCCTCAAAAATGGTCGAAGCCCCTGAATGAACGGGTCCTCGAGTACTGTTTCGCCATTCGTTTCCGGCACGAAGAAGCGGTTCAGTCCAACCCCCAGCGCTTCGGCAATTTTCTCAAGCGTGCCAAGACTGGGCGTCATCTGTCCGCTCTCAATTCGCGACAAATACGAACGTGAGACTCGCGAACGTGCCTGTAGCTGGCTTTGCGTCATGCTCCGCGATTCCCGCAACTGTCGTATTCGCTGGCCGATGTTCTCCACAGTTTCGCGATTCGGCCAGTTCTCGAACAGTTGGCGGTCGTCCCCCGGCAAATCTTGAGGTGACGGTGTCGGTATGACGAACGACACCTTGGGGGGCAGCATGCGCAAGCACCGGCGACAATTGTCAGTGCGTGTGCGGTATTGAACCAATCCACAGACTTGACAGCGAATTACTTCACGGTCGAGATCCATGCTTGTTGCTGTGCTTTCTTTTTCCGCCACCGGTTCTCCTCGCAGACTATTCCGGCGATGCGAAGAAGAGGGCTCTTTTGACAGGGGGAAGGCAGGGACGGCGCGCGAGTGATTGTCGCCAGGGTGCCATTTCTTGTCAAGTGTTATTTCGCTTGCCCGAACCGCCAACTTGGAAGCCATCGTCTTGCTCCTTACAAACTAAACTGCTTGGCCGTACTTGCGTCGCCCGATAAGATTTGTTTCATCTTTCGCCTGACGCTTAAAGTCTGCTATCGATCTGAACACATCGTCGCGCTGCGTCAATCGGTGACGCTTTTTGCCTTACATTTCCATCTGTTGCACTTCGAGTTCCGAAAAGGTTTTCCTTTTCGTTTTTCCACAATGAACCGCCCGGCTTCGTTGTAAGCGTCTTGCTCGTCGCTAGATACGCAATTTCTTCGCCTTCACTCCCACCGCAGCGCGCTCCAGCCGCACCAATCGCACTGTCTCATTGTGGACTGGTGCCGTCTCATCTAGCACACCCCTGTCTCATTCTAAGACGCACCTCATTTCTGCAGTTATGCTCAGCTCCACAGCATCTCTCTGATGCTTTGGACCAAATACACCAATATGGCGCTTGGCCTCACTTCTACCGCCTTCTAACATGACCACGGATGGGCAAGACCTCCAGCACCGATTCGTCACGAACCGATGCCATTGTTTCCTGGCTGCACCGGCGCAAGGAAGAAATGGCCGCGTTTCTCGCCGAGCTTGTTGCTATTCCGACAGAGAATCCGCCGGGAACAAATGATAGGGCTTGCGCGGATTTACTCGAAGCGCGCACGCGCCAACTTCATCTCGACTGCGAGCGATTCCAGCCTGCAGAGACCAGCAAGGTGACCGACCAGGAACATCCCTGTCTGCTGACGACCTTTGGGAGCGGGGAGCGATCGCTTTATTTCCACGGCCACTACGATGTCGTTCCGGCGCGATCCTCGCAACAGTTCCAGCCGACTCGCAAAGACAACTTCATATTTGGGCGTGGCTCGTGCGATATGAAGGGCGGCATCGTCGCCATGCTCTACGCGATCCTCGCGATAAAGGAACATGCCCAGAACCTAAAAGGCAAGATCAGCCTGACGCTGGTTCCCGATGAAGAGACCGGAGGCCAGCACGGCTCAGCATGGTTGGCGAGCGAGGGATTGCTCGGGCGAAACGGCATCGGAATGTTGTTGGCGGAGCCGACCGGTGGTGTGGTTTGGAACGCGAATCGCGGCGCGATTTCGCTGCGCGTTCGAATCTTTGGAAAGTCAGCGCATGTTGGTTTGCAGCATCAAGGAGCAAACGCGTTTGAACGCATGCACCTTGTCGTCGAGCGGCTAGCCCAATTGAAACGCCAAGTGGAACAGCGCAAGACCCGATGCCATGTTGGCGCAGAACAAATGCGCAACTCGATCCTGATGCTCGGCGGATTGAGCGGCGGCGGCGCTAACTTCAATGTAGTGCCGGAGGAATGCTGGTTCACCATTGACCGGCGAATTAATCCAGAGGAAAACCTCGGCGAGGAGAAGGCAAGATTGCTGGGTGTGCTGGAGCAGTGTAAACGAGACGGCATTCCCCTCGAATGGGACGTGCTTCAAGAGGGCAATTCTGCCGCATGTCGGGAGGACGAAGCGCTGGGTCAAGCGCTCTCCCGCAGCGCACAAGACGTGACCGGCGCAGTGCCTTCCTTTGAAATGTGCCCCGGGCTGCTGGAAACCCGCTTCTATGCCGCTACCGGGATTCCGGCGTACGCCTACGGTCCGGGACTGCTTTCGGTCGCGCATGGGCCGAACGAATACGTTGATCTGCGAAAAATGATTGATTGCGCGGCGATCTATGCCCTTGCGGCTCTCGAAATGTTAGAACTCTAGCTCGGATTTCTCATCTAGCGTGGGTGGAATCCAGGCTGCCCCGGATCACCCTTGCTTTTCGTGGGCCTAATCTTGCAGCATTGCGCTGAGGAAACTATGCCAAGCCGTGACGATGCCTGGAAGCTGCTATGCGAATACACGCAAGGCGAAAGCCTGCGTAAACACGCTCTCGCCGTGGAAGCCTGCACCCGCGCGTACGCGCGAAAACTCGGCGCTGACGAAGATCTCTGGGCCCTCGCAGGCCTGCTCCACGATTTCGACTA
>JBEKSN010000301.1:0-3440 GCA_049517055.1 Candidatus Acidiferrales bacterium | reverse complement strand
CCTCAACAACAATCTGGCTCTGAAGGTTCTGCTTCTGATTGCGATTTTCAAGGCGCTCGCGCTGATGATTTCGCTCGGTTCCGGAACTTCCGGCGGCTTGCTTGCGCCGATGTTCATGTCCAGCGCAGCGCTTGGCGGGTCCTTCGCCATTGTCGTGAACCTGATTTTCCCCAGCGCGCACCTTTCTCCCGGTGCTTACGCGTTGGTAGCCATGGCTGCGGTTTTCGGCGCAGCTTCTCGCGCCACGTTTGCGTTCATTGTCTTTGCGTTTGAGATAACGCGCGATTACAACGCGATTCTTCCGCTGATGCTCGTCTGCGTGATCGCGGATATGATCGCGATTCATTACTTGCCGAGCTCGATCATGACGGAAAAGCTCGCGCGACGCGGCCTCCGCGTCCCAGAGGAATACGAAGCGGGCGTTCTGAAAGTGGTACGCGTCAGCGAAATAATGCGGAAAGACGTGCAGCCTATTTCGCCCGAAATGACTGTCGGCGATTTGGCCGAACGCATGGCTCGCGGCGAGCCAAATTTTAATCTAACGCAAGGTCTTCCGATCATCGGCACAGATGGACAGCTCGTCGGCGTTGTAACACAAGGAGACTTGCTGCGCGCGCTGGAAGCGGACCCGAGGGGAAAGGCTAGCGTACTCGAAGCGGGAAGCAGAGATTTGATCGTGTCTCATCCCGACGAGTCTGCGTCCGATGCTCTCTTCCGAATGCTGAAGAACGATATCGGTCGGCTGCCAGTCGTCAGCCGCGAGAACTCGAAGGAAATGGTCGGCTACCTGAACCGCTCAAGCATTCTGGGCGCCTGGACTCGCCAGATGGAAGAAGAAGGCGTGCGCGAGCACGGCTGGGTTAAAAAATGGCGCGCCTCATCCGAGACTACAAAATTGGAATCGCGGATCCAGCCGAAATCCTAGGCTCAATCCTAGAAGCGGCCGTCGATTCCACAAACTCAAAGCGAGCTTGGCCTTCACGGAGATGAACAGTGGAAGAAATCCGGGCGGAGGTGCCCGCCCGGATCGGTTGTCTCTTCGGAAAATTAAATTTCGCCGACGCCTCCGCCAACGTTGGTCTCGGTACCGGTCATAAAGGATGAATCCGAGGACGCGAGAAAGGCCACGGTGGCGGCAATTTCTTCCGGTTTTCCGAGGCGCTTCAAGGGCACGCGCTCAATGAATCCCTGAAGCACTTGAGCCCGCTGCTCCTGCGAAAGACCGACGCGGTCGAAGATGGGCGTGTCGATCGGGCCAGGCGCGATCGCGTTGACGCGAATATTCCGGCCGGCGAGATCCGCGGCCATCGAACGAACAAACGAACGCATCGCGGCTTTCGTAGCTCCGTAAACGACACCCAGCGCGTTTCCAATGTGGCTGGCGACGCTCGTATTGAGAATGATGGAAGCGCCATCGTTTAAATGCGGCAGCGCTTTTTGAACTGTGAAAAAGGCGCCCTTCGCGTTGATGTCAAAGAGATTGTCGTAATCGGCTTCCGTAAATCCAGCAAACGGAGCAAACTTGGCGACGCCGGCGTTGACGAAAAGAACGTCGATTTTTCCGAACTTCGCGCTTACCGCGGAAAAGAATTTATCGATTTCGGGAAGCTTGGAGACATCGGCTTGAACGACGAGCGCCTCCTTGCCTAGAATTTTCGATGCTTCATCAAGGGTTTTCTGGCTGCGTCCGGAAATGGCGACGCGGGCGCCTTCCTGCTGGAAGCGCTGGGCCGAGGCCAGGCCGATACCGCTGTTTCCGCCGGTGACGACGGCGACTTTTCCTTTCAAACGACTCACGGGATTCTCCTTTGATTCGGTAAGAAACGGCCGGGCAGTTGTGCGCGGGCCTTTTTTGCAATGGCAAATATTTAGATGACCATCGAAATCAAAGGATGCGGAAATTGTCGCGCCGGAATCCTTAGGCGAGCTCTCCCCAGCAGGAACGCGGACAAAAAGTCGCCGAGGCAAGAAGTAAGAAAATCTTAAGCCGTTCGAGAAGCGGAAAGATATGCGAATTCTAAAAGCCGCCGCCACCGCCGCCTCCGAAGCCGCCGCCCGCTCCGCCACCGCCGCCAAAGCCGGATCCGCCCGAGCTGCGAGGAGAAGAGGCCATCGTACTTCCCGCCTGCATGGACATCATATTCAAGTCACTCACAAGCAGGTATGGCATGAAGCCGCCCCCGTACGAACCTTGATACCAACTCGGCGGCTGCATGGCGATACCCGAGAACGCTTGCACCCATTTTTTTTCCACGTGCAGCGCCATCGCGTAGGGCAAGTACTTCTCGAAAAGTTCCGGAGTCTTCTCCAATCGATCGATCTGATCCTTCTGCGTGCGTCCGAGAAAATCTTCGAAGCCGAGAACTTTTTCCAGAGCGCGCTGTCCCGTCACCGTCCGCGCGGACATGAAATAGCCGAAAGCGCAAATGACCGCGCCCGACGCGACGCCGGCAATGATCCATGTAGGCGAGGCAATCCCGGTGGCGCGCGACAAGAAAACATTTCCCGCCACCGTTAAAAATCCAATGGCCAGCCCTGCGCCGATATATCCCTGGCGCACCGTATCCGGCCGGTGCAAATAATAGTTATCGCTCATCAATGCCTGGAAAATACTGTCGCGGATCCCGGGCAGTTGCGTATAGAAGTGATTCTGCAAATCCGAGAGTTTCACGTCCGTGCTGGCGCCGTTGTCGAATAGCGCGGACAGCATCTGCTGTTCGTGCGTACGCGCGGCCGCCCATTCCGCGGCAGGTTTCTTCAGGTGAAAAATATATTCTTTGCTATGGCTCAGACCCAGCAGATGGCTCTCGTCTCTCTGCTCGATCGTCATGTAGCCCTTCACAGCCAGATCGACCAGCGTCGCGGTGATGTCGCGCATGGCCGCTTCGTTGTCCACCAGCGTGCCGCACTCGCCGGGTGTGAGCTTATCGGGCGGTTCGTATTGGACGGCGATGGCCTGGCGCTCGGGTCCGCGTCCGCGCGTCCACCACAGCCAGAACATCACGAAGAAAACGATAATGGGAATCAGCAGCGGTATGTTGCTGCGAAGGAATTGAATGAATTTTGTAGCACCGCTCGGCGCGTGGACGAATCCTTTGTCGAAGCCAACCACGGCGGTAAGCCCTTCGTGAAATGACAGCGGCCGCGTGGTGTGAATATCAACGGAGTTATCTTTCACTTCCACTACCGCGTCCTGCGCCCGCGAATTCATGGCTCCTGTGTAAGCGACGGCGTGAAGGCCCGTGACGCCGGCTGGCAACGCAATGTGCGCGCTCGCAGATTGAATGGGGACTTCCCAGTCGTTGCCGGTCACGTTCCAATACAGTTCATCGTGATCTTCAAAAAACCGCAGCGCATCCAGCACGCGATAGTGGAAAACGATGGTATGCGTCGAATCATCCGCGTTGGGAACGTAAATCTTGAATTTGGTGTAGCGGCTT
>JBEKSN010000300.1:0-3498 GCA_049517055.1 Candidatus Acidiferrales bacterium | reverse complement strand
AGTGATCCGAGGGCGGCGCTGCTCGATTTCTGCCAGAGCACGTACGAGGCTGCCGCGAACAAAGCCAAATGGGACCGCGAAGCGCTCGAACGGTCGCTCCCCCCAAAATAGTCCCAGTTACTAAGGAGAATTTAGCCTAAACGGTTGGAACGGCGGTCCTTAACTTCCCGAGCGAAGCCCTTAAAAGGAAAACCAAGGGAAAACGGAAAACAGAACTGCTGCTTCGAGAATCATTTTTGGCCGTGGGTTATTGTTTGACTTCCGAAGAGGTCAAGGTGCACTATTTTGCTAATGAGATTTTTGGTTATCGCATGCCTTCTACTAGCTTGCACAGGCCGCCAGTCCTTTGCCAAAGAGAGGG
Organism: Candidatus Acidiferrales bacterium; assembly: GCA_049517055.1. Taxonomy (GTDB): domain Bacteria; phylum Acidobacteriota; class Terriglobia; order Acidiferrales; family UBA7541; genus Palsa-295. The sequence continues at coordinate 3,137 of JBEKSN010000300.1, read as the reverse complement.
TGTGGCAAGACGCCACAGTTCAGGACATTAGTTCGGACACGCAAGATAAAGGCGCGGTTGTCATGCCGCTTAATGGCGGCTTGGTGGGTGGTCGGATCTCCGTGACGACGATTTGGTACACCATCGAAACCGAGCACATGACTTATGTTCTTGCGTGGACGCCGCGAGCTTGCGTCTTTGGAAGAGAACGCCCGCAATGCCGAGTTTTGGACCTCACATTACACGGGAAAACCAAGATCAGCTTGGACGGCTCGAATGCACATATCCTTGAAGACAGTGGGAAAGACGTGAAGGTTCCGGTCGTAAAAAAGATTGCGAAGTAAGTGGAATGGTTTCGCTCTCGTGGAAACTGCCGGGCAATACTGATGGTGCCCACCCAAACGGTCTCCTAGCCCAAAATAGTACTAGATACTCTTTCCCTACATGTTCCACCCCAGAGATAGGTATGAGGGACGTGGCTCTTCTATTCTTACAGCATAGCTATGGACCAACCGACCAATCCGGGCGGGGGTGTGCCGGGTGGAAGCGGGCCAGCGGGGGGCGATTCGCGCCATTCCACTGACCACCACGATACAGTTCTGCTGAGCGACGTGCCGGAGGATCGGTTCGCGGAGACTGTAGCGATACCTGCACCATCGATCCCTGCTGTAAACATTGGCTCCCTCGCGCTCGCTGCGATTGGGCAGCGCTACGAGATTCTGGGCGAAGCGGGACACGGCAGCATGGGCAACGTTTACAAAGCGCGGGATCGAGAGACCGGCGAGACGGTCGCGCTGAAATTATTGAAACCGGAAATCGCCTCGGATCACGCGATGATGGAGCGGTTTAAGAACGAACTCCTTTTTGCCCGCAAGATCACACACAAAAATGTTTGCCGCATGCATGAGTTCAATCGCGTGGGCGGGATTGCGTATAGCTCGATGGAATTTGTCGAGGGCGAGAGCCTGCGATCGGTGCTGAGCCGGTTTGGCGGTCTGCCGCAAAAAAAGGCGGTGGACCTGGCGTTGCAAATCTGCTCGGGATTAAAGGAAGCACATGCACAGGGCATCGTTCACCGGGACCTGAAGCCGGAGAACATCATGGTGGACGCGCAGGGAAACGTGAAGATCATGGACTTCGGCATTGCGCGCTCGATGGAAGCGATGACGCGGATGACCGGATCGCTGGCGGGAACGCCGCAATACATGGCGCCCGAGCAAGTGGCGGGGAAGCCGGTGGACTACCGCACGGATATTTATTCGCTGGGGCTAATTTTGTACGAAATGTTTACGGGCACGCCGGCGTTTCAAGCTGACAATCCGGTGGCGGTTGCGCTGAAGCATATGCAAGAAGAGGCGGTACCTCCCCATCAGATTGATCCAGCGATACCCGCTTACATCGAGCGCACGATTTTGAAATGCCTGTTGAAAGAGCCTGCGAACCGATTCCAGTCGATCGCGCAACTGGAGCAGGCGCTTAACGGGTCGGAGGCGCAGAATTTGGCCGCTGCGGCGGCGGTGCCGGTTCGAACGGCGGGCGCGCAAAGAGTTGTAAGCGCGCCGGCGACTGCACGAATCGCGACGCCTACGATCGCGCCGGCGGCAGCGCAGAGCAAAGGTCCTTCAGCGATTGTTTGGGTGCTGCTGATCGCGGTGATTGTCCTCGGAGCATTAGGCACGCTGCGCGGGATTGCGAACGCGCGAGCTGCGGACTTGATTCCGCCAGCGCGGCTTCCAGCTCCGGTGCCGCCAGAAGTTGCGTATGTGAGCTCTCCGCCAAAACCGGTCCATATCATCGCTGCGACTGAGCCCAGCGGGCCCGAGCCTTCGCGCGTACCCGACGAAAGCGCACCGGCGCCGGCTGCGCCTTCCAAGCCGGAATTTGCGAACAACGCCACGCCTGCAAACCCGCAGCCCGAAGCCGAAACACCAAAGGGCTTTTCGCGCAAGGGAGGCGGACTGCGATCCAGGCCGTCGGCGGACGAAGCTGCGAATACTTTGCGCAAGGACGATGCTCCGAAATCCAAAGCGAAGAAGCCAGCAGCGAGGAAGGATGCCGCACCTGAGACTCCCGCGCCAGCCGCGACCGGAGCTTCCTATTTATATGTGAAAACTTTCTTGCGTGAAGACCGCGCGAAAGAGGCCGAAACACAAATCGAGGGCTTGGGAATGCCGGCCGGTGTGGTTCAGAAACATGTGGGTAACGCGGATTTATATATCGTTTACAGCGGCCCGTATCCGGACGCGCAGGTTGCGAGCGCGATGCAAAAGCTGGAGCAAAAGGGTTTTTCGAACGTGCGGTCAGTTCCCGTCCCTGGGACTGGCGGGAGTGCAAAACAATAGCGGTTCCAGATACTTTCAGGGGTCATAGGCGATGGAAATCGAATTCGGAGCGCGCAGCGACGTGGGGCGTGCTCGCGGGAACAACGAAGACAGTTTCGCGGTGGCTGCCGAACTGAAGCTGTTTGTGCTGTCGGATGGAATGGGCGGGCTGGCGGCAGGGGAAGCGGCGAGCCGACTAACCACCGAGACGGTGGTAAATAATTGCCGCGCGGCGGCTTCGAATCCTTCGCTGCCGTTAATCGGTGAATATCTGGCAGGGCTTTCGAAGGCCTCCAACCGGCTGGCCAGCGCAATTCGCACGGCAAACCGCGATGTTTTCGCGGCCGCGCAGAAGGACAAGAAGAAGCGCGGAATGGGCGCAACAGTGGTGGCTGTATGGATGGTGGATTCGCAGCGAGCAAGCGTGGCGCACGTGGGAGACAGCCGCATCTATAGGCTGCGCGGCGAGGACTTCGTGCAGATAACCGAAGATCATTCGTTTGTTGCGGACCAGGTTCGTCGCGGCATGATGACGCAACAGGAAGCGGCACAAAGCAACATGCAAAGTGTGCTTTTGCGGGCTTTGGGCGTGGAACCGGAAGTTCAAGTTGACATCACGGAGAAGGATTTGATGGAAGGCGACACTTTCCTGCTCTGTTCCGACGGGCTCACGCGCGAGCTTTCGGATGCGCAGATTTCCGCGACTCTGGCCGAGGCGGAAAATTCGCAAGAGGCGGCGGACCGGCTGATCGATCTGGCGAACCAGGCGGGAGGCGGAGATAACATTACCGCGGTGGTAATACGATACGCGCCGAAGCCGGTACGAGCGTTCGCGCG
>JBEKSN010000299.1:0-3533 GCA_049517055.1 Candidatus Acidiferrales bacterium | reverse complement strand
GACGATCCACTCATGGAAGGCGAAAAGACGCCCTAGCAAAACCGCTCCCTCAGGTATAATGGCCGCCAGATAGCTTGAGCTAACCAAAATTCCGAAGAGGAAGCGGATGTCACAATCAAAAGTTCTCGCCGATAGAATCTTTCCGGCAGAAGGTCTCGCCGCGGATGTCGTAAGGATTGCCGCTGCAAACATTTTGCTGGTGTTGTGCGCGCACATCGCGTTTCCTTTGCCTTGGACGCCTGTCCCCGTTACCGGCCAAACTTTCGGCGTTCTTCTTGTCGCCATCCTTCTAGGCTCCCGCCGCGGGGCGCTTACTCTCGGGTTGTATCTCTTGGAGGGAATGGCCGGTCTGCCCGTTTTTCAGCCCCTTGGCCTGCCGGGCCCTGCGCGATTCCTCGGTCCCACCGCGGGTTATTTGCTGGCGTATCCGCCCGCGGCATTCATAGCAGGATGGTTGATGGAGCGCGGCGCCTCCGGCGCACGAACGCATTTTGCTTCTCTCCGTGCAAGTGGCGCGAAACTCATCGGTGCGCTCGTTTCCGGCGAGGTAATAATTTTCGCGGGTGGTTGCGCTTGGCTTGCTCTGGTGACCGGATTCGGCTGGGCGAATTCCCTGCGCCTTGGCGCCCTGCCCTTCCTGCCCGGTGAGATTATCAAGATGGCACTAATCGTGGCCGCCGTCGGCGGATTGGAATTCGCCCGGCCAAAAAATTCGAACTGACGGCTCGCGTTTCCTGGTTTTTTTGAGTTGATTGTGGATCTGTGCATCCCAGCCTTGTCCTTCAACATGTCGACACCTATCACGCCCCAAAAGCCAACAGTCGAAGATGCTCTTCGCGCTGCAAACACCCGGTTTTATTCCGCTTTCGAATCGCTTGATATCGCTCAGATGGAAGCTGTCTGGGCCCACGACGATGAAGTGGAATGCGTGCACCCCGGCTGGGAGCTTTTGCTTGGGTGGGAAGAAGTGCGCGAGCGCTGGGCTCGGCTCTTCGCAAACGCGCGGCGCGTCCGCATCGCTCTGAGTTCCGTCTGGATACGCATCGAAGGACGCGTCGGATGGGTAGCCTGCACCGAACACGTCACCACCGCGTTTGCCGATAGCTTTGACGATGCCATGGTTCAAGCCACCAACATCTTCGTGCTCCAGGAAGAGGGCTGGATGCTCGTAGCTCATCACGCCTCACCGCTTCCAAATCCGGCTCACTCCACCGTCCAATAACGCACGTTTTTATTACCGGACACCAATTCGTCTGCATACCTCGAACTACGCGCGCATTAATTTCGCATGAATTCTGCGCGCCCCGGATTTCCTCGCTACTCCTGTACCTAAACCAGTACCGTGTGCTATTCTTTCCCTGCACTATTCGGCACTCACGCCGGAACGTCCACACCGTTCGTACTTTTCATCGCAGCGGGCACGAGTCTCTTTCGTATCTCTTCAGCCCTGGGCGAATGTGACCGTTCCCGTGAGCGCCAGGACGGACCCGGCATGTCCACACCAGCAGCCGTACCGAAAACAGCAGAGATTCGCCTCGCGCATTCGCCCGACAGCGATGATGCTTTCATGTTTTACGCTCTGGCCACCGGCAAAGTCCGCTTGCCTGGTGTGAAATTCACCCACGTGCTGTCCGACATCGAATCGCTGAATCAGGCTGCCCGAAAAGAAGTATATGACGTCACCGCCATCAGCTTTTACGCCTATCCATTCGTCGCTGACAAATATGTGCTGCTCGATTGCGGCGCCAGCTTTGGCGAAGGCTATGGTCCCATCGTCGTCGCCGGCCACCCGATTAAGAAAACGGATCTAGCCGGGCGCAAAATTGCAATTCCTGGCGAGCTTACAACCTCGTATCTCGCCTTGAAGCTCTTCGAACCCAACGTCGAAACGGTGACTATGCCGTTCGATAAAATTCTCGCGGCCGTGCAAGCCAAGGAAGTCGAAGCCGGCCTCTTGATTCACGAAGGCCAATTGCTTTTCTCTCAGATCGGACTCCACCGCGTCGTTGACCTCGGCCAATGGTGGCAGGAGATTACGGGACTGCCTTTGCCGCTTGGCGCGAACGCTGTTCGGCGCAAGCTGGGCCCCGATCTCGGGCGCCAGATCGGCCGTGTCATTCGCGAAAGCGTTTCCTTTGCTCTGGAACATCGCGAAGCCGCGCTCAATTATGCTCTGCAATTTGCGCGTGACATGGATCCGGTCTTGGCCGACAAATTCGTGGGAATGTACGTGAATCGCTGGACGCTGGATTATGGCGAAGAGGGACGCCGCGCCGTCCGCGAATTGCTCGCCCGGGGCGCCGCAGCCGGCATGGTTCCCAAGTCTGTCTCCATAGAATTTCTGACCAGCGACGTGAGTGAAACTCGATTGCGATCCGCATAAAGTTGTAAGTTCGTACCGCAGCGCGATTCCTTCCGGCCTCGTCGCCGCGTCCCCTGCTAGAATTCTTCTAGGATTAGTTTTGCTGACATGAGGAACTTCATTCAACAGGGCTTGGCCCTCCGAGAGTTATTGCGCGAACGCATCCTGATCCTGGATGGTGCCATGGGCACCATGCTGCAGCAGGCCAATCTCACTGCCGCGGATTTTGGCGGCCCACAGCTTGAAGGTTGCAACGAGTACCTCGTCGTCAGCAAGCCGGAGGTTGTGCTTTCAATCCACCGGAAATATCTCCAGGCCGGCTCGGACATCATCGAAACAAACTCCTTCGGCAGCACCCCGGTCGTGCTGGCGGAATATGGCCTCGGCGCGCGTGCTCGCGAAATCAGCCGCATAGCCGCCGAACTGGCTCGTCAGGCTGCTGACGAATTCTCCACCCCCGCAAAGCCGCGGTTCGTGGCTGGTTCCATGGGCCCCACCACAAAAGCCATCAGCGTCACCGGCGGCATCAATTTCGAACAGCTTCGAAATAATTACCACGATCAGGCGCGCGGCCTGATTGAAGGTGGCGCGGATCTCCTTCTGCTGGAAACTTGCCAGGACACTCGCAACATCAAGGCTGGCGTCCTCGCCATTCAGCAACTAAGTCGCGAACTAGGCCAGCCCATTCCAACCATGGTTTCCGTGACCATCGAAGCGATGGGAACCATGCTCGCCGGTCAAGGCATCGAGGCGCTGTGGTCTTCCCTCGACCATCTGGATCTGATTTCGCTGGGCCTCAATTGCGCCACCGGGCCGGAATTCATGACCGATCATGTTCGCACCTTGCATTCGCTCACCAGCGGCTTCGTGTCCTGCTACCCCAACGCCGGCCTGCCCAATGAAGAAGGCCTCTACCACGAAACGCCCACGTCACTCGCGCAACAGCTCGAGCGTTTCGTCGATCGCGGCTGGCTGAACATCGTCGGCGGCTGCTGCGGCACCACCGAAAAACACATTCGCGCCATTGCTCAGGTGGTCGAGAACAAGTCTCCGCGGCGCCCGCCGGATTCGGCTCATCGCGCCGTGTATTCCGGGATCGAAATTATCGAGGCGGAAGAGAGCACGCGCCCGCTCGTGGTCGGCGAACGCACGAATGTGATCGGGTCGCGCC
>JBEKSN010000298.1:0-3550 GCA_049517055.1 Candidatus Acidiferrales bacterium | reverse complement strand
TCTTTCAACAGGGCTGGGTCCGTAAAAGTCGCAACGTTTCAATGGGATGCGCTCTCATAAGGCTCTCAGAAGAATTTCAGACTTCCTATCATTGGCATTTCCTAACCGCGCCGCTAACTTCCAATTGGATCGATATGCTCTGGACCGTTAAACGGAGAACGCCATGAATATCAGGATTGTTCGGCTCATCTTTTCGGTGTGCGCAATCGCCGCGCTCATAATCCCGATGAGGCTCAATGCACAGTCGGGCAAGGGGAGGCACCACCACTACAAGCCCATTGAAATACGCACGTTCGGCGGACCCAACGGCAGTTTTATCCTGCCCTCTCCCACAGCCAGGGTCTTGAGCAACAATGGGACGGCGGTCGGCGGAGCCGACACTTCCACTCTCGATCCCTTGTGCCTCTACTTTAACTTCGACTGCTATGTCTCGAACGGATTCAAGTGGAAGGACGGCCTCGCCACCAAATTGGATGCTCTCCCGGGCCTCGACAACAACGCCTTCGCTTTTTGGGTGAGCGACAGCGGTCTGGTTGCTGGAGAGTCTGAAAATGGTATCGATCCCCTGACCGGCGGTCCGGCACTCGAGGCAATTGTTTGGGGGAAAGATGGTTTCATCAACGAGCTGGGGACGTTTGGCGGAAACGACAGCTTCTCCTCGGCCGTGAACAGCCTAGGCGAGGTGGACGGAGTGGCTCTAAATACGATTCCCGACCCCTACGGCTCCGTTTTCTTTATGCCCGGAGCAACCCAATCGCGTGCGTTTCGCTGGACGCAGTCCCAGGGCCTGCAGGATTTGGGCACGCTCGGTGGCCCCGACAGCGGTGCTTTCTTAATTAACGAGAATGGACAAATCAGCGGGTGGTCGTTCACTAATTCGACCGTGAATTCTACGACGGGGTTCCCGACCCTCGACCCGTTCTTTTGGGAAAATGGCAGGATGTTGGACATGGGAACTTTGGGGGGCGTACTCGGTCGATCGTTTTCTTTGAATAACCGCGGTCAGGTGGCCGGCTTTTCGGATCTGGCCGGGGACCAGAGTTGCCATCCGTTTCTTTGGGACCAGAGCGGAGGCATGAAGGATCTCGGAACTTTAGGAGGGGATAGCGGGCTAGCATACTTTGTCAACGATGCAGGAGAGGTGGTCGGCTCGGCGAATGTAACTGGAGCTTTCGGTTGCGACAATGGCGCACAAAACCACGCGTTTCTTTGGAGGAACGGTGTGATGACCGATCTGGGAGCGCCGGACGGCGATACGTGCAGCGGCGCGGTAGCCATTAATTCAAAGGGCCAGATCGTCGGAGGTGGGGACGATTGCAACGGCGGATTGCTGCACGCATTTTTGTCGGAAGACGGCGGCCCTGCGGTCAGCCTTGACACTCTTATACCCTCCAACCTTGGTCTGCAACTGATGTATGGGGTTTATATCAATGACGCCGGAGAGATTGCCTCCGTTGGAGCGATTTCCAACGGCGATATCCGCGCGTTCGTATTGATTCCATGCGACGAGAATCATCCCGGCATCGAAGGCTGCGACTACAGCCTTGTAGATCCGGCTGCTGCGGCTGAAGTTCAGCCGCAGCAGATCATTTCGGAAACGGCTTCTGCTTCGAGCCAGACCAAGCCATCGCCGATCGGAATGACGACTCGAATTCGATCGCCGTGGCACGGGCATGGTACCCCCAAGCCGGCGACGCATTTTTCCGTGAGCGCTCCGGCCACCGCCACAATCGGGTCGGCTTTCAGTTTCACTGTGACCGCGGTCAACTCTTCGAACAGCGTGGCAACCGGCTACACTGGGACAGCGCACTTCACGAGCACCGATGGCCAAGCTGTGCTTCCTGCCAATGCGACGCTGACGAACGGAGTGGGGAATTTCTCGGCCACACTGAACAGCGCCGGGGCGCAAACTATTTCCTCTACCGACGCCGCGACGCCTTCGATCACCGGCACTTCGAGCTCAATCAACGTCAGTAGCAACCAGCAGTCTCAGCTCGAGATCACTTCGAGCGAGCCTCCGTCGGGAACGGTGGGATCGAGTTACGATCTACGCGATGTTCCATGCAAACGAGGCGATTCAAGATGTGTTTGCATTATTATTGTCGGAATCGGGCGTGAGTGTTTTGACGTTCTGAGCGGGTTCGTACTTGCAGCGAATGGTGGCACCCAACCATATACCTGGACTTGGAGTGCAGCTGCAAATTCCTCACTGCCTCCGGGGCTGAGTCTCCCCCAAGGCCAGGGCGTGATTTCCGGCACACCCACAACAGCCGGAGCCTACAACGTGGTTGTAACCGTGACGGATTCGGAATCGCCCGCAGTGCACGTCAGCGCGAATTACACCATCAACATCGCTGCGAACCCATCGCAGGTCACGGTCACAATCTCAGCGTCATCCCGCTCCCGCCCTCCCGTAGAGCCGCCACAGCCCGTGACGCTCACTTGGTCCAGCACGAATGCGACATCCTGCGCCGCGTCGGCGAACCCGAGCGCGAGCGATTGGTCCGGCCCCGAACCCACGAGTGGTTCGACCGTCGTCTCGCCCGTGCCGGTTGGAACATCCACCATTTACACGCTGACGTGCACCGGAGCAACGGGCAACACTTCGGCATCCGTGACCGTCAGCACACCGTGCGTTGTTGGACCCTGTCGCGGGTAGTGGGTCAGTTTGTAAATCGAGACGAGAAGTACCCCGCTTGCCTGAGTTAAGGTAGCTGTACTGGAAAAATCGGAACTGACCCACCACCCGGCGTTCGAAGTGGTTGCGCGGGATTGGCGCGGTGTGCTAATATGACGGTGCGTTTGTTGCTTCAGGGTTCGTCCTCGAGGTTGCCAACGTGGTGGCTAACATGCCCCCTATCAATACTTTAGGAGTATCTCCAAGTGGCCAAAGAGCAAGGTACAGTGAAGTGGTTTAATGCAGCAAAGGGCTATGGTTTTATCCAGCGCTCGTCCGGTGAGGACGTCTTCGTGCACTTCTCGGCGATCCAGTCCGAGGGTTACAAGAGCCTCAACGAGGGTCAGGCAGTCGAGTTCGAAGTCAAGCAAGGCCCCAAGGGCTTGCAGGCCGAGAACGTCGTCGGGCTCTAATCCCGTCTAGTTGTCGTATTCAAATTCTAGGGTCACTCGAGGGGCGGAGCTAAGCTTTGTCCCTTTTGCGCGCAATCGGTGGGGGCTTGGCAGTCGAGCCTGTTTTCAGCGGGTGGAAGCATACATTTTCGTAATTATCCAAGGAGGGGTGCGGTGAACATTCTATCGGAGGGGCAGTCGATACGTCACGAGCAGTACGGCATGGGCACGGTTACGGAGTCGAATACCGATCGCACGACGATTGATTTTGACGATCACGGCGTAAAGAAATTCGTCACTTCGATTTGGTCCGCCGAACTCGTCGGCGAAGCACCCGCGCAGCCTCCCACGCGCCGCCGCGGTCGCCGCAAAACCGCCAAGAAAGCGTAATTCGGCGTAGCGCGCTTATTCACGCGAAATTCTTCTCAAGTTTTCACGATAGGTTGCGAGCCAGTTCGAGCCCGCAACCTATTTTTGTTTG
>JBEKSN010000297.1:0-3579 GCA_049517055.1 Candidatus Acidiferrales bacterium | reverse complement strand
AAGTGATTGACCCGGACACGCTTCGGTTTCTCGACATGAATCAGAAGGGCTGCGCCGATCTTGGCTACACTCGCGAAGAAATTCTGTCTCTCAATCTTCGCGACATTGATCCAACCATGGATCACAACGAGTGCATCAGAGCCACAACGCAGTTGAAGGAATCTGGAACCCTTGTAAAGAAAGGCGTTCATCTCAGGAAGGATGGATCGACGTTTCCCGTCGAGGTCAGTACTAAGCTCATCCGACTGGAGGGGAGAGAGTTCGTTGTTGCGATGGTTCGCGACATTACCGAGCGCGAGCGAGTTGAGGAAAGACTCCGGGAATACGAAAAAGTAGTGGAAGGCGTGGAGGAAATGATCGCCGTCGTTGACCGCAATTACCACTTCCTTCTCGCAAATCGCGCGTACGCACAATTGCGGGGTCTCGAGAGCGAACAATTATTGGGGCGTCTGGTTCCCGAAGTAATAAACAAGGATTTTTTCGAGCGGGTTGTCAAAGAGAAGCTCGATGAATGTTTCCAGGGAAAAATCGTCAAGTACGAATTGAGGCAAAGCTTTCCCGAGATCGGCCAAAGGGACTTACTCGTGTCGTACTTCCCCATCCAGGGTACTGGGGGTGTCGATCGAGCCGTTTGCGTTTTCCGGGACATCACCGACCACAAGAGATCTGAAGAGGAATTCAAGCGCCTTACCGGCCAGCTTCTGCTCTCGCAGGACGAGGAGCGCCGGAGGATTGCCCGCGATTTGCACGATGCGACAGGACAAGACCTCGTCGCATTGGCAACGATGCTTGGGCGACTCCGTGCTTTCCTTCCTTCCCATGATCGAAAATCACGAAGGTTTCTTTCCGAGTGCAAGACATTGGCAAACGAGTGCATTCGCGAAGTCCGCACTCTTTCGTACGTTTTGCACCCGCCCGTGTTGGACCAAGAGGGATTAGAGGACGCGATTCGCGACTATGCGCTCGGCTTCGCCATACGAAGTGGAATCCAGGTCGAACTGGAGCTGTCACCGCGCCTCGGACGGTTGTCGCGAGAAGTGGAATTGGCTTTGTTTCGGGTCGTGCAAGAAAGCCTCACCAACATACAGCGCCATTCGGGCAGTCAGCAAGCCAGGATACGAATTCAATGCGATTCGGACCTTACAATGGAAATCAGCGACGACGGCCGGCAAGCCTCGGCCTGTGTGCCGAGAGAAAATGAGGAGTCCAGGTTCAAATTTGGTGTTGGTATCCCGAGTATGCGCGAGCGAGTCAACCTAATTGGAGGCCGGCTTGATATCGACACCACTAATGTGGGCACGACGATACGCGTGAGGATTCCTCTCCAAGGAAGCGAACGTGAAAAAACTGCGCATTCTGGTTGCTGACGATCACGGATTGGTGCGCTGTGGCGCAACAGCGGTACTCGAAACCCAACGCGGCTGGAAAGTGGTAGGCGAGGCGGCAAATGGACTTGAGGCAGTACAGAAGGCAATAGAACTGCAACCGGATGTGGCCATACTCGATATCAGTATGCCCGGACTCGATGGAATCGAGGCAGCCCGCCAAATCCACGGAGTGGTTCCAGATACCAAACTCCTTGTGGTTACTATGCACGAGTCAGATCAGATGGTGCGCCGGGCATTGGATGCGGGAGTTCTCGGGTACCTATTGAAATCCGATTTCACGGACTCTCTCACGAAGGCCGTGAAAGCTGTTGCCGAGGGTAAGCGTTTCCTGACGCCAAAAGTATCAGAAATAGTGTTAGATGGATTCCTCAGGACAAGTAGCCAGTATCAGCAATGGGATCGGGATCGGCCGGACACGCGAACAACTCCTCGGGAGACCGAAGTCATCCGCCTTCTGGCCGGGAGCAAGTCAAACAAGGAGATCGCTACGCTGCTGGGAATCACTGTCAGGACGGTTGAAACGCACCGAGCTAAGATCATGCTCAAGCTCGGCATCCATTCGCTGGCCGAGCTTATTCACTACGCCTTGCGGACCGAAATAATTTCAACAAAGGATGCCTGGTAAGGTCTTGATTTCTTCGCCCATCCCGCCCGCGCCGAGCGGCGCGAGAATCTCGTAAGGCCCGAGCTTGGTGCCGCTGGGAAGCGCCATTGTGTGACGGCATTATACAGATTCAGCAGCCAAAATCAGCGACGCGTCTCAGCGCTCGGTTTCCGAGTGGCCCACTACTTCAAGTATTGGTCGAACCAATCTATCGAGACGCGAATTATGTCGGACTGGTGCACGGGATCGCTCGGGTCGTGTCCAGTTGTGGGAATAGCGATAAATTTCACCGTGACACCGTTGTCCTTTAGCGCGTGGTACATCGCGTAGGAATTGGTGATGGGCACGCGCTCGTCGCCGGTGTCGTGCATGATCAACGTGGGTGTTGTAATCGCGCCTGCATAGGTGATGGGCGATTGTTCTTCGTACGCTTTCGCGAACTCTTTCTTCCACGGCGAGCCGCCGCGTGCGAAACGCTCTATGACGTTATAATCCGAGAGATTGTATGTGTTGGCCCTGCTGTTCGGGGCCGCCCCAGAGATAGCCGTCTTCCAAATGTGGTAGTGGCCGAGCAGCCACGACGTCATGTAGCCGCCGTAGGACCATCCTGAAACCCCGATGCGCGATTCGTCAATGAAGCCCTGCTTTTCGAGTGCTGCAATTCCGGCCATGATGTCGCGGCCGGGGCCGTCTCCGCCATCGTTGACGATGGCCCGCTCGTACTTGTTCCCGAGATTATCGCTGCCGCGGTAGTTCGGCTCGAAGACCACATAACCGTGCGAGGCCAAGAGCTGCGGGAAAAAATCGAAGTCGATCGTGGAGCCCCACTGCGGGCCGCCATGAATGTCAAGAACGAGCGGGTATTTTTTATCGCGCGAGAAATTCGGAGGGTAAACGACGATGCCGTCTTCGGCGAAACCGTCCGGCCCTTTCCATTCCAGGGCGCCGGTACGGCCAAGGTCAAGAGTCGCGATCTCATGATTGAAATCGGTGAGGCGTTTCAGCTTGGCATCCGGGGACACAAGATAGTAGAGCTCGGTTGGTTGGGTTGGCGTGTTAGCCGCGAAAGCGATGGAGCCGTCTTTGCCTACAGCCGCGTCCACCCAGACTGAGAAGGAGGGATTAACGTCGCCGAGATCGATCTTTTTCGCCGGGCCGTCGAGCGGCTGGATCCAAACGGCAGTCTGCGCGCCGTCGCGTGCGCAGACGAAAAGCGATTTGCCGTCGGGCACCCACATGGTGCGCTGGACACTGCGATCGAGCGCGCGTGTAACATCCGTTCCTTCGCCGCCGGCGGAGGAGGTAACGAATATCTCATTCTCATTGTTCGGATCCCCGTCGCGCGGGAACCAGTACGCAATCTTTGAGCCGTCGGGTGAGAAGAGGCCGTAGTTTTCAAAGGAAGTGCGCTTCGTCAGTTGGCGGATTTGTCCGCTGTCAATGTCCAGGATCTCGACGACGGTTTGATCGGAATCACCGAAGTGCGGGTCGGCCTGGCGAGTGAAGCAGATATGCGTTCCGTCCGGCGACCAGGAAAGCAGCGAGGAGGGCGGAAAATACTCCGCGGTCTTCGACAAGCTCCAGGCG
>JBEKSN010000296.1:0-3608 GCA_049517055.1 Candidatus Acidiferrales bacterium | reverse complement strand
ATTTCGTATCTGTTCGGACCTCGAGTAAATTTCCGGAGCGGGAGGGTCACGCCGTTTGTCCAGGTTCTTCTAGGGGCCATGTGGGCGTCGGATGCGATTGTGCTGGGATCGAAGACTGCTTTTGCGATGACGGCTGGAGGCGGAATTGATGTGACCGTGTCGCGCCATTTTGCAGTCCGTCCCGTTCAGGCCGAGTATTTTTTGACGAAGTTTCCCGACGGCGCCGATAACCGGCAGAACAATTTCCGGTATAGCGCCGGAATCGTGTTCCGTTTCGGCGGGCAATAACCTGAGTTCATGACTTCCAGTTCCTTTCCTTACTTCGTCTGCTCGACTATCGCGACAATTAGGCGCTGGCCAACTAAGTGGTGATGACGCGTGTTCTCGAGAGCTATCCTGATAGCGGGTTCGCGTTACCTAACCGAGCGATGCTAGACGTATAATCACTCCGCAATCGAAGGAGTAAGAGATGCGCCGCCAATTGCTGATCCTCTGGTGCTGCGTTATTTTTCTCCCCACCTGCGCATTGGCTCAGGAAAATGACCCGTTCACCGGGCAGCCTGCAAGTCCCTCCACACCGGGGAGCATTCCGGAGGCGGACGTGCACCACTCCCGCGGCGCTGATGAAGAACGGAAGCTCGCGTTCAAATCGCAAACGATTCTCGTTCAGGTCCCCGCGGTTGTCGCCGACAAATCCGGCAATCATGTCCATAACCTGAGCAGAGGAGATTTCAAAATCTTTGAAAATGGCAAAGAGCAGCGGATTGCTATTTTCGAGGAAGTGAATACGGGCAGTTCGCATTCCGCGCAAGCCAAGAACCCGCCGAACACATTCAGCAATTTCACTCTCGAGCGACAGCCATTTGCCATCACCGTGATTGCTTTGGATACCATCAATACACCTTTTCTCGATCAGACCTTCGGCCGCAAGCAATTGATTAAGTATCTGGCAGACAACCTGGAATCGGGGCGCGTGTTCGGACTCGTGGTGATTGGGTCAAAAGGTCTGCAAGTAATAAGCGGGCTGAACAGCGATCCTGCTTCCATCGTCGCCGCACTTAAGAAAGCTAGCGGAGAAATGTCGCCGATGGAATCGTTCGGAACAGACGGGAAGATTGCGGCTGCGTCCGGAGAGGGCGCCAGCGAACTGACTGGTGGAACCCCGGCCGATCCCGTGGCCAGAATGCAGCAGTTCATTCAGAGCGCAGATGCAGTCCAAGGCAGTTACCAGCAGACCCGCGCCATCGAGGACACCCTGAAAGCTTTTCTGGCAATCGCCTGGTCGCTTTCCGGAGTTCCGGGAAGGAAGTCTCTCATCTGGGCCACCGGCAGCTTTCCTTTCAACTTGGATTCTCCTTCTTCGTTGCCGGGCGGTAGTTTGTCGATACTCTACGAGCGGACCATGGAAGCGTTGAACCAGGCTCAGGTTTCCGTTTATCCCGTGGATGTCCGCGGTTTGGTAAGCACCACACCGACGGCGGATGCCACCTATTCCGGCAATCTCAGCGGTCCCGGATTCGCCGATGCCGCTGCCAGCAGAAGCTGGCTGCAAACTTCTTCCGTGCAGAGCCTTGAAAATTTTGCCGAGATGACCGGGGGCCGGGCCTTCTTCAACAACAATGATGTGTCCACCGGCTTCCAGCGCGCTGCGGACGATTCTTCAAGCTACTACTTGCTTGGCTATTATGTGGATAACCTGAATACCAAGCCGGGCTGGCGGAAATTGCAAGTTCAGGTTGCGCGCAAAGATGTGGAAGTGCATGCGCGCACCGGCTTTTTGGTTACCAATGCCACCATCGATCCTGAATTGACGCATAAGGAGGATGTGGCCTTTGCTCTCAGTTCTCCTTTTGACAGCACCGGACTGGAAGTGACCGTTCGCTGGCAGGGTATCTCGCCGGACGGGGATAAGAAGAAAGTTGGATTTGCCATGCACCTGCCGGCTTCCGGTGTGATCGACGAAAGAGACAAGAACCGCTTCGACATCGACTTCGTTGCCCAAGCCAGCAAGGTCGGCGCGCCCGTTGGTAATGCGGGACAGACAATCAAGGGCACCGTGCCCGCGGCCTCCCTGGACAAAATCAAAGCGGACGGCATCCTCTATCAAAATGCCCTGGAACTTCCCGCCGGAAATTACCAAGTGCGATTTGTGGTGCGCGACAATCTGAGCGGCAAGATCGGCAGCGTGTCAGCACCGCTCACGGTGAACTAGAAACTTCTGGCCTGGCATCCCAGATAAAAGCCTTGAACTTCACGACGTACTTTTCCCGTCCATTTCACCCAGAATTTTTTCCACTTCGTTCAGTTCCGCCAGTTTGCGGCGCCGGAGCCAGCCCGCCCCATACCACAGCAGCACCGGCTGCATCAGCACGCAGACAACCAGCAACGCGACCCACTCCTTAGGATGAGCCCTAAAGTCCTGCCCAATGATTGGCCAATTAACAACCATAAGTGCCGCACAAAAAATAAGCCAGCCGATAGACAAATAGGTGGAGATCCGCAGCAGCCGAATTCGAGCCGCCGCTCTTTGGTGCCAAAGCTCCACGAACGCACGCGTTGTTTGTGTCTCAGGACGCCACGCTCGCCGCAAAACCCATACCCGAATTCCAACCGTCACGAAAACCAGAACGCAGATGCTGGTGCCCCATCCTGTTCCCATCCAACTCGATTGATGCCGCATGTACACAGCGAAAATCAACATCCCGAGGAAAACGACTACCGTGAGGATATTGCCAAGCACGAAGCGCCGGTCCTGGCGCTTGATTCTCTGCTGCACCTTGCGCTGGAAATCGCGCTGGAAGTCGGCTGACGGCTCCGCGACGCTGCTCCATTGTTCGCGCCAAATATCAAGTTCGCGGTCTTCGATCATGGTCTCTCTCCCAACGCATCCTTCAACATGTTCCTTGCGCGGTTCAGACGTACGGCCACATTGTTTTCCGTGATGCCCAGCACTTCCGCCATTTGTGCGTGCGACAAGCCTTCCAGCATCAGCACGATCATTTGCCTGTGCGCCACCGGCAGCGATTGAATGGCCGACATCAGCCGCGCGCGCTGGTCCGTTCGCGACGCTTGCTCCTCCGGATGCGGCCGCGGATCAATCGGCTGGTCGGACTCTTCGATCTCCTCCAGCGGCTGAGCCGCCGGCCGTCGCTTCCATACATGGCTAAGCCCGCGATTGTGAGCGATGCGGTACACGAATGTTCTCTCCGAGCATTCGCCCCGAAACTGCGCCAGCGCTTGCCAGATAGCCAACGCGATGTCTTGCACCAACTCTTCTCTCACGCTCGCCACCGTCTCATAGCCGAACGCCAGCCGCGAAATCGCCGCGCCGTGCTCACTGAGAATGCGATCGAACTGCGCTTCCAAATCGTGGCGCCGCTCGCTCACGATTGCGACCCGGCCGGCAAATCGATCTTTGGTTGAAAGCGCATAGCTCTTTCGGGCAGAAAACGTAAAAAGCAAAACCTACGAAGGTCGCCAGGCCGGCGAAAACTTCACGCGGCTCTCACCGGCATCGGCTGCTGTTTCTGAACCTGATACCGAGTCTCGGGATAGTAGCGGCTGAAAAGCAGAGCTACAACCAGCAACGCCAGCGGCGTCAAGAAACT
>JBEKSN010000295.1:0-3669 GCA_049517055.1 Candidatus Acidiferrales bacterium | reverse complement strand
GAGGCGGCTGAGCCGGGCGCTGACGGCGTGCGTGGCGCTGGTTGCGACTATGGCGCTCGCGGCGCCCCTGGCATACGCGCAGGGATCGCGCAAAGACGATGTTGTGTTTGGTCCCGAAGGGCATCCGGTGGCGGGGGCAACGATTACGGTGTGCCAATCCACCGCGACAGGAACGCCGTGCTCGCCGCTGGCGACTCTGTTTACCGACGCGACGCTGAGCGTGCCGTCGCAAAATCCGTTTCAGTCCGACGGGCTCGGCAACTACCATTTTTACGCTCCGGCGGGACGCTACTTAATTCAAATTACCGCGCCGCAAATAAATGGGACGCAGACTTTTCCGGATGCGATTCTTCCCGCCGATCCTTCGTCCACAGGAGTGGGCAATAATATTTCGGCGTTTGGACTGACGCTGGGCGGAAATTTGACCGTAGCGGGAAATGCAAACATCGCCGGAACGCTGACGACGGCCAATTTCAGCCCCGGAAGCTTCACGCCTACGTCTTTGAGCGTCCTGGGGAGTGAGACGATAACCGGCCCGCGGCCGCGCATCGACGTGACGGCGTACGGCGCGAAGGGCGACGGCGCGACGGACGACACGGCGGCGATTCAGGCTGCCATCACGGCGGCTTGTGGGACTCTTATCGGCGGCATCAGCGTAATCCCCGAATTGGATTTTCCCTCGGGAGTCTATGCCGTTAAACAACCGCAGCTTCCTTCTACCGCGCCGGTATTTGAAATTCCTTGCGGGCGGTTAACTTTTAAAGGTACGGGAACGGCCAGCACGCTGCAATTCGTGCGAGGCCCGATGGCGGTGGTAAGGAGCCTCGCTGGGAGCAGTCCCAACAACGCGCCGGTGTTTGACCTGCGCTATCCGGGCGCCTACGCCGGCACCACGTTCCGCGACATTGAGATTGACGGATACAACAAAGCGCTGTGGTTCTACACCACGACGAGCGACAAGCTGGAAAATGTAAACCTGTTCGTACAACAAACCGGGCAGGCCGATAACAGCGCCCTGGAGGTCACCAATTCGTTCTGGTTTGAGTGGCACGGTGGAGAATGTGCCGGCGCGGAAGTGTCGGGAATTTATTGCGTGCTGCTGACCGGAGACGCGCCGCTTGGAAGCGAGGCTCCGCTAGACGGTCTGATGGAATTCGATAACCTGCAAGGGATCGGCGGGATGTTTCATTACGACCAGCGCGTGAACACCGTTGGAAGCGGTCCGGGAAATATACACTTTCAGGATATTCGGGGATGGGAAGCGAACCACGGGCCGTTCTTCTACATTACGAATAGCACGGGTAACCCCGGCGGGACGGCACTTCCGGTGATGACGAATTTGACATTCGGAAACGTGAGCGGAGCCGACTCTACTTGCGCTGCGGGGGTGGCTACATCATGCGCCTTGGTGGAACTCAATTCGTCCGGATCAAACCTGAACGGTGTAATCATCGACTTTTCGATCGGTGGGAGTGGCGGCTCACCGATGATTCAAAACGATAATCCCAGCACTTCTTCCGTGTATGGTTGCAACATCCGGTCGGGCGGAAATTTTTCTTCAAACGGACTGGTGCAGGACAGTAACGGGAATCCGGTGTCCGGATGCTCGGCCCAAAGCTGGAATGGGTTCGACTACTTTGTTAGATCCGGAGGGGGAGGCGGCCCGGACCCCCGGCTGCGTAGCGATGTAAACGTGTACGGCGGCTACGACGGTGACGCTTTACGAGCCACCTTCAATGGCAGCCGGTTCGCCGGAGTGGGCATCGACCCGGTTTTCGGGCTGATGCTGAATGACGGAACTGACTTCGGTTATGGCGCGAGCATCGCGCAGAATGCGAGCGGGAGTTTCGACATTCAGTTTCCGCGAACTTATCCACCCACAAGCGTGGCGGGCACGGCTACTACCGGCGGCTCGATCGCGGCGGGTACATACTTCGCGACGATGTATTCGACCACGACAAGTTGCACTTCGACAGAGTCGGCGCCTTCGCAGCAGAGCGCGGGCGTGGCACTGAGCGGCTCAAGCAATGCAATCACATGGAACTGGACGCTTCCTATCAGCGGAGTCGGCACGATTGCAGGTTATTGCATCGCTACCTCCACGGTTCCGTATTTGAACAACGGCCAGTGGCAACCGGTGCAGACGAACTACACTTTTATTTCGGGCGCGAGCACGAGCAGCTTCACGATGACGGCGCTGCCGTCCGCCGGCGGGCCCGATTCAGTGATAAGCACGCTGCTGCCGGTGCACCGCTTTACGCCCAGTTCGCTGGGGATCAACAACACAAATCCGCAATTTAACCTGGACGTAAATGGAACCGCGGCGGTGAACGCGCTCAACGGAGTGCAGAAGGCGGAGCGCTTTTCGGGCGCGGACGCTGCGGCCAAGATCACTGCGTGCCTTTCGGCTGCCGCGGCGTCCACAGCTTCCGCGGTTTGCGACGCGCGGGGAATGGCCGGAACGCTTACGGGGGCGCATCACATAACGATTCCTGCCGGCACTGTTTTGTTGTGGGGGCAGGGACAACTCACGGTCACTGACACAACCACGAATGATGCGGTGGAATTGACCGGGGACGGCGCGTCCATCAAGGGCTATCAAGAAAGCGGCACCGGCACGATTGCCAAGCCGGACACTTCGGGCTTCATCGCCTGCGGCAACGCGGGATGCACCACGGTGAAAAATCCGAATCAAGCTACGTCCAAAATAAATTTCGTGCACATCGAGGGCATGGCGCTCACTGCCACCGGCGCGAATTCAAAAGTGATCGATATGACCAGCATCGGCCACTCGGACATCGAGAACAACAACATCACTCTGGGAACCGGAGGAACTTCCTACGGAATTTACGGCAACACCTCGGTGGGCGACCTCGACGGCACAAATACTTTGTTCAAGCACAACAATATGAATCCGCAGTCCAGCGGGGACACCTGCTTTTATCTCGCCGGGATCTACAACGCGATCGTGCTGGAACAAAACGCCTGCATTCTACCGCCCGCAAGCTCGACCGGTTACGTTCTGGCGAAAGACAGCAATGGGAATTATCCCAACAACGACGAAATATACGGAAACGACTGCGAAAGCTCCTCCGCCGCATTTGGACAGATTTGCTACAACATTATCGGCGCCACCAGCGTCACGTTTGGACCCAACAACCGCTGCGAAGATATTTACAATTGCATTCAATTTCCATCCGACGGCTCGGCGATCGGCATTCATCTTCTCGATCCTTATCTTTCCATTACCAACACGACGCAGATCAAGCCCAACGAGCCGGCCACGGCGATGGTGGCGATCGATAACAACGGCCACAACTGGACGCCTTCGATGCATTTCGGGCAGAACGATCTCGCCAGTACGAACCTACTCGCCAACGCGGGGTTCGAAGCGTGGAGCGGCACGACCACTTTGTTAGCTTGGGGAGGCGCGAGCGGCACGAATATCAATCAAGCTGCTTCTGGAATTTACGCACGGCAATCGAGTGCGAGCGCGCCCGTGGATGGCAATACGCAGGGCAGCTACAACGTGAAAGTCGGAGACGGGGCGACGGCCGGGCTCGGCGTGAACACGCAATGCATCTCGGTGGATCCGGCCGCGGAATACACGTTCGGAGTGCGCGTGGCTGCCGGTTCCACATCCGCCAATTTCAGGCCGGGGTTCCGTTT
>JBEKSN010000294.1:0-3692 GCA_049517055.1 Candidatus Acidiferrales bacterium | reverse complement strand
AGACTACGCTGCGGTTGCGACGGAATTGCGCGGCAAACGGGAGCTGAGCCTGTCGACACGGCTGGAGCTGGCGCGAAAAGCTTATGCGCGCACGGCGCGGTATGACGGTGAAATCGCGACGGAACTCGAGCGGCTGGCGGCGAATGGCGACGTGAGAATCGGCGCGCTGGAAAAACTGCCGCAGCGGATTCACATCGCGCTCGAGCGCCGGCAAACGATGCGGTATGGAGAAAATCCTCACCAGCAGGCGGCGCTGTACATCCCGGCTGGGCGTCCTGCGGCGGGATTGGCGGGCGCGAAGCAACTTCAGGGCAAGGAGCTTTCTCACAACAATCTGGTGGATCTGGATGCGGCGTGGAATCTCGTCACCGAATTTCGCCACCCCGGCGTTGCAATCGTAAAGCATAACAACCCCTGCGGCGCGGCCGAGCAGGAATCTTTGCGCGATGCATACGTGAAGGCGTTGGCGTGCGATCCAATCTCAGCGTTTGGGGGTGTACTGGCATTCAACCGCGCACTCGACGCAGAGACGTCTGAGGAAGTCGCGAAATTATTCGTGGAATGCATCGTCGCGCCGGGATACGAAGCCGCGGCGCTTCAGAACTTGGCTTCGAAGAAAAATCTGCGCCTTCTTGAAATGCCGCGCGAAGCCGCCAACGGTGAGATTGAGGAACTCGCGTTCAAGCATATTTCCGGCGGCGTGCTGGTGCAGGAAGCCGATCGCCACGAGCTAAACGAAAAAGAACTGAAAGTTGCCACCGACCGCGCACCGACGGCGGCGGAATTACGCGCCCTGCTCTTTGGATGGAAAGTCTGCAAGCATGTGAAATCCAACGCCATTGTTTTCGCGCGCGAAGGCCAAACCGTGGGAGTGGGCGCGGGCCAAATGAGCCGGGTTGATTCCGTGAAGATCGCGGTGATCAAGGCCGCCACAGCGGGCCTTTCGCTTGCGGGAAGCGTGGTGGCCTCCGACGCCTTCTTTCCGTTCCCAGACGGGGTGGAAGAAGCGGGAAAGGCGGGAGCCACTGCCGTGATCCAACCGGGAGGTTCGGTGCGCGACGCCGACGTGATTGCCGCCGCCAACAAATTGGGAATGGCTATGGTTTTTTCTGGCGTCCGGCATTTCCGGCACTAGGTTTTTCCGGCGCGGGTATCTGCCGGTGATATGTGATTTCGATAATTTGCGGCTCGCCGTTGTCTGGAATTAGCTCGGAGCGCGCTATATAAGTGTCGGTATCGACGCGCGTGAATATCGAGCGCTTGGGCATGGCGTTCAGCGGATTTTCGAAGTCAAATGTGGTGGAGTCGGATTTCGACAGATTCAAAACGGTGGCATCTGATTTTTCCCAGGGCAAGAGCTGCGGCGTGAAGTGCCGGAAGTAGAGATCGACTCCGTCAGATTTTTCCACGAGCGAAAATAATTCGATTACCAGGGTTTTATCGCGCTCGACCAGCCGAAAGACTCCCAGCATCTCGCCTGCTTTCGGCCCCAGCCAGGCCTGTTCCGCGATCCGAGGGCCCCACTCGCCGCGCCAGCGCCCTTCGAGCCAGGCGAAATTATCGAGCACGGATTTAGGGACGGCGGCCGCCGAAGAGCTGGAAGTCTGAGCACTCGCTTGAGGTTGGGTTTGATAGGATTGCGCGGCGCTTACCGAACCGCGTTGCGCTCGCACGGCTTTCGGCAATCCAAAGCATATCGGTAATACGCCAAAGACAAACACCAGCGCGATGGCTGTTCCGGTACGCGCCATTAACGACCTCCTCGCGGATTTCTATCGCTAGTATTAAGCATCCTGGCCAACTCGCTTAGGTTTTTTCGCTGCATCCGGCTGAACCGGGTATCCCGGCAGGGATTCCATGCGTCTAACTGTGTGACGTCAGGGAACGCCGGCGGGGAATACTTTGACCACCTCGCGCCCCTATACGATAATGGAGTTTACCGGTCAACGCATGAAAACAATTGCAAGCTTTGCTGTCTTCGCGTGTATTGCAGGCATCCCCGTTGCGCAGGCCCAAAACGCCACGCCGGCCCAGCCCGCTGCCTCGACGCAATCTTCTGCGCCTGAAGCGCAATCTCCAGCAGGTGCCTCGCACGATGATTCTTATTACTATTTTACGCTCGGGCACATGCAAGAACAGCAGTACGAAGCAAGCGGGCGCGCCGAGCTAGCCGCGCAGTCCATCGATTCCTACAAGAAAGCGCTGGCCCTGGCGCCGGATTCTACCGTGGTCATGGAGCGCCTGGCGGAAATTTACGCCAAGTCGCAGCATTCCCGTGAAGCATTGGCTGAGGCGCAGGAAGTTCTGAAACTCGATCCCAACGATGTGAATGCCCACCGGCTGCTCGCGCGCGTTTACGTGCGCGCGTTGGGCGATATGAACGCGGGCGACGCGCAGAAGGAAACTCTCGACAAGGCCGTCGAACAATTCCAGGCCATTCTGAAAGTTCAGCCGGACGACACGTACTCCTCGCTGTGGCTCGCGCGGCTCTACCGCTTCGAAAACAAGCACGACGAGGCGGAAAAGGTTCTGCGCGCAACAGTGAACCGGGATCCGGGCAATGGAGCAGCGCTCGAGCAACTGAGCCAGCTTCTGGTTGATGAAGGACGTTCCCAGGAAGCCGTAACGCTGCTGACCCAGGCGGCGGGGGAATCGGCCTCGCCGGACATCTACGATTTGCTGGGCGACGCGTATGCACAGTCGAAAGAATACGCGAAGTCCGAAGAGGCCTACCGCAAGGCCGTGGAGCAAGATCCGGACGACCCGGCGCACGTTCACGGTCTGGCGCAAGCATTGATGTCGCAGGACAAATACGCCGAAGCGCTGGAACAATATAAGCGCCTCTCCGAGCTGGAACCCAGCACCTCGGAAAATTTTCTGCGTATGTCGCAGCTTTACAGGCACTTGGGAAAATATGACGAAGCCGAGTCGGCTTTGCTGCGCTCCAAGCAACTTTCTCCCGGCAATCTGGAAGTTCTTTACAACGAGGCGCTGCTCTACGAAGAACAAGGCCGCTACGACGATGCCGCGAAAATTCTGAACGACGCGATCACCGGCGTCAAGAATCAAACGGCGGGAACGGGAACCCCGGCAGGGGCCGCAGGCGAAGGAAGCAACGTGAGCGCGCTGGCGGTTCTGTACGAGCAACTCGGCCATGCGTATTTAGAAGCGGAAAATTATCCCAGTGCGATCCGCACTTTCGAAGACATGGGCAAGCTCGGACCTGAAGTGCAGAAGCGCGCGGAGATGCTGCTGATCGACGCCTATCGCCAGAGCCGCGATCTCGATCGCGCGATTGCCGAGACGAAGAAAGGGTTGGAGGTTTCGCCGAAGGATCAAGGGTTAATCGTGACGCTAGCGATGCTTTACGGCGAAAAGTCGGACACGGACGCGGCTACCAAACTATTAAACGGCCTGCTGCAAGGCAACGACGGCGATCAAGGAATTTACGTGGATATCGCGCAGGTGCAGGAGCGCGGGCGAAAATATCCCGACGCGGAGCAGTCCGCGCTGAAGGCCGAGCAAATGGCTCGCGACGACAGCGACAAAGAGACTACCTGGTTCATGCTCGGCGCCATCTACGAGCGCGAGAAAAAATTCGATCTAGCGGAGGAGCAATTCCGCAAAGCGCTGGGCGTAAACCCGAACAATGCCGCGGTGCTGAATTACTACGGTTACATGCTGGCCGACCG
>JBEKSN010000293.1:0-3702 GCA_049517055.1 Candidatus Acidiferrales bacterium | reverse complement strand
CGGTTCACGAAAATGTAGATGCCGTTGCGGTTGGTGCGCTGCACTTCCGGGCGCGAGGCGAATCCGCTCACCCGCAGCACGGCCGCCCGCTCTTCCGCTTCGAGCGCGGGCTCCGTAATCGCGCTTCGCACCGGGCCTTCGCTCGGCGGAATCTCCATTAGCTCGTCGAGCGCCTGCCGTCCGAAAATCTGGTACACCCGCTCGGAAAGTTTTTCCACCGGCGAGCAATTCAGGATTTCCTGCGTGGGCGTCTTCAGTAGAAAATGGCACTCGGGATGCGCCAGCGCGTAGTGCGTCACGAGCGAAGCGATGTGCCCCAGCTCCGTCGTCTCGGACTTCAGGAATTTGCGCCGCGCCGGAACGCAATAAAAAATGTCGGCCACGCTGATGCACGTCCCCGCCGGAACCCCCGCCGGCTTCACGCTGAGTAGCTTCCCGCCCGCGAATTCGATGCGCGTTCCCTGCTCGTCTTCCGGCACGCGCGTTTCCATCAACAGCCGCGAGATCGCCGCAATCGTGGGCAGCGCTTCGCCGCGAAAGCCCAGCGTGGCAATCGAGAGCAAATCGTCGGCGTTGCGGAGTTTCGAAGTCGCATGGCGCTCGAAGGCCAAGAGCGCGTCGTCGTGATTCATTCCGCTGCCGTCATCGATCACGCGGATCATGCGCTTGCCGCCCGATTCCACTTCGATGCGAATCGAACGCGCCCCCGCGTCCAGCGCGTTTTCGAGCAGCTCCTTCACCACCGACGCGGGCCGCTCCACCACCTCGCCCGCCGCGATCTTGTTCGCCACATTTTCCGCGAGTATGCGTATCCGGCTCATAGTGTGTGTTTCGTAGGCTTTATGTTCGGAAATCCCGAATCTACCGGACCGCGCAGATCCTCTTTGCGTATCTGTTCATCCTCTTCCTTTTCGTCTTGGGCAACGCTTCGGAGAAAAATGCGGGTACCGAATAAACTGGCGATGAACACTACGAGAAGGAGCAAAACGCCTAGCCATTCCGGAAATTAAGGCATCTGCACCATGATCAAAAAAATGAACCCGATCGAGACAGCCAAAATCAGCAGCACCATGAACTGCGCTCTCAGCCTCAGCCTGCGCATGCTCCGGATCAAGAGAGTCACGCCCATTGCCGCGGCAATCGGTATCAGCACCAGCGCCCGATAGGAAATCACGCTCTGGCTCGGATCGAAATTCACTTTTCCGCTCGCTTGATTGCAATTCCCAATTCGTCGAGCTGGTCGGTGCCCACTTCCGAAGGTGAATCCGCCATCAAATCCACGGCAGCAGTGGTCTTGGGGAAAGCAATGACCTCGCGAATTGATTTTTCGCCGGCTAGCAACATGATCACGCGATCGATGCCCAACGCAATGCCGCCATGTGGCGGAGTGCCATACGTGAGTGCGTCGAGAAAGAACCCAAAACGCTGGCGCGCTTGCTCGTCGGTCAGGCCGAGCGCTTTGAACATCCGCGCCTGCACATCCTGGCGATGAATTCGAATACTTCCGGAACCGAGTTCGTTGCCGTTCAAAACGAGATCGTATCCCTTCGACCGGCACTCCCATGGCGCAGTTTCGAGCTTGTCCAGATCCTCCTCGAAGATTCCGGTGAACGGATGCTGCGCGCTCACCCAGCGCTTATCCGTCGCGCTCCATTCGAAGAGCGCGAAGCCGGTGATCCACACGAATTCCCACTTGCTGCGGTCGATCACATTGAGTTTGTCTCCAAGGTACAGACGAATTTGACCTGCGACGTTCAGCGATGTGTCGTTGTGCTCGATTTGTTCTTTGGCTGCCGCGGCTACGATCAAATCGCCCGGCTTTGCGCCCACAGCTTCCGCGAGCTTTTTTAGCGTTTCCGGCCCGAGAGTTTTTTCAAGCGGCGAAGTGATTCCTTCGGCTGCGACCTTTACGGTGTAAACGCCGCGCGCTCCGGACGCCTTCGCGAACTCGCCAAGTTCATCAAGCTGTTTGCGCGACCAGGAAGCCGCGCCCGGCGCAACCACCGCCTGCACGTTGCCTTCAATTTGAAGTTTTTCTCGCCCCGTCTCGAAGAATTGCGTCACATTTTGCAATTCCATTCCAAAACGCAAATCCGGCTTGTCCGACCCGTAGCGCCGCAGCGCATCTTTGTAGTCGAGATGTCGGAACGGCCCTTTCACCTGCACACCCACGACCGCGCAACTTCGTTCCATCGCGCGCTCGATCACTTCAAAAATATCCTGCTGGCGCGGGAACGACATCTCAAGGTCGAGCTGCGTGAATTCGAGCTGCCGGTCAGCGCGAAAATCTTCGTCGCGGAAACAGCGCACGATTTGAAAATAGCGGTCCATGCCCGAAATCATCAGGATTTGTTTGAAGATTTGCGGCGATTGCGGCAGCGCGTAAAACTTTCCGTGATGGATGCGGCTCGGCACCAGGCAATCGCGCGCGCCTTCCGGAGTCGAACGCGTCAACATCGGCGTCTCAATTTCGAAAAAGCCCAGTTCGTCCAGCGCTTTGCGAATCTCCAGGATGATTCGGTGGCGCAGCTCCAGATTGCGATGCGGTTTTGGCCGCCGCAAATCGAGATAGCGGTAGCGCAAGCGCGTTTCTTCGCTCGCCGTCACTTCTTCTTCGATCTGGAACGGCGGCGTCTTCGAGTTGTTCAGGATATGCAGCCGCGTGGCCATCACTTCCACTTCGCCCGACGCAATTTCCGGGTTCGCCTTTTGCCGCCGCAGCACGCGCCCTTTCACCGCGACCACAAATTCCGAGCGCAGTTGCTCCGCCTTCGCATGCGCTTCAGGATTCAGCTCTTTGTTGAAAACAATTTGGGCGATTCCGGCCCGGTCGCGCAGGTCGATGAAAATAAGTTGGCCCAGGTCGCGCCGCCGGTGGACCCAGCCCATCAGCACGACGTCTTTATCAGCGTCAGCCGCTCGCAGGTCCCCGCAATAATTTGTCCGCTTTAAATTTCCCAGCGCTTCAAGCACGAAGTTTTCTCTCCACTAACCGCTCACTACCTAGCGGCTGCCTCTTCTCTCCGATTCAAGATATTCGAGCAACTCCAATTCGGAAAGTTTTTTCTGCTCCGAATCGGCCAGCCGCTTCAGCGTGAACGTGCCCGCAGCGACTTCGTCCTCGCCGATGATCAGCGCATAGCGCGCGCCGAGCTTATCCGCGAGCCCCAGCGATTTCTTGAATTTCATTTCTTCCGGCGGCAGCTCGACGGCCAGCCCGGCAGTGCGAAGTTTTCGCGTGATGTTTACTGCTGTAGGATATGCAGCCTGTCCCATCCATGCGACGAAGACCGCAAGCCCGGGCAGAAGCGGCAATTTCCCGCCCTCTTGTATCGACAAAATTGCACGGTCGCTGCCGATGGCGAAGCCGATGCCTTTCGTTGGCGGCCCGCCGAGTAGTTCGACCAGGCCGTCGTAGCGCCCGCCGCCGCACACCGCGTTCTGCGAGCCGAGCCCTTCCGCCGTGACTTCGAAAGTCGTGCGCGTGTAGTAATCCAGGCCGCGAACCAGGCGCCAGTTCTCCTCGTAAACGATGCCGCGCAAGCCTAATTCTTCTTTCAGCTTTGCAAAATGCTCGCGGCATTCGGCGCAAAGATGGTCGGAGATGCGCGGCAGCTTCGCGATGATAGGCTGCTCCTGCGGCAATTTCGAATCAAGAACGCGCAGCGGGTTCGTCTCGATGCGCCGCTGGCTGTCCGGGCC
>JBEKSN010000292.1:0-3748 GCA_049517055.1 Candidatus Acidiferrales bacterium | reverse complement strand
GCGTTGCGGAACAGAACGGCAGGTCCGCCGTTGGTTGCGAGCACCAAATCAAGCGCGCCATCGTTGTTGATATCGCCGTAGGCCGCGCCTCGTGCCACGCGAGGCGCGGCGAAAGATACCCCCGCGGATGTCGTCACCTCTTTGAACTTTCCGTCGCCGAGATTATGAAAAAGGTGTGGCGGTTCCGCGTACCGCACGCGCGGCTGCACTCTTTCGATGGCGTCTTCGATATGGCCGTTCGCAATATAGATATCCAGCCAGCCATCGAGGTCGTAGTCAAAAAAGAAACACCCAAATCCAAGCGTCAGCAAACTCGCATGGCCCACGTCCGATTGAGGCGCATCGTCCACAAACAGCCCGTTGCGCTCGTTATGGTAAAGCGCAATCATCTGGTTCGAAAAATTCGTGATGAGCACGCTCGGATATCCGGAACGATCGTAATCTCCCGCGTCCACGCCCATTCCGGCGCGAGCGATTCCGTCCTCGCTGTATCCGATGCCTGCCTGCACGCCTTTTTCCGAAAACGTTCCATTGCCGTTATTTATGTAAAGCTTGTTCGGCTGCGTATCGTTGCTTACCAGAATGTCCGGCCAGCCGTCCTGATTCGCGTCGAGGATTGCCACACCCAGACTCTTTGAGGTCGGGTCGTATAGCCCGGCTTTCTGCGTCGCATCCTCGAACGTTCCATCTCCACGATTGTGCCAGAGACGTATCGAACTCCCCTTGTAAGGCTCCGGCGTGCAGTACGATTTTGTTTTTCCGTCGAGCGCGCAATAAATATCGTTCTCTGGCGACCACTGCACGTAATTGGCGACTACCAGGTCCAGATGTCCGTCGCGATCGTAGTCCACCCATGCGGCGCTGGTGCTGAATTCGTTCGGTCCCCAGAGCCCTGCCTTCTTCGTGACATCCGTAAACGTTCCATCGCCGTCGTTGTGAAACAAATGGCTCTGCCCAAGCGCGGTGACGAAAATATCGTCGTAGCCATCGTTGTCGAAATCGCCGATAGCCACTCCCATTCCATAGATTTCCGTTGCGAGTCCGGCCTTCTGCGTGACATCAGTAAAAGTTCCGTCGTGATTGTTGTGATACAGCGCGAGAGTGGTGTGGCGGCCAGCGTGCCCGGGCCACGCAGTTCCGTTCACGAAGAGAATGTCCTGCCAGCCGTCGTTGTCGTAATCGAGAAACGCCACGCCTGAACCCATCGTTTCAGGTAGCCATTTTTTACCGAATGCACCGCTATTGTGAACGAAGTGAATTCCCGCGGCACGCGTCACGTCCTCAAATTGCGTGGCAGATCCGCTAGCGGACGCCAACGTGCTTTTTTGCGGCGCGCCCACCGCTACGGTTAACTCAGTGGCCGCAAAGAAAATCACAAGAGCGCTCGCAGCGCACGCTGCAAGGATCCGTTTCCGGCGCGGGCGCTCGTTCTTCAATCGGAATCCTTCGCCCGGCCGGAGACGCCCTGATATTTCGCCGCGTTATTTTTTCGCTTCGGCTCTAGTTCAGAAACGTGCTCGTGTATCGGCTGCCGTTCGATATTGTCTTCCCAGTGCGTTCGCAAATAAGGCCCGGTCAGCGTTTGCGCTGACTCGTCGGCTTTGAAACGCAAATAGCGCTTTTGAAACTCGCTCGCGACGTCCGGGCGCCCGAGTCCCGTATTGCACAGCATCAAATTGTAGTTCGCTTCTAGGTCTTCGGGATCGATTGCGAGGGTTGCGTCGAATTCCTTTACCGCATCCGCATATCGCCGTTGCAGAAAATAGACGCGCCCGAGATCGTCGTGCGCCACTCTATCGCGCGGATATTGCGCCAAGACTTCGCGCAGGTGCTCGGCAGCTTCATCATAGTGGCCTTCGTTACGCAGCGCCTTGGCGTAGAAAAAATGAGCCCGCGCAAGGTGCGGACTCAGCGCTAGCGCGTGCTCGAGCGCTTCGCGAGCAGCCGCCAAATGTCCTTCCTGGACGCGGACGCGCCCGACATTCACCCACCCGTCAGGATTGTCAGGAAAAATCTGTGTAATTTTCTCGAATGCTCCCCCGGCCCCGATCAAGTCGCCCTGCTGAAATAGCCCGATGCCGTAATCATTCCACCGCGTCCAATCTTCGCGGCTCAGAACCACCTTGGGTTCAGGTTCCGCGGCCTTTTCGCTCAATACATTTAAATCCACACTAGTTTTCGCTATCACTACAATAGGCAGCGCGGGGATGCCCTTGGCTCCCCCCGGTATCTTCGCTGGATCGCCGGTGAAAATATAATGAGCGTCGTCGAAATTCGGCGATGGCGCAGCGCTTGGTTCCTTCGGATCGCGAGCGCCGGCAAAAGAGAACTGCGTATTCCACCACGAAAACTTGCGGTAGTTCACTTTGGCGGTGACGTGTATTTTCCCACTGGCGTTCGATGGAATTTGCAGCCGGTAATGTACCGTGTCCGCGGCGCCCGGCGGAATCAGATGGACGTAAACCACCGCGCGCGTAGCCCAAGCGTTGCGCTTGTTGATCGGGTTGCCATGCCCGTCGATTTGCAGCGAACGGTAAAAATGCGCGCCGGGGTCTACCGGACCTTTTCCATCGTCTTCGGCACGGCCACTCCAGAAAATTGTGTTGCCCGCGTCGTCAACAGCTTTTAGCTCAACCCAGCAATCGAACGCATCCACCGTGCCGCCGGGGAAGAAATGCCCCAACTTGCGCGTGCGCACCACTGCATCCACGCGATATGTCTTTCCGCGGCGCACCGACGCGGTGGCGCGATTCAGCGGAGCAGTCAGCAACGCGACCGGCGTTGCGGATTCTTGCGAAGCATTCGCTGGAATAGACGCCTCCGCTTCCTCGCCTACGGCAAAAGTCGTTGCAAGTGTAGGCGGGAGCGGATTCACCGAAGTCCCTGCATTCGCTTGGCTCAGGGCACCGGCCGCCACCGCGGTGCTTTCCGGCGATATCGCGAAAATATCAATACTCACTTCCTGGTCCGCAAGAAACTTTTCGGTTTCATTCAACTGCGCGGCGTCATCATTCACATACGGAAGGGCCGAGTTTGCGGCAACGAAGCGGTGCGAATGCACTTTGCCGGCGACATTTCCGGCATCCCCAGAAGGCGTCATCTGCATATGGCAGTCCGCGCACGACTGCGATTTGGCCGGATAATAAAACGACCGCGCGCCTTCGCCCGAAACGCCGCTCGCTTGCCAGTTATCGTATTCGTTGAAACCGCGCACCCAGCGGTAGTGATTTACCGGGACATCGAGATGTACTTTGTGACAGGTTGAGCAAAACTCCGCCGTCTGTGTCCGCATGAAAGGTTTTAAGAAAACGCGCCGATGCGGCTCGGGATTCAACTCGGTCAGAAAATCGTGCAGTCGCCGGACTAGCGGATTCTTGCTCGCGGCCAGGCGATGCAGTGCCGGGTACTCCAGCTGGAAATCTCCCTGACCCATCGTGCTTTTCACTTTCGCGATCGAATGGCACATCATGCAGCCGAGGCCGGCTTGGCCCGCGGGCGTATTTTCAACTTCGCGGATCGGCCGGTCAAACATGCCGCTATAAAGCAGCGCAGGATCGTGGCATCCGGCGCACCACTTCGACGGTTTTACTCCGACGGTGTCCTGCATGTACTCGATGCTCTTGCGATACCAAGCATTGTTGAAGGAAGAAAAATGGTGCGCCGAACTTTGCCATTCCTTGTAGATGTCTGCGTGGCAGCGCTGGCAGGAATCGGATTCAGTGAAATAATTCGCGGGAATTTGCCCGCC
>JBEKSN010000291.1:0-3761 GCA_049517055.1 Candidatus Acidiferrales bacterium | reverse complement strand
GCAGGCGATTAGCGAGCACGTGAGCACGAATCACAACGTGCGCCCTATGCCGCCGCAGACTGCTGACAGGCTGCCCCACAACATGCCCAGGCGGCAACAGCCAGCGGGCCATTCTGCGGCGGTGTTGCACCGCTAGCTCCGCGAAACGAAAAGCGCGGCACAACCGAAATTAGTAAGGACGGCCCGGCAAGCTCGCCACGAGGCTACTTGCCGGGCCGTCCTTGTTTTGTCGAGGCTTCGAGCGGTCCGAGCGGCAAAGAGTTTGTGTCACGACCGCAAATTCCGTCCCTCAGCGGCTACCCTTCGGCCGGCTCAGGGCAAGAAGCCGCAGTGATCTCGCACTCTTTACGGCACGACTACCCTTCGCAGGCTCAGGGTAAAAGGTCGTGCCCTGAAAATCGGAGTTGCGACACAGACTCAAAAGCGCTGGATGCTACTGCGTTTCTTTCTTGCCGACGCGTACTAAAGTGATCTGGGTGCCTTCGGAGATTTTCTTCAGAGCCACGACGCGCACGCCGTTGTGGTGGTCGTCGACGAACGCAACGTCACTGTCATTCATTTTTGCCAGACCGTTTGAGTGGTCGGAATCGCCCTTGTTAGCTTCCAGGCGGAAATCGGGGCCGAGACGCTTTTTGTACCAGGCTTGGACAAAGTCAATAGGGTCGTTCGTTTGATACTGCTCGGTGGCGATGCCGACGCCGTTATCGTTTGCGCTGAGGTTTACGCTGGCGTTCTTGTTATCGGATGAAGGCGAGGCACCGGGGTAAATTTCTAGGCCGGTGGCGTGGGGTCCGCCTTTGTTGACTGAAAGCGAGCCGAGAGCGGTTTGGATATCAACTTTGTCGCCGGAGTTGCGAACTTTTAGGTGATGGATGAAAAGGCCGGCGAGTGTCACGCCGAAAAGAAACATAACTATAATTCCTGCGGCGACGATGCCGAGGATCCACCAAATTGCATTGTTTCTTCGAGGCGGCTGGGCCTGCGGGTAGATGGGTGGTAGTGGTGGTGTGGCCGACATTCTTCCCCCTCGAGCGGTCGAATCTAGTTACGCATTGTGTCCGCGAAATGTTTCCTGCCAAGCATGGCTTTGGGCGGTGACGGCGCTAATAGAAAACCACTTTCACGTCTGGGCTCTTTTTCAGGTGCACGGTGTCGATGAAGCGGACCTGGCGGTCGTCGTAAGTAAGGATCAGGGAATGGGTCCGAGTGCCTTCGCCGAAGAAGCGCACTCCGCGGAGCAGTCCGCCGCCGGTGACGCCAGTACATGCGAAAATAATTTTCTTTCCGGGTGCGAGATCTTCCGTGGCGTAGATGCGCTTAGCGTCTTTGATGCCCATCTGGGCGAGGCGCTCGTGGTGCTCGGGCTTTGACGCTACCAGGCGTGCGAGAATTTGGCCGTTCAAGCAGCGCAGAGCAGCGGCGGTGAGAACGCCTTCAGGGGCGCCACCGGTCCCCATGACGGCGTGGACGCCGGTGCCAACTACTGCGGCGCTGATTCCGGCAGAGAGGTCGCCGTCGGAGATGAGCCTGATGCGAGCGCCAGTGGCTCGAATCTGATTGATCAGTTCTTCATGGCGCGGGCGGTCGAGCACGATGATGACAAGGTCTTCGACTTTGCGGTTGAGGCGTTTTGCAATTGATTTCAGATTGTCAGCGACCGGCGCATCCAGATCGACTGCGCCTTTGCATGATGGTCCGACGATAATTTTTTCCATGTAAAGATCGGGGGCGTGCAGCAATCCTCCGCGTTCGCTGGCGGCGAGAACAACGATGGCATTCGGCTCACCGGTGGCGCAGAGGTTGGTGCCTTCGAGGGGATCGACGGCGATGTCCACTGCGGGGAATGTGCGGGTTTTATCGCGCACAGCTGCGCCGACTTTTTCGCCGATGAAAAGCATGGGAGCTTCGTCGCGTTCGCCTTCGCCAATGACTATGGTGCCGTCCATGCCGACCGAATCCATTTCCGAGCGCATGGCCTCGACGGCCATCTGATCGGATTTGTGGCGGTCCCCGAGACCCATGGTATGGGCCGAAGCGATGGCGGCTTGCTCCACTACACGCAAGAATTCCAGACTGAGTGCTTTCTCCATTGTTGCTCCTGAATTACAAGAGTGAATCCGAGCGGAGGGGACATCCGCCCCGGGGGCCTATCATAATCCAATTAGGATGTTTTCAAACAAGGCGAAGTCTGGAAAACGATTTCTTGCTGTGGTCAGGGCAACGGTTGAATTTTTGCATTCACAAGAAAGGGATCGTCGAATTCGGTTTGATCGCCAGCTTTCTTTCCAGCTACGGGCAGCAGGCGGGCAGAAAGCGGCTTGTGCCATTTGACGGAAAGGCTGGCGACGTCACCGAGAATCGCGGCGAGCTGATCACCTGAGACGTCGCCAGGGAGCGGAATGACGTCGAGGCCGGTGCCGCACACCGCGGAATACGCGAGCATTTCATCGAGCGAGAGGCGCCCTTCGGTCCAGCGCTGGGAGAGGACTGAATCTTCCAGGATCGGCAGCATGAGGCCGGAATAGCCGGCTTGGGTGACGGGAATCGCCTTGAGAGCGCGAGTGATCAGCGCGGACACGGTCAGCGTTCCACTGCTGCCCATGGGCGCACGGAGAAAATTCTCGATTGCGCGGCCGATGGAGACATCCTTCAGTCCCGCGGGAGAAAGATCGATTCCGCCGTACTTCCAGCCGCTGCTCTGGCTGATTTCGTTCGCGGTCTTTTCGACTTGTTGAGCGTAGATGGTCAAAGACGCTTTCAAGTGCTCCTCTGCAAGCTCGGGGGACTTCGTAGAGGCGAGAGCGTCGGCCACGACGTTGGCGGACTGCAAGCCTATGGCGAAGCGCTTGCCTTCGCTCGCGAGATACGACGCGGGGTAAAACGGAGTGCCGTCCGGAACGAAGGAGGAAGTGGTGAAGTTGAAATTCCCCTGGCTGTGCAGGGTGTTGGCTTCGAGATATTTCATCACGCCGACAGCAGCTTGAATGGACTTCCAGTGGATTCCGTCCTCGCCGCCGATGAAGATGGAGCCTTCCAGCGTCTTGGCGTTGGCGAGGATTTTTCCGAGCAACTCCGCTTCGCGCGGGTCGTCGGTGTCTTTCATCATGGCGGGACCTATGGATGCGTCGAAACCTTCCTTCACGGCTAGCGCGTCGTAGTCGCGGAAGAAAGCGAGGGCTTGTTCTTCGGAAAGATCGCGCGTGTATTCGGGGAAAGGCTGCGTGGTGATGCGAATGGTTTGGACTTCGTATCCTGTTTTTTCGTAGGCGGCTTTAGCGTCGCGCAGGAATTTCAGGGCGTCCTGAATCTGATCTTTGTAGTGGGCGCGGTCGAGTCGAACGAAAGCCGTGATTGCGCGAATTTTTGGTTTTGAAGCAGGTTCGGATGCGCTTTGGCCCTTCCCCGCAGATGCAACCAGCAGAATGGAGAAGAGAAGCGCGATGACGGCGCGAAACTTATTTTGGGCGCTCATCAGAAGGCCGAGATTCCGGTGATGCGCTCGCCGATGATGAGCTTGTGGATGTCGTGCGTGCCTTCGTAGGTGTAGACGGACTCGATGTTGTTCATGTGGCGCATGACGCAGTAATCGTCCACGATGCCGTTTGCGCCAAGAATTTCGCGGGCGCGGCTGGCGGATTCCCGCGCTACCCAGACGTTATTCATTTTCATCATGGAAATGTGGGACGGATGGACGCGGCCTTGGTCTTTGAGCCTTCCAACCTGCAGAGCGAGAAATTGCGCTTTCGTGATCTCGGTAATCA
>JBEKSN010000290.1:0-3776 GCA_049517055.1 Candidatus Acidiferrales bacterium | reverse complement strand
CGTGGACAAAGCGGTATTGGGTGTGAGCGCCATCGATCCCGAGTACGGAATTTCCACTGCGAGCCAGGCCGAAGCTCAGATCAAAAAGATGATCTTGAAGTCCGCACGAGTCAGCATTGCACTGGCGGACCATAGCAAATTCGGGAATCAGGGCTTCGCCTACGTTGGTCCCACCACGGACATCGATATTCTTGTCACCGATTCAGCCACAGACCCCAAGTATCTACGCCCCCTGCGCG
The DNA here is from genome assembly GCA_049517055.1 of Candidatus Acidiferrales bacterium. GTDB lineage: Bacteria > Acidobacteriota > Terriglobia > Acidiferrales > UBA7541 > Palsa-295. Next base: position 3,537 of record JBEKSN010000290.1, on the reverse strand, counting down.
AAGCCGGTGTCGAACTAATCCTGGCGGACCTGCGGGATCAACCACATGATACGAATGGACATGAGCCGGGAAGGACGCGGGCGCGTTCCGGGCCTGCTAAACACTAGGTTGCCAAGATGCGTCTAGATTTCAAGAAAGTGCTCGTCCTGTTGTTAGCGGCCGGTATCGCGACGGTCGCGGCGACCTACGTACATGCGTTTGGTTTCCTCGCATTGCATGCAGCGACCCTTGAGGCAAACCGGTCAGATAGCCAGTCTGACCTGCTGCAGGCGTTCGCTGCGTTGGAACCGATCGATACTCACGTTCATGCATTCAAAACCGATTCTCTATTCAGCGATCTGATGGCGCACCTTCGATTAAACGTTTTGGATATTTGCGTGCCCGACACCCACGGTATTTACGGGCAATTGGATACAGAAATCGCGCGCGCCAAGGCGTTTGTTCAAGCGAGTCAGAACCATGCACGATTGTGCGTCACGTTCGATCCATTCGGGTTCGGACAAAAGGATTTCACGCGCAAAACAGTAGAACAGCTTCGTCAGGAATTTGCTCAGGGTGCCGTGGCGGTGAAAATTTGGAAGAACATCGGCATGGAACTAAAAACGCCAGACGGAAAATACGTCATGCCTGATGATCCCGCTTTGGAACCCATTTACCGGGCGATCGCGGGCGACAATAAAACTCTTGTCGCGCACGTTGCCGAACCTTCCTCCTGCTGGCAACCGCCTAATCCTGACAGCCCGGACTACGATTACTACAAGGAAAATCCTCAGTGGTACATGTATTTGCATCCCGACCATCCTCGCAAGGAGGTCATTTTAGCGGCGCGCGATCACCTGCTTGCTAAAAACCCGAAACTGCGGGTGGTCGGCGCGCACCTGGGAAGCATGGAAACCGATGTGGATGAAATCGCGAAGCGATTCGATCGCTATCCGAATTTTGCAGTTGATACTGCGGCGAGAATGGAATATTTGATGATTCAGCCGCGGGAAAAAGTGCGGAACTTTCTGATCAAGTATCAGACCAGAGTGCTCTACGGCACCGATCTGGAATTTCTACCTGATGAATCCACAGCGGACGCGCTAAAGGACTGGCAAGAGACTTACGCAAGAGACTGGAGATTTTTGGCCACCAACGAGATCTTCCAATACAACGGCCGTCAAGTTCATGGCCTCGGTTTGTCCGAAACAGTCCTCCGCCGAATTTATCATGACAACGCCGTACAGTGGATTCCTGGGATGGGGTCCTCTTTGAAGTAAAACTGCCAAATGTTATTGCAAGGAACCGCTCGGCCGCTAGCTTGCTTCTAGAAATTCATTTTCTGCACTTCGATTTGCGGAAGCAGTCCTTGCGCGTCTGCAAAATTGATCATGCCCGGCGAGCTTGCCGCGCAGTTGGCGGCGCCACAAGCGGCGGCAAGTCGTACTGCCTCTTCTCCAACGATCCCTTGTATTGCAGCGTAAGCGAATCCTGCCAGAGTTGCGTCCCCGGAACCTACCGTGGAGACCACTTTCGCGCTGGGGGGACGCGCTATCCACACTGGTCCGTCTCGATGCTCGATCCAGACTAGACCGTCTTTCCCCAAAGTGATCGCGGCGCTGCTCGATCCTCGTCGAATGATTTCACGAGCGGCCTCAGTCGTTTCCTGGCTCGACTTCAGCGATCTTCCCAGCAGAGCTTCGGCCTCGGCGCGATTCACTTTCACGAAGTCTGGATTGGCTTTCAAGCTCTCGCCCAGAGCCTCGCCGCTGGTGTCGATAAAGACTCTCGCGCCCACATTTCGCGCAGCTTCAATTAGAGAAACATAAAAATCTGGCGAGATCCCCGAAGGCAAGCTTCCGGAAATGACGAGCAGAGACCCTTTCCCCTCTCCCCGTATTCGCTCGGAACACACTCGCACAAATTCGGCGCATTCTTCCCGGGTCGGGGCGGCGCCGGGTTCAAGTATCTCCGTCACCTTTCCGGAATCTTCGATCACCTCAAGATTCACGCGAGTGCTAGCCGCTGTACGCACCGCAACGACGTCAATATTCAGTGATTCCAACTGCCGAGCGCACTCTTCGCCGATCGCTCCTCCCAGAAATCCGATCCAGCTTGCATTCGCTCCTATCGCGCGAGCAGCCATCGCCACGTGCGCGGCTTTGCCTCCCGCCAAACCGCGGGCGCTTTTGGCGCGATTCACTTCGCCAACCTCGAGGGATGCAACGCGCAACCGGCGGTCCATTGCAGGATTTGCGCTTACACACACGATCGTTGAACCGGCCATCAGCCCTTGCTCCCGAAGTGCACTTGTGTCAAGCTATCACGCTAGATTCGAAATAGTAACAAAAAGTAATAAATCGAAAGCACATTCATAAACCATGCTTGCAGAAGAACGGCGGCGAAAAATTCTGGAATTGACCCAACGCGATGGACGGGTTGTTGTCAAAGACCTTGCACGGCGCTTCTCCACTTCTCTCATCACAATTCGCAAAGACCTGGAATCCCTTCACCAAATGGGCCGAATTCAACGGGCTCACGGGGGCGCGCTCCCGATGGACGCATCCGCCTTAAGGGATCCCACGCTGCACGAGAAAGAGCAATTGCATCGCCGCGAAAAACTCAAGATCGCCGCGGCGGCCGCGCGCTTCGTTCAACCTGGACAAGTCGTAATCCTTGATTCAGGCACTACTACTACAGCGGTGGCGCGCGCAATCAAACATGTTCGGAATCTCACGGTGATTACTAACGCCGTCAATATCGCGGCTGAGCTAGCCGGGACCGACGTCGAGGTCATTTTAACGGGAGGCGTGCTAAGAAGAAACTCGTTTTCGCTTGTAGGACCGCTCGCCGAGGATTCCCTACGTCACGTGACCGCGGATCTTTTGTTGCTCGCGGTGGACGGTTTCGATTTGGAATATGGTCTCACTACTCCGAACCTTCTGGAAGCACGGGTGAACCGCGTCATGATGGAAAATGCAAAGACCACGATTATCGTATGCGATTCGAGCAAATTCGGCCGGCGCAGCCTTTCATTCATTGCTCCCATTTCCGCGGTGCATCACACCATTACGGACAGGAAAATCTCTGCGAAAAACTTGCGCGCTCTTCGCACGGCACATATCAAGACCATTGTCGTTTGAACTCTTTTGCTTGCGGGCTTATGGAGGGAATGTTGACGGAATTGAAATCAGCAATCGGCGCTAACACCATCTCCGAGATTCTCTCCCAGCCCGCCACCTGGACTGCGTGTTTGCAAGCGATGGATAAAAGTGCGGAATTGCGCTTGCTTGCTCACAACCTACCCCGGAATATTGAGTGGGTGTTCATTGGCTGCGGCTCCAGCTTCTACTTGGCTCAAAGCGCGGCGGCGAGCTGGTCCATTCTCACGGGCGAGAAATCTCGCGCAATTCCTGCATCCGAAATCATGCTCTTTCCGCAGCTGCTTCCCGTCCCCTGCCAGCCAGTCATGATCACCCGCTCCGGGCATACGTCGGAGATTCTGCAGGCAGCCAGGTATTTGGAAGGTGTACTCAATCTTAAAGTTCTCGCGATAAC
>JBEKSN010000289.1:0-3777 GCA_049517055.1 Candidatus Acidiferrales bacterium | reverse complement strand
AGATAAGCGAGATTCGGATCCGAAAAGGCAGTGAACTTCGGCGCGGGCATGAGCTTTCCATCGCTGCGTATCGCGACGCCGTTCGCCGTGCCGCGCTCGAATTCGGAGAACTCCGATTGCCGCCATATACGTGTGTGTTCCGCGAGCGCGGAGATAGGCACGATGAGTCCTATCGCCAGAATCCACACAACAAACCCTCGCGGTCTCATCAGACGGAATCTCCTTTTCGAAAGGGGCTTCACTTCACTGTAATCGTCAGAGTGCGTTCACCGGTAATTACCTGATGCATTTCCGCAAACCATGAACCGGCCAACGACTGGTGCAGCAATCTGGCGCCGCCCACGTTTTGGCGCTGGTCCAGCACACTGATCTCCGAGGACGGTGCGTTGGGCATCACTTTGTCTTCTATGAGCAAGGTTGTAGTGGGCTGTAGAAGGGTGGCATAGAGGCAGTCGTTTTGCCGTCCGCGATTGATCAATTTGATCAGTTCTTCCAGTCCGGGCAGCGGACCCTGCATCCCGGCCGTCGGATCCACGGTGCGATCCACTGTTTCTCCGTCGCTGATCAGGAGCTCCAGCGTGCCGCGGGCGGTTTGCGGCGGAATGGTAATCGGAATTTGCTGAATGAACGGCTCACCACGGTAGGGCCGCAGCAAAACCTTCACCGCCACCGTCTCGCCGGGCGCTACTTCGCTTTTTTCGATCCACGCGTTATCAATCATGGACCAGCGCCGCTCCGCCAACGCCGTTACTTTTAAATGGATACCCTGAACGTGCGGTGGTTCGTAGGGATTCGAATAGATGCGGGCAAAGATACTTTGAACCTCGGTGGCGACATAAAAGCCGCTAGGGATCGGCTGATCATTAGGCGCAAAAAGATTTTCCAAATGGACCGGCGTGTGACCTTGCAAGTCTATGTCGCCTTCCATTCGCAGTGTCCAGCCTTCGCCGTAAGCGGGGCTTCCCACAATGCCGTTATAAGTCGCCAGCGCCACCAAAAGGGGAGTGAGTTGGGGGCTTTCGATAACCTCAAAATGAAATTTCTTCTCGGCGTTCGGCGTCGCGAGAGTCACATCCACCGGAATCATTGCCGGCCCGGCGCCCAGCTTGCCCATAATCGCTGACGAGCGATCCTGAGTCAACGTACCGATCGTTCCGCCGGTAGTAATGATTTTCGTCGAAGCCATCGAGGACGCCAGAGTCGTAAGTACGTGGGCGCGAGTCATCGGCATCGAAACCGAGCCGAACGAAAATATCGGATGGCCGCAGGCAAGAATCGTTCCGTCGCTCTCTACAGCCGTTATCGTGCATCCGGGAGCGATCGAGAGATCGCCGCGAACCAATTCCACTCCTACCATGTCCCCAGGCTTTACCTGAGGATCTTCCGGGGCCGGCTCGGCACTACCACCCGCCATCATGCTCATTCCCCAGCCGGAGAGCTGTTTGCTGAATTGCGCGATCGTGTCCGGATAAAGCCCGGCGGAAATCAGCGGCGTCTCGATGGGAACCAGAAATTGTCCCTGGCCGGCGCTGGTGCGAGCGGAAAATTCTTGCGGCAGGGCTAGGCGCGAAGCTGCGGGGAACATTCCGGTATTCACGGCGGATGCTCCGGCCGCGCTGCCCGGCGGAGAGACCGAATCTTTTTCGACTTCGAGCATGCTTTGAATCGGCGTCACTCCGCCGATCGCTTCTTTCGTAAATACGCCCAGCTTAAGAGAAAGCGCGCCGGCCAGTTTTCCCTCGAAATAAACGGGACTTCCGCTCATCCCGGCGACTACTCCGGTGTGCTCGACTTTTTCGCCGAGAAGTTGGACGAGAATAATGTCCTGCTTGGGACCCAACGCGTTGTGCAGAACACCCAGAACGACGAGATCCACCTTCTCGATTTCATCACCGGTGAAGATGGTATAAACCACGCCCTTCATGCCCGGCTGCACTTGGTCCAGCGGGAATGTTGCCTGGGTGTCGCCGGCAAATCCCGGCAGTGCAAAAATCAGAATTAGGGCGAATAGGTATGCGTAGGATTTCTTCCGTGGGGCTAAAGGCATGAACATAAATGATACCCGCCGGGTCCATGGGAAGCAAATCGCCTCATGCTAGAATCGCGCGATGGCGAAAATATTTGATAACAAGACGATATCACCCGGCGGAACTATCGATGGGGTGGTCGAGCTTCCCGGCGACAAGTCCATATCGCACCGCTATGCGATCGTTGCAGCGCTAGCCGAAGGCCGCAGCGAAATACGCAACTATTCGACCGCGGCAGACTGCCGGAGCACTCTCAGCTGTCTGCGGCGCCTGGGAGTTGAAACGGATTTCACGCGGGAGCGCCTGCACATATCCGGTCAGGGGCTCGGTGGCTTGCAAGCCCCGCGGCGTTCTCTGGATGCAGAGAACTCCGGAACGACGATCCGCATGCTTGCAGGAGTGCTCGCGGGCCAGTCTTTTACCTCGACCATTTCCGGTGACGCTTCCTTGCGGAGCCGCCCTATGCGCCGCGTGGTGGAACCACTGCGAAAGATGGGAGCCGAAATTCGCGCTCATGACGAGGATTGCGCGCCGCTGGAAATCCGTGGCGGCGCTTTGCATTCGATTGACTACACGTTGCCGATTCCGAGCGCGCAAGTGAAATCTGCAATCCTGCTGGCCGGTCTTTACGCCGACGGCGTGACGACGGTACGGGAAGCGGTGCGCACGCGCGATCACACCGAACTGGCGCTGCGCGAATTCGGAGCGACGATCGAAAGTCTGAACAAATCGGTGCGCATTCATCCGCGCCCGAAGCTCGAAGCGCGTCAGCTGATCGTTCCAGGCGATCTTTCCAGCGGAGTTTTTTTTATCGCTGCCGCGCTGATCGTCCCGGAGTCTGCTTTGATATTGCATAACGTGGGATTGAACCCCACGCGCACACGCGTCCTGGACTTCCTGATTTCCATCGGGGCTGCGATTCATCTGGCAGCGGTTCAATTGCGCGACGGGGAACTGATTGGCGACATTTCGGTGCGACATTCAGCCCTTGCGGGAGGCGAAATTAGCGGTGCGCATGCCGCCGAAATGATCGATGAACTTCCCATGCTTGCGGCGCTCGGTCCATTCACCGAGAAGGGAATCGAAATACACGGAGCGCAGGAATTGCGCGTGAAGGAGAGCGACCGCATCGCCACGATTTCCGCAGGGTTGCGCAATATGGGTGCGCGTGTGGAAGAATTTCCAGATGGTCTTCGCGTGGAAGGGCGCTCCACCGGAAAACTGCGAGGCGCTAAAGTTGAGCCGGCTGGAGATCATCGGATCGCTATGGCGCTCGCTATTGCAGCGCTAGGGGCACAAGGCGACACAGTGATCCGCCATGCCGATTGTGTTGCAGTTTCGTTCCCGGAATTTTTCGTTATTCTCGAACGGCTGCGTGGAAAGGGAACTGATGGTTAGGAGGATTTGCGCAGATAAAAGGTCCCGTAGCTCGTGGCGATATGAATTTTTGGACCGCCTGTTCCGACCTTCCCGCTGAGCCGTCCCGTCCCGTTATCATTCTGAAGCTTCAGAGAAGCGTCTTCGAATTCGCTCTGAACCTCGCCCGATTGCGAAACGGCGGAAATTTCGAAGCTGGAGTTCGACGGCAGCGTTAGATCCACTTCTCCGGAGTCATCCGCGATATTAATATCTTCGCGCGGAGGCTGGGAAAAGCGCAGTTTGATGTTCCCTTTCGAGTCGGCGATATCAATACGCCCGCTGATGTTTTCCGCTTCGATGTCCTTCTCATGCGTAGCCAGTTTCGCAGAGT
>JBEKSN010000288.1:0-3803 GCA_049517055.1 Candidatus Acidiferrales bacterium | reverse complement strand
GCGGGGAACGCCTTGCGCTGCTGCTGATACCCGGCAAGGTAATTCGGCCAGCCTACAATCGGCGGCCCATAAGTTCCGCTGACAAATGTCGCGTTGTCTGAATAATATTTATGCATGGCCTCGACATCTCCGGCCTGAAAAGCCCCCAGCATCTCCCCAATGTCGTGATCGATTTGATCGGAAGCAGGAAGCGGTATTGCGGGCATCGGCGAAGTGTTGTCAGGCTTCTTATTCTTGGTTTTTTGTGCCCATGCTCCTGTGGACACAGCCAATATTAAGAGGATGGCGGCGAGGACTCGCAATCCATACCGTAAATCCCCTGGAGAACTAATCTGCGTTTTCCACATCGACATTTTAGTGCGTCTCCCTCATTTTTCTTTCCAACCGGCGCCTCGGAGAATATCACGAAGGGAAAACCAAGCGTGGGTGAGACCTTGGAGCATGTGCTCAATAGCGAGGGCCGCTGCAGCGGAAATCGCTCCGAGCGAAGAATGCGCGGTCACTCAACAATATTGTCGCAGGCCACCCGGAACCCGTAATCGGCGTATTGAAATTCGGGAGGAATGCTTGACCGCGCTGCGCAGCGCGACACCTTGGTAAAATGCCGCCAAGAACCGCCTCGTGACGCTCGTCGTGCAGGCGCCGAATGTTTTGCTCCGGCGGGTGACGCGCACCCCGCTGGGCCTCGAGGATTCCGTTCCGGTGACAGTCGATAATAATCCGCGTCAAACCAGTCCGCGCACCATTCGTGAACGTTTGCGCCAATATCGTAAAGTCCGTAGGCGTTGAACTCCGCGCGCCCTACCGGTTCCGGGCCTGTTTTCCAACGCGCCGCATAGTTCTCAAGGGATTCCGGTGGATCGTCACCCCAGGGAAATTGTTTCTCTTCAAGACCGCCGCGCGCTGCATATTCCCACTCCGCTTCCGTAGGCAAGCGAAAGCGCCGCTGCGTTATCGCGCTGAGCCATTCGCAATACGAGACGGAGTCAAACCAGGAAGGCGCCACCACGGGCTGCAAAGGATTGAAGAAATTGGGATCGTCCCAATGTAAAGGTTTGCGGTGCTGCGTGGCGGAGAGGAATTGCGCGTACTCGGCGTTTGTCACTTGGCACGCGCCCAGTTCGAACGCGTCTACCCAAACACGATGCACGGGCCGTTCGTTATCCTGGCCCACATCGCTGCCCATCAAGAACCAGCCTGCGGGAATCTGGACCATTCGAGGAGCCTCAAATTCTGCGCACCCGTACAAGTCCGCTGAGATCGGATCAGTCTTTTGCGGCTGCATGTGGCGTCTGGCTCAGCAGATTGACGAATAGGCGGTAGGCGCCCGCCACTCCCGCCGGAAGCTCGCGGAAAAAGGACAGGCCGGTGTAAATGTAGATTCCTTTCCCGACCCGCGCGGACACCAGCGCTCCCGTGACCTCCGCCTCGTTGAAATCTTTTAGGCCAAGTAGGGCTTGGTAGCGCGGATCGAAGGTGCCCCAGAAATATAAGCCGCGCTCCTGTTCCCATCCCTGAAAATCGGCGAGCGAAATCTTGTTCGGCGAGGTCAGCAGCGGGCTGTCCGGCACAAGAAACCTTACTGGAGAATTTGGATCGGTCACACGTGCAACTTTGTCGCCCATTTTCGCGGGAAACGGTGCGGGCAGCTCTTTGTCCCACGCGAAATCGCGCTGATATTGAACCAAAAGCGTTCCGCCTCGGTCCACATAGTCCAGCAAGCGCTGATTCGCGCGCAACAAATCGGGACGCAACTCGTAAGCGCGAATGCCCACCGTGATTGCGTCGTACTGGCTCAAATCGCCGAAGGCCAACGCGACCTCATCGAGCAAATCCACTTGAATTCCAAGCTCGCGCAGAATTTCTGGAAGTGGATCATTTTCCGCGGCGATGTAACCCACTCGCAGATTAGGCGGGACGTTCAGATCCAGCACATGCACAGTTGCATCGGCAGGCTCACTCCAATTGCGGGTCGAAAGCGTCGGGATCGGCTCAAGCGATGTTCGAAACGTATCAGCGCCAATCTTCGCGTAGGGATGCAGCGCATAGGCCCCCGGCGACGTTCGAGCCGGTGGCGATACGATAAAACGAATCAATTGGTCGCCGGTGGTTGCAAAATCCAGAGGTGCAATCGATTGCGCGTTCCACCCTCCCGGCGCATCCACTCCGACGTCAACCTTTACGGGTTTTGTTCCGTGGTAGCGGATGCGCGCGAGTAACTTCACCGGCTCCGACGCGCGCTGTACGGGAACCATTACTTGCTGCGGCTCGACCGTCAACGTCACCGCCGGAACAAGATCGAGCGGATAGGTTGCGATGCCCGTCGTAGTTGCCTGCACAGATTCCACCGGCTTTTCGATCGTAAAGCGATAGGAACTCCACACTACCGTTAGCGCCACACGCACGAGCGGAGGCGGAAACGGCAAAATAGCATCTTCGGGGGAACTTGGCGCTTTCGCATCCCCTGGAATCGCCACGTTGAAGCGTTCGCTGTCGCTGCCATGCTTCGTTTCCTCTTTTGTGGTAGTCCAGCCTGGCGGCACTTGCAGACCCCCGCTTGCATCTAGCGTCCACTTCACCGGTACGATCGGCTCGCCGCCGAATGTCACGTCTACGGAAAAACTTTCCCCGGCCACGAGCTCATGGCGGTCTGCCTGCACTTCGAACGGAATCGCCACGTCTTCCGCCAGCGCGTGATCGATCTGATCGCTAACGCGTTGCAATTCCCACAGCGCGGACGCAGTTTCATTGTTGGCGCGGTTTGCCATCGCATTTTTCGAAATTTCGTTTCTCAAGCTCCCTATTTCCAACCCTGCCTGGGCCAGCGAAGTGGCGGCATCGGTCCGTGCCAGAGAGCGCGCGGCCAGAAGCGCAGCCTTTAAATCCGCGTCTGTGGCAGCTAGCCGTGTGGCCATAGCCGCTTGCAGCGAAGGGAATCGTGCGCTGAGCGACGTGAGGGGTTCCGCCAAAAGTTTGGCGTCGAATTTTCCGGAAGCGCCCTTCTCATTTTCCGCAACTAGATAAATGGGCCGCCGGAAAAACGCGTTGCCGAAAAACGCCGGCGTCCCTTGCGAACGGTGTTGCGCGTGCCCTTCCATCCCCATTTCGGTGTAGCTTTTTCCCCACAGCGGAGAAACAGAATTAACCGGCAACTCGACCGCCTCAGGGGAATTGTCCCGCGCCAGCCGAACCGCCAGGGTTACTTTCCATGGAACCAGCCCTTCGGAAATTTGCTCCGGGAACATTTTCGGATCGGCGGCCGCGGCCACCGCTTGCGGCGTCAGAATTCCGCTTGCCTGATGCTGTCCGTGCCCGGAATGCACCCCGCCCCAGCCGTTGATCACCACTTGCGGCCGGAACGTGCGAATGGCCCGGACCATGTCCTCCAACGCGATGTTGTCCCAAATTTTCATGGTCTGGTCAGCGCTTTTCGAAAAACCGAAATCAGGCGCGCGCGTGAAAAATTGATGCACGCCATAGTGTTCTCCGGCCGCGAGCAGTTCTTCCGTGCGAATCACTCCTAGCTCATCGCCCTGCTCCGGGCCGATGGCGTTTTGGCCCCCTTGACCGCGCGTGAGCGTCAGCAGGCCGACATCGGCGTTCAGTCCGCGCGAAAGATAGGTCAGCAGGCTCGACCATTCATCGTCAGGATGTGCCGTCACAAAAAGGATTCGCGTAGTTACTCGCGATTTATTGATGGCCTCGACGGTATCGGCGAGCGACTGCGCAGCCGCTCGCGGAACTGCGGATATCGCGGCCAAACCCGCTAAGATGATTGCAGGCCAAAGTGTTTGCCACCGCTT
>JBEKSN010000287.1:0-3818 GCA_049517055.1 Candidatus Acidiferrales bacterium | reverse complement strand
CGCTGCACAAACTTAAATTTCTTGGTGATCGAAATATCACAGCATATCCTCCGCGCTGGCCAAGCTCGCTATGGCTGACAACCAAACGCTAGCAAAGAGCCAATCTAAGTCACAATACACTGATGACGGTAGACGTGCATTAGACGGAAATGTTTGTCAAGGTGAGCGCGGGGCAAATGAGATGAGAACGAAGAAAGACAGCGCCCTTCCGCCGCCATTGCGCGTCTCCGGGCAAGCCGGTCTATGCGAGAGCTGCCAGCACGCGCGCCGGATTGAGTCCGACCGCGGCTCGGTATTCTTTCTGTGCGAACTGTCGTCGCGCGATCCAAGATTCCCGAAATACCCTGCTCTTCCGGTGATGCAATGCCTCGGATACAGACCGGAAACTTAGGCCTGGCTTGCGTAGACCACAGGGTTGAACCTCTAGCCGTCACATCTTTGTCCAGGGGTAGCGGCTTGTGTTTCCAAGCGCAACGCGGCTAAGATGCCGTACATCGCCGGATTGGATAGATGCTAAGGGGTTTGGAAGACTGTTCGGAACCGCACACAGCGGGGAACTTTTTGAGGCTGGATTGCGTTTCATTGTGTGAGGCCGATAGGGATGCAGGATGATGCGAGGCTAAGGAAGATTGGAGGCCGACGCCCAACTGGTACAACAATGTCTCCGGGGCGAAGGGCCGGCCTGGGAGGAACTCGTGCGGCGGCATTCGCGGCGAGTGTTCAACCTTTGTTACCGTTTCACCGGCAATTCGACGGAAGCCGAGGACTTGAGCCAGGAGGTTTTTCTACGTCTCTACAAGACGCTATCGAGCTACAAGCCTGCATTTGGAGCTTTCCCGACTTGGCTCACCAGCGTCACTCGGAATTTGCTGGTGGACAATTACCGCCGCACGCGCCGCGATCGGCAGACGGACTCGATCGACGACGCGATGCCGCAATTGGAAGAAAAGCATTCATCGGCACGCGCGCCCGACAAACTGGCAGAGGCCACGGAATTGAGCGTCCAACTGCAACGCGGTTTAGCGCGGCTTTCACCCGAACTGCGCGAGTCGGTAATCTTGCGCGATTTGCAAGGTCTCGAGTACAACGAGATTCAGGTGGTGCTGCAAGTGCCCGAAGGCACGGTGAAATCGCGGATTAACCGAGGGCGCATCGAGTTGGCGCGCATCTTGACGGAAATGGGTGTTCGCCCGAGTTAACTTGTGGGCAGTGATTGGGAGCAAGGTTATGGACTGGAACTGCACATTTACGGACGAGCGGCTGAGCGATTATATCGACGGGTATCTGTCACCGGCCGAGGCTGCGGCCTTCTCCGCGCACTCGGCGGAGTGTGCGAATTGCGCGCAAACGGTTGCCCTGGTGAGTGGCCTCGTGAACCGGATGCACAAGATGGAGATGCTCGAGGAGCCGCCGCAGCTCGTTGCAAAAATTCTAGACGCAACGCTGGGACCGCGCACGCAGAAAGAAGGGTGGAAGCGCTGGTTCGATTGGGTTCCAATTTTGTGGCAACCGCGATTCGCGATGGGATTGGCGACGGTGGCGGCCTTGCTGATCGTCATTTCCTATACCGCTGGTCTGACGCCGGCAAAACTAAAGAAAGCCGACCTGAGCCCTACCAATGTGTTTCGCTCTGCCAACCGGCAAGCGCATCTGACCTATGCGCGAGGCGCTAAGTTCGTGAACGACCTCCGCGTGGTGTACGAGATTCAGTCAAAGCTTCAGCCGGAGCCGGAAACTCTGCCTGTAAGCACCCCGGCCCCAACCCCGGAAAAGGAACATGATTCGCAGCCGCCCAATTCGATTCCGCAGCAGAAGTCGCAAACCTCGCCGATTCCGAACCGCACGCAGGTCCGCAACCGGCCGATATTTGCGTTCCTGTTAACCGAGAGCTTGGCTGACGGCATGGCCGAAATCACGATCAACAGTTCCACCAGGAGCACGCGATGAAATGCGCCACGCACCCGGAAGTGGAGGCTACAGGATTCTGCCGTAATTGCGGCAAGCCGCTCTGCCCCGCCTGCACCCGGGAGGTTAACGGCGCGCTCTATTGTGAAAACTGTTTGGCGGCTGCGGTAGTGGTGCCGCGGCCGGATGTGCCACCCCGGTCGGACACCAATCCCGGACTCGCCGCGACGCTGGGATTTGTTCCCGGGCTTGGCGCAGTTTACAACGGCGAATACATCAAGGGCCTGATCCACGTCCTGATTTTCGGCGGTCTGATCGCGCTGCTGAACAGCGATTTGCCCGGCGGGTATGATGCGTTTTTCGGGATTGCCCTGGGCTGCTTCTACTTCTATATGCCGGTGGAAGCGTATCGCACCGCCAAAGCTCGCAGGTTGGGCGCGGCTGAGCCTGTTGATTTTGCTTCCGCCGATGGCAGCAAGCCCATGGGCGCAATTATTTTGATCGCTATTGGCGCTTTATTGTTGATGAAGAATTTTGGCTTGCTGGACCGCGAGTGGTTTTCGAAAACCTGGCCGGTGGGCTTGATCATCCTGGGCGCATGGCTCGTCTGGGAACGCACGCAGAAAAAATCGTAGGAGATATTCGATGGCCGATTCAAACCGGGTTCACTGTGCATGCGCAAATTGCCGAATTCGCAGTCTCATGGGACCAGTGATACTCATCACCGTCGGCGTTCTTTTCCTGATTGGCCAATACAGCCGCTACAGCTTCGGAGACCTCTGGCCGGTGCTGCTGATTGTGATCGGCTTCATACTGGTGCTGCAATCGCTCGCCTCCAAACAAGGGCACATCAGTTCGTGAGGGCGGCGTGAGCAACGGTCAAGGCCAGCGCAGCTCCATATTCAGCGGATTACTTCTGATTTTCCTCGGAGTGCTTTTCCTTTTCGAACGATTCCATCAGGAATTTCAAATCTGGCATTACTTTTATCGTTTTTGGCCCGTGCTGCTGATCGTCTGGGGCCTTGCCAAGATCATCGATCATCTCTCAGCGCAACGTTCCGGCGAGGGCAAACCTCCACTGTTAAGTGGGGGAGAAGCGGCGCTGATGGTTCTGGTAGTTTTTGTTTTCATCGGCCTGGGCGCCAAACACTGGCTCCTCACCAGAGATCCGAACATGGGTCCGAATTTCCACTTGGACCCTTTCTCAAAGGATTTTTCGCAAAGCGAAGAGCTAAGTCCGAAAACTCTTCCCGCGAACGCACACGTTACACTGACCACCGACCGCGGAGACATCACAGCACATACCGGAGAAGGAAATGACCTGCGCGTCACGGTAAACAAGTCCGCTTCGGGATCGACGGAATCTGCGGCGCAGGAGCGAATGAACAAAGTGAAGGTTGTTATTGAACAGACCGGAGGCGGATACGTCGTCCATCCCGTCAATCAGGAAGATTCCGAAGGCACTGTCAGCATAGACCTGGAAGTTACCCTCCCCAAACAGATTTCGCTTTGGGCAAATTCTTCGCACGGTGATATCAAGGTCTCCGAGATCGCAGGTCCGGTAACCGCCAGAACTGATAGCGGAGACGTCGAAATACATAATGTAAGTTCGGACGCGAACGCGAAAATAACGAAAGGCGATGCTCGCATCACCGGCGTGGGTGGAAACGTCAGCCTCACTGGGCACGGCACCGAAATTGAGATATCCGAAGTAAAAGGAAATGCTGCGCTCGACGGAGATTTCTTTGGGCCTATCCGCGTCAGAAGTGTGGCCGGCACTACGCATTACCGGTCGCAAAAGGCGGATATGACGCTCGTGGGCGTGCGCGGGCGGTTAGAGCTGGATTCCGAGCAAATCGAAATTTCGGACGTGAGCGGCTCTGCGAAACTGGCTACGCATGAGAAGGACATCG
>JBEKSN010000286.1:0-4639 GCA_049517055.1 Candidatus Acidiferrales bacterium | reverse complement strand
GTAAACGGGCAGGACCGGCGGCCCTACCGCAATCGCCACGCGGACTTGAGCGGACACCGCCCCCGCTACGCCCATCAGCAATATTGCGAACAACATCGAACGCACCACTAAAGCAAAACGCATTGCGCATCCTCCTGTCCGATCATCCGTCGAGTACCCGCCCTAGCTGCTCCGGCGGGCTTCGCGGATCGAGCGGCTCAATTTAGGCCGGCCCGGTGGCCAAGCCGGGTAAAGAGTGACCTGAAGCACTTGAGAGCAAAACATAATCAATAACCACTGGCCATACATCAATCCGTGTATTCAGCGGTGTCTCAGGTACTACCCTCTATTTTGTAGTGCGCCGACCTGGAACGCTTTGTCTTTGGCTGACGCATCCTCGTTGCTATAATTCCGCCCGTCCGCAGGCCGGCGATCCCTCGGAGGACGCTCTTCATGACGAACGAACCAAATCAACCGCGAAGCACTCTTCTCCGCATGCGCATGAGCGAATTCTGGTCCGGCGACCTCGGTCTGACACTCGTTACCATCGCGCTGGCCGTCCTGATCTTCGTAATTACACCGCTTCGCGAAGCCGGTCTTCGCGGACGCATCTTCTTCGAAATCGCGGTGGTCGCGCTGATGATTTCGGCAGCCCTGGTGGTAAACCAGAGCCGCATCGCCACGGCTGTTGTGATCGCCGTGGTCCTCGGCACTGCGGTGATCTTGGGGGCCGGGCGCATTCATCCGACGCCCTTTCTTCATCAGCTCGGCAGCGTACTCGTTGCCGCAACTCTGCTTATTTACGTCGGGTGACGTTTCGCACCGGCCCGGTCACCTGGAGCCGGGTGCAGGGCGGCCTCAGCGCGTATCTTCTGCTGGGCTTGGCCTGGGCCTCCGCCTATGAGTTTCTTGAACAACTTCATCCCGGCGCCTTCCGATTCGTTTCCACGCCGGCCGATTTGGACCAACTCACCGCGAAGTTCACCTATTACAGCTTTACCACGCTCACCACGGTCGGTAGCGACATCAATCCCATACTTCCATTCGCGCGCTCGCTCACCATCGCAGAGTCCGTAGTCGGACAGCTTTTTCCTGCCGTGCTGATGGGCGCCCTGGTTGCCATGGCCCTGCAGTATCGGCCCAAATCCTAAGCGAAGCTCAGTAGTTGAAACCCGGCGAGCGGTGAATTGTTGCGAACTGCGTGCGTTAGGTTAGCCAAGCTATCGACTTGATGTCATTTTTGAAAGTGTTCGATTTTGCACAGTCGCGGAACCGTCAGTCACCATACGATAAACTGCTCGGGAAAATATCAAATTAAACTACCCAGGAGATTTTATGCGCGGACTAAGATTTCTGCTGTTAGCTTCTGTTGCTGCATTGTTGTTCACTGTCACCGCTCCAAAAGCGTCGGCTCAAGTCGTCGTCGCTGTCGGAGTAGAGCCTGGATGTCCCTACGGATACTATGACGCCGCTCCTTACGGCTGCGCTCCTGCCGGCTACTACGGTCCAGAATGGTTTAACGGCGGAGTCTTCATCGGCGCTGGCCCGTGGTTTCATGGCAGTGAAGGTTTCCGCGGACACGTGAATAACCGTTACCATCCGGAGCACGGTTATAAGGGCCCAGCGCCAAAGGTCGGCGACAGAGCCGAGGAGTCAAAGCGTGTCGATAGTGCGCACTTCAAAGGAAACGAAGAGCGCGATGGTCGCGGCCACGTAACTGGCGGCAAGAAGTAAATCAAGCAGGACCTTCGGTAGTGGCAAACCGGATCTTGAAGCGCGGGTTTGCAGCGGGAGATTGGCCTGAGTCTGGGCGCGGCTACGACATGATGTCGATGGCTGCGCCCACTCAGCTCAGAGAAGAGGGCTCGATGGCCTGCGGGTTGCGGATCCCTTCTATGAGTTGACGCTCGGTGGAAGTTGCCAGGTTAGCCGTTGAACTTCGTCTGAACTTCTCTCAAGATTTCCTTCGTCACGCGGCGCCCTGCACGCGTATCCGTGCGTTTCTCTGCCAGAGGAGTCCTGATCTTGCCAATCTTTTTCGCAGCGTGAGAATCGTTGCGCATTTTGCGAACCTTATCACGCGACCCATTAGCTTTTGCCCGCTTAGACTTCATGCCCGTGGATTTCATAGCTTCCTCTGAAGGCATCATAGCACAACGAGTTGTAAGGCTGATTCGAGGCGATTGCGCTCATCGAATTGCGAAGCTCGGATTCACGCGCGCGCAAGGTCACTTGCAATCGCCGTCCCAACACTTTTCATCGCGAAGCAGTCTATCGCCGTCATCATTTCGTCTCGGCGCGCAAAATGCTAACGTGTCATCCTGCACGGAAGCTGGAGTCATTAGCAGGGAGGAAGCGATGTCGGGGAAAGGGTTGGAAGGGCAGGTGGCGCTGGTTACTGGCGGGGCGAAGCGGGTGGGCCGGAGCATTGCGCTGGGGCTGGCGTTCGAGGGCGCGGACGTGGTGGTGAATTACATGGAGTCGAAAGCGGAGGCGGAAGAGCTGGCGCAGGAGATTCGCGCTATGGGGCCGCGCTCGGTGGCGATTGGAGGAGACGTCTCCAAGCGCCAGGACGTTGAAAAATTATTTCTTGCCGCGGAGAACGAATTCGGGCGGCTCGACATTCTGGTGAACAACGCGGGCATCTTTCAGGCCGTGAAGTTTGAAGACCTGACCGAAGAGCAATGGGACCACATGATGAACGTGAACCTGAAATCGCAATTCCTGTGCGCGCAGGAGGCGGCGCCGATCATGAAACGCCAGGGACGCGGGCGCATCATCAATCTGGTGTCGCTCGGCGTGTGGCCGTCTTACACGCACTACTGCGTGTCGAAGGCAGGATGCATCATGCTGACGCAATGCCTGGCTCGCGCCCTGGGACCCGAAATTCTGGTGAACAGCGTCGCGCCCGGGACGATTCAGTTTCCGGGCGAGCTTCCGGATGAAGATTACATTCGGCGCGTCCCGCTGCATCGCACCGGGACGGGTGACGACATCGCCGGCGCCGTCGCATATCTAGCCAGCGCCGACTTCGTGACGGGGCAGGTGATTGTGGTGGATGGAGGAAGGGCGGTGGTATGAGGAGAGTTCGCGTGCGAGAAAAAACGGCTTCAGGGGCTAAAGCCCTCTTACATCACGGCGCTTTCGGCGGGGCTGAAGCCCCGCCCTTCCATACAGCAAACGAGGAGACAGAATGCTCTTCATGGTGATCGAGCGATTCAAGAATCGCGACGCGGAGCCGATTTACCGGCGCTTTCGCGAGCACGGGCGGATGATGCCTGAAGGGCTGAAGTACGTTGCGAGCTGGATTGAAGAAAAGTTCGATCGCTGCTTTCAAGTGATGGAATGCGAGGATCCAAAGTTATTCGAGCCGTGGATCGCCGAATGGCGCGACCTGGTGGACTTCGAAATCGTGCCGGTGGTTTCGTCCCAGGAGGTGGCGCAAAAATTCGCGGCGAAAGGGAATTGAGCGGCGGAGCGAAAATCACGCCGTAAAATGAAAGCCCCGTCCCGGTAGATTGGGGCGGGGCCGCGTTCTTTGCGAACGCTGAAGAGCTACGACGTTACCGGGTTAGGCTTTTCGCTGTTGATCCCGAGATCAGCGATGGCCTTCTTTACCACCTTTTCTTCAATTTTTCCATCGAGGAAAAGTTCATTCAGCGCGGCGAGGGTGATGAAGCGCGCGTCCACTTCAAAGAAATCGCGCAACGAGGTGCGGCCGTCGCTGCGGCCGAACCCGTCGGTGCCGAGTGAGGCGATTCGGCGCGGAAGCCAGGAGCTGATCATATGCGGCAAAGTCTTCAAGTAGTCGGTGGCGGCGACGAGAACTCCCGGCGAATCTTTCAGCATTTCCGTCACATAAGGGACGCGCGGCTTTTCCGCCGGATGCAGGCGGTTCCAGCGGTCGGTCTCGACTCCGTCGGTGTAGAGAGCTTTGTAACTGGTGACGCTCCAGACGTCGGCGGCCACGCCATATTTTTTCTCGAGGATTTCCTGGGCTTGCAGCGCCTCGTTGAGGATCGCTCCGCTGCCGAACAATTGCGCGCGCAGTTTTGATTTTTTGTTGGAGGAAGCGCGGAACTTGTACATGCCCTTCAGAATGCCTTCGGACGCGCCGTCGGGCATTTCGGGCATGGCGTACGGCTCGTTCATCACGGTGATGTAGTAAAAAATACTTTCGCCCTCTTTGTACATGCGGCGAATTCCGTCCTGAATGATCACGGCCAGCTCGTAAGCGTAAGCGGGATCGTAGGCACGCAGGTTCGGGACGGTGAGGGCCAACACGTGGCTGTTGCCGTCCTGGTGCTGAAGGCCCTCGCCTGCGAGCGTGGTACGCCCGGAAGTTCCTCCCAGCAGGAAACCCCGAACGCGCATATCCGCGGCAGCCCAGATGAAGTCGGCGATGCGCTGGAATCCGAACATGGAGTAGAAGATAAAAAACGGAATGGTGTTGATTCCGTGAGTGGCGTACGCGGTGCCGGCGGCGATGAAAGACGCCATGGAGCCCGCCTCGGTGATTCCTTCTTCCAGAATTTGGCCGTCTTTGGCTTCTTTGTAGTAGAGCAAAGTTTTCACGTCCACCGGCTCGTAGCGCTGGCCGACGCTGGAATAAATTCCGACGGTGCGGAAGAGCGACTCCATTCCGAAGGTGCGAGCTTCG
>JBEKSN010000285.1:0-3879 GCA_049517055.1 Candidatus Acidiferrales bacterium | reverse complement strand
TCCTTCTTCTCTTCCTCGTGTGCTGTGAGGTCTGTCGTGGTTCTTCTCTTCGGTCTGGCTGTGCAGTCTTGCTGTGAGGAGGAAGGAGAGTGCAGGGAGGGTGTACAGGAAGAGAGTGGTGAACTCTTCTTGTACACTCTTCTGTATTCTTCTTTCTTCTTCTGGTTCTGTTGTACTCTTCTTTGTGTTCTTCTGTGGGTCTTGCTATCCTCTTCTGCTCTCCGTTGATCCTTTGCTCTTGCCGTACGGTCTGTGCTGTGTAGGTCCTCTTGCTCGGACTCTTCTGTGCGGTTGGATGCTCACCCATGGACGGTGGGAGTGTGGAGGGATGGAAGGAGAGGAGTGGTGACCTCTTCCTTCTGTCTCTTCCCTCTTCTATCTTCCATGTTCTTCCTCTCGTGTGAGTGTTCTTCTGTGTTGTTTCTTGTGTTCTTCTCGTTCTGTTTCTTCTTCGTGTGTCTCCTTCTGCTGTGTAAGGTTCTTCTCTGTCTGTGTGGTTCTTGTCTTCTGTTGTGTTGTCTTCCTCTTGTGGTTGCGTACGTTCAGGTCTTCTCCTCCTTGCTCTCCTCTTCCGTAGATCCTTCTTGCTCTTGCTGTACGGTGTGCTGTGTACGTTCTCTTCTCTTCGTCGTGAAGGATGTGCTCTGTCTGTGTTCTTCTCTGTCTTGTAAGACTGGAGTGAGGGTCTTGCTGTGAGGAGAGGGTACCGGTGAGGGTGTACAGGAAGAGAGTGGTGAACTCTTCTTGTACATTCTTCTTCTGTACTCTTTCTTCTTCTGTTCGGCTCTGTTCTTCTTCTGTCTTCCTCTGCTCTCTTCAGTGATGTTCTTCTGTGGTGTGTCTCCTCTTGCGGTTGTGGTCTTGTCGTCTCTCCCTTGCACTCCTCTCCCGTAGATCCTTCTGCTCTTCTGTAGTGGTCTTGCTCTTCTGTCTGTGCTTTTCCCTCTTGGTGATGGTTCTTCTGAGTTCCTTCTTCTCTTCTGTGGTTCTCCTCTTGCGGTTGTACGATCTTGTTCTGTCTTCTCTTGCATTCCTCTCTCGTAGATCCTTCTGGTCTCTTCTGTGTAGGTCTTCTCCTTGCTCTGTCCTTGCTCTGTCGTGTACGGTGTGCTGTGTAGGTCCTCGTGCTCGGGCTCTTCTGTGCGATTGGAGGTTCACCCATGGACGGTGGGAGTGTGGAGAGTGTGGGAGAAGAGGAGTGGTGACCTCTTCCCTCTCTTCCTACTTCTATCTTCCATGTCCTTCTTGTCGTGAGTGTTCTTCTCTTGTACGGTTGGAGTGTTCTGTCTTCTGTGTGGAGTGTTGTCCTTCTTCTCTTCAGTTGGGATGTCTCCTCTTGCTGTGGTCTTGTCCTCTTCCTTGCACTCCTCTCCCGTAGATCCTTCTGTCTCGTGTACCGTGAGTGTTCCTTCTTCTCTTGGTTCTTCTCCTGTTCTCTTCTTCGTGGCTCTTCTCTGCACTCTTCTCTCCTTCCTCTTCTCTTGTCTCTTCTGCTCTTCTTTCTTCTGTGTTCTTTCTCTTCTCTGTTCTGTTTCTTCTGGTCGTCTCTTCCTGGCTCTCCTCTTCCGTAGATCCTTCTGTCTTGCTGTACGGTGTACTGTGTAGGTCCTCTGGCTCGGACTCTTCTGTGCGGTTGGATGTCACTCATGGACGGTGGGAGTGTGGAGAGTGTGGGAGGAGAGGCGTGGTGAACCTCTTCCTTCCCTCTCTTCCCTCTTCACTCTTCCATGCTCTTCCTTGTCGTGTGGAGTGTTGTCTTCTCTGTGTGTTGTCTTTGAGTTCTCCTGTTTCTTCTTCGTGTGTCTTCCTCTCTTCTGTGTCCCTTCTTGCTTGGGACTCTTCTCCTCTCGTGGTGTTCTTCTTTCTTCTGTGTTCTTCTGTGGTGTTCTTCTCTTCGTGATTGCTCTTGCTCTCCTCTCTCGTAGATCCTTCTTGTCTTTCATGTAGGGTTGGAGTGTTGTGTTGGGTGTAGAGTGTGCGTGAGGAGTGAGATGGAGTGTTGCTTCTTTCTCTTCTGGATGGTTCTTCTCTTCCCTGCTGCTCTTCCCTCTTGCTGTACTCTTCTGTGCCCTCTTCTGTCTTGCTGTGCTGTGAGGTTGCAGAGTGCAGGAATGGTTGGGAGGGAGAGTGTGGGAGAAGAGGAGTGGTGACCTCTTCTTCCATTCTTCTCTTCTTCTGACTCTTCGTGCACTCTTCCTTGTCGTGATCTCCTTCTTCTCTTCTGTGGTGTTCTTCTCTTCGTGATTGCTCTTGCTCTCCTCTTGACTCTTTCTTCCGTGTGACTCTGTACTCTTCTGCTGCTCTGTCTCCTTACTGTGCCTCCGTTCTCTCCGTTGGCATTCTCTTCTCTCGTGTCCTGTCTCTGCCCTCTCGTAGGTCCTTCTGTTGGGTCTCTTGTGTTTGGTTCGTTGTCTTCTTCGTGTAGATCTTCTTGTTCGGTTGTGCTCTTCCACTCTACCGTAGATCCTTCTGCTCTTGCCTCCTGTGTAGTGAGGGTTGTGTGGTTGTCTTTCTTCTTTCTTCTTCTGTTGAGTTCTTCTTGACTCTTCTCTCTTCTTGATGACTCTTCTCTGAATGGCTCTTCTCTTCCCTCTGACTGTGCCCTCTGTTCTTCCTCTCTTGCTCCTCTTGCTGTGCTGTGAGGTTGGTGCGTGCAGGGACGGTGGGAGTGTGGAGAGTGTGGGAGGAGAGGAGTGGTGACCTCTTCTTCTATGCTTCTTCATGCTTCTATCTTCCATTCTCTCCTGTGACGGTCTCTCGTTGGGTTCTTCTGATTCTGTTTCTTCTTGTCTCCTTCTGCTGTGTGCTGTTCCCTCTGTTCTCTTCCTCGTGTACGTTGAGTGTGCTGCGATGTCTTCGGTGTAGATCGTGTGAAGGAGAGTGTACGTGAGAGGGTTGTGTGGTTGTCTTTCTCTTCTCTCTTCTGTTCTTCTCTTCCTCTCCTGTGCTCTTCGCTGTCCTTCTCTTGCTCTCCTCTGCTCTGTCTGTGCTGTAGAGTGCAGTGCTCCCTCGGTTGGTTCTCTTTGTGTGAACATTGAGTAGGTAGAAACGCATTTGGTTTCTCTCATCGATCCTTCAGTGCATGGCTATACTCCTGCTCTTGTCGGTACTTCTCTTCCACTCTCCTGTAGATCCTTCTGTTCTCTTTCGTGAAGGTCTGTGCTCTTCCTCTTTCGTTGTGTGCTGTCTCTCCCTCTGTGCTTCCTCTCGTGCTCTCTGTTGCCTTCTCTGCTCTCCTCTCCGCTCTTACTCTTCTCTTGACTCTTCTGTGTTCTTCTTGACTCTTCTTTCTTACTCTTCTCTTGTTGTGTTTCTCTTCTCTGTCCTTCCTTCTCTTCTGTTGTTCTGTCCCTCTTGTTGTGTAGGTTCTTGTCGTGATGTTCCTCTCTGCTCCTCTCTCGTTGGTCCTTCGGGTCTCTGCTGTAAGGTCTCGTTCTTCTCTTCCTCTTGCTGTTGTGTCTGTGCTCTTCCTCTTTCGTTGTGTCTCCGTTCTCTTGTTCGTTGTGTGCTGTCTCTTCCTCTTGTGCCCTTCCTCTTGTTGGTTCTTCTTGAAGGCTGTGTCTCGGATGTAGTGTGCATGAGTGTCAGGAGTGAGGAGGCTGTGAGGAGAGGCGTGGTGAACCTCTTCTTGCATCTTCTTCTCTTCAGACTCTCTGTACTCTTTCTTCTCTCGTGAGTGCTCTTCCTCTCGTA
The DNA here is from genome assembly GCA_049517055.1 of Candidatus Acidiferrales bacterium. Classification (GTDB taxonomy): domain Bacteria; phylum Acidobacteriota; class Terriglobia; order Acidiferrales; family UBA7541; genus Palsa-295. The sequence continues at coordinate 186 of JBEKSN010000285.1, read as the reverse complement.
GATCCTTTGTTCCTCTCCCTCTGTGCTGCCTCTTGCACTCTCCTCTGGAAGATTCTTCCTGCATCATCGTGAAGGATGATGTTCTTCTGAAAGATCTTGCTCTGCTGTCCTCTCGTGGAACTCTTCTCGGAAGGTCTCTCTTCTCCTTCCTCTTCTCACCGAGATTCTTTCCTGCATTGTTCGGTA
>JBEKSN010000284.1:0-3883 GCA_049517055.1 Candidatus Acidiferrales bacterium | reverse complement strand
GTGGCCATGCGCGAATCACGCCTGGGACAGCGCCGGCGGCTTCGGTTCACGGCCACGGTCACGGGACAATCGGAAGACGGCAAACCCTTCGAAGAGAAAGCGACGGTGCGCGACCTGAGCCTGCAGGGAGCTTACCTTTGCTTGAATAACCGGCCGCGGCTGCAATCGGAAGTGCGCGTGGTGATCGAGGCTTCCGGCGACCCCACACGTTCGAGCGTGCTTTCCTTGCGCGGAACGGTGGTGCATTTCGAGCCTGGCCGAGAGCACAGCCAGAACGGCATGGGCATTGTCTTTATCGAAGATTCCGATACCGGCGCGCGCGACTAAGGGCAAAAAAAGGCGGATGGTCAATCGGGGTCTGCGAGTTTGGAGATTTGCAGATCGAGATCGGCGAGGGCGCGATTGAGCTGCTCGCGATAGCGGTGGTCCTGGCTGGATTGCAGCTGCTTCTCAACGCGCGCGCGAGAAAGCAGGAGCACTTCCCGCCGGCGGCGGATCTCCACTTGTTCGCGAGTCCATCGCCGCTTGTCCGCGCGGTCTTTCTTAGATTCGAATTCCTGAACCTGACCTTCGACAGCCTTGCTTTCCCAGCCTCTGGCCATAGCGTAGATTCTAAGTTGCCGGGCGGCAACAGCCGCATGGTTTTTTCGGCGAATTTCGTTCGCGAAAATGCGGCCACTTGAAATTTTTGGGCATGGCGGGGCTCTACCTCAAAATCCATTCAGCCGGCTTTTCCAGGAATTTGAAATCACATCTTTGGCCCTCTGTTCCCGGCCAATCCACATGAGCGACACGCGCCTTTGCCGCGCTTGAATTTCCGTGTGCGGGGAAAAATACTTCGACGACGGTGTCCACATCCAACGAATGCCTGCAGCCACAGTAAAAGCCCATGGATCCTACATTCTCGGTGGGGGTCAAGATTTCAAAGGGAGTCTCAGCCGAATCGATTCCGCGGAGCTTCAGCATGACCCGGAGACGTACGCGCGGGTCGGGGCTCGGGTGATCGTGGCTGTGGGCGATGAGATCGGTCAAAGTTTTCTGCAGGGCCGACATATCCACCGGCTTTTGAAAGAAGCCCTTAGCACCGAGGCTTTCGCAATAATCTTTGTAGCGTTCGCTGGATTCGCCGGAGACGATGAGGATGGGAATTTGGGAGGTAAAGCTCAAGGAAGAAAGAGTCTGGCAAACTTCGAAACCCGAGTACTTGGGCATCATCAGATCGAGCAAGATCGCGTCGGGCTTGTACTGCAAGGCCAGCGCGAGAGCCTCCTCGGGAGAGCCACTGTCAACGATGTCGTAGAAATCCTTCAAGCGAAATCGCATTACTTTCCGCAAGGACTCGTCATCGTCGATAATCAAGAGCCGGGCCGTTTTCGTTTTAAGCGCGTCAGGCAGGACGCTGCTGTTTTCCACTTTCAGCGTATTCGGCATTTTGTTCGGGTATCCTTTCGTTTTGCTTCTTGGCAAGAATTTCTTCGACGTTGCGCAGCAATTGTGCGCGGGTGAAAGGTTTTCGCAGGATGGTGATCCCGGATTCCAGAACCCCATGTGTCGCAACGGCTCCGTCGGTGTAGCCGGATATGTAGAGGACTCTCATTTCCGGACGCTCGGGACGCAATTTCTCAGCCAACTCACGGCCGCTCAATCCCGGCATCACGACGTCGGTCAATAGCAGGTCAATAGTCCCGTCGAACTCCTTGGCGAGTTCCATCGCTTGGAAGGCTTCTCCTGCTTCGAGAACCTTGTAGCCGGCCTCTTTCAACGTATTGCCGGTGAGTTTTCGAAGCGATGATTCGTCCTCCACAAGGAGGATGGTTGTCGATCCCTGCACTCGCTTGATCGGCGCCTCGCTTGGCGGTGCGACTTCAGCAACCCCTTCGGCCCGCGGAAGGTACACGTCAAATCTGGCGCCTTTTCCGACTTCGCTATGGAGCAAAATGTAACCGCCACTTTGCTTGATGACTCCGTAGACAGTGGCCAGACCCAGCCCGGTTCCTTTGCCCTGTTCTTTGGTGGTGTAGAAAGGCTCAAAGATGTGGGCCTGGACTTCGGGAGTCATGCCCGTGCCGGTATCGCTTACCTGCAACATGACGTAGCGTCCCGGAACGACATAGCGCAAGCTACGCGCGGCCGTTTCGTCGAGGTCAACGTTGGCGGTTTGGATTTTCAGCTGGCCCCCGCGAGGCATGGCATCACGCGCATTCACCGCGAGGTTCAAGATAACTTGTTCGATTTGGCCTCGGTCCGCTTTCACCTTTCCCAATGACTGTGATGGGACGATTTTCAAGTCGATGTCTTCCCCGATAAGACGACGAAGCATTTTCTCGACATCGGCCACGATCGAATTAAGGTCAAGAATTTTAGGTTCGAGAACTTGCTTGCGGCTGAAAGCCAGGAGTTGTTGGGTCAGCGCTGCGGCTCTCTGACCGGCTTTTTCGATTTCGTTGACCGCTTCACGCAAAGGATCGTCCGGGGCCATTTTTTGCAGCATCGCTTCGCTGTAACCGATAATCACGCCCAGAATGTTATTGAAATCGTGGGCGATTCCGCCGGACAACTTGCCTACGGCCTCGAGCCTTTGTGAGAGTAAGAGTTGTTGCTCCAAATGCCGGCGTTCCGTGATATCGCGATTGACGATGATGAGTTTCTCGACTGCTCCGGCGGAATCCCGGACGGCGCTGGCTGTAGATTCCAGCACGCGCCATTCGCCGCTCTTATGCCGAATGCGATATTCCACGCGGCTTCCGATGCCGGAGCTGCGAGCCTCGGCCGCTGCGGCCTGTACGATTATCTTGTCGTCGGGATGGATCTGCTCGTAGGCGGAGGTTTTCTCGAGCTCTTCCGGAGAGTAGCCGAGGATTTTTTGGTAGGACGGGCTGTTATAAAGGCGCTGGCCGTCGACCGTAACCACGGCGATCATGTCCGCGGCGTTTTCGCCAATGAGAGAAAATAGCTCCTCTTGTTCGACCAAATGCATTCGAAAGCGATGAATTTGGAGTTGCTGATAGACCACATAGACGACGAAGAGGAAGACCATGCCGACGAGAGCGCGCATCGCCATATGGATGTTGAGCGCATCCCAGAAATTTCGTTGAAGAATGAAGATGGTTACGGAAAACGAGACGATTCCGAGAGTAAGTAACAAAGTGACCAGGACGCCCGAAAAGGACAGCCACCACTGGCGCCTCTCGGCACGCCTCAAGCCGGCCCGGCGTGACTGCGAATTGGCCAGCGCGGGATTGTCAGGAAGCGTCATGTTCGCAGCTGCGCACGGAACGACGGCGCGAGTAGGGACGAACGTGCACGTCTTTTGCCAAGAGAGGGCGGCGCGGGCAAAATAACCGGAGTAACTTGCTGGAGCACTTCCACTTAGCAGCGCGGCACTGCTGCTGTTTTCGGGCGATTGGTGTTCGTGTTCCGAAGCTGTACAAGTGTTCCAAGGTGAATCGAGCGGTGTGTTGACAACGCGTCACGACAAAAAATAGAATTTGTGCGCCATCGGCCCCGAGCGGGTCCAAATTGTGACATTCAAGTTGCTCGCCTATGTAATCGGCTGCCTGGGGAGCTTGGCCGCCGTCAATGCCGTAACCTCCGTTCGCGTTCGGCAGATTCTCCTGCTGACGATAAGCTACGCGCTGTATGTGCTGTGGGGCGCTTGGTTTCTTGGGATTTTGGTTTTCAGTTCTCTCGTGAACTATGGACTCGGCGCTTATTTGCGGCGGCGGACGACGCGGGGCCGGTTGTGGCTGGGGATTGCGTTTAACGTAGCGCTGCTGGGAACGTTCAAATACCTGCCTGAAATCGCAAACAGCGCACCGTCAACGGCTGCGCTGCACGCTTTTCGGCAGCTGATCCTTCCGCTGGGCATTTCGTTTTGGACCTT
>JBEKSN010000283.1:0-4288 GCA_049517055.1 Candidatus Acidiferrales bacterium | reverse complement strand
GCCGTGCAATCCGCCTGAGACTTTGTAAGTGTCGCTGTCGAATTTTCCGCCCGCGTGAAGCACGGTCATGACTACTTCCGCAGCGGGCTTCTTTTCGGTGGCGTGCATGTCCACGGGGATGCCGCGGCCATTGTCGACTACGGTGACGCTGTTGTCGTCGTGCACCGAGACGTTGATTTCGTCGCAGAAGCCGGCCATGGCTTCGTCCACGGAATTGTCGACCACTTCCCAGACGAGATGATGTAACCCCAGCTCACCGGTGGATCCGATGTACATCGCAGGACGTTTGCGAACGGCTTCGATGCCGCCCAAAACTTTGATGGATGTGGCGTCGTACTTGTGACCGCCGCTCTTGCCGCCCGCAGTTTCTTTTTCAGCCATGAGTCGTGCGTCTCCTCAGACCGCTAGATCGTATGATTGCAAAATTTTTAAACGCTTGGTGGTACACGGGAAGGCGGTCGCGCGGACGGCTCGACACTTACCTTGCCCATTGGCCTCAGCATCCGGAAATTCCGGCTTGGACATTTGTCCAAGGCGCGTTCGCGCTTGCGAGACTCGAAGGGTTGCAGCTTCATCCCGTCCCGTTCCGAAATTTCCGGGGAGACGCGGCGAAGCTTTTATTTTCCTCAGCGAAGAGGAATCGTCCAAGTCCGACTGGCTCTTTTTGCCCTGGCGCGAGCAAGAAAACTGGAGCGAGTTCGGGTCGGATAGTGCCGTTCAGGAGGAATCCAGAACAACAAAATTTTACCGGAAAACAGGCATTTTCACAAGGTGATTGTGACGGCAGAAGGTGAACCTAGCCATATTATAATCAACGACTTACGCTCTCCATGGAAGCGCATTTCAATACCTTAGAACGCCGGTGAAAATACTGCAGAGAAAGGAGTTTGAAAATGATTTCCGATGGGCCGAAAATCAGATGCGCATAGGCATTACGACGTAACGGTAGCGAGTGGATTCGTCAGCGAGAGGGCGTAGCTGACCGGCGGACTGCTCGTCTTTCAATTCGAAACTGATGGGCCCGTCGGCGGCGGCGGCCAGGAAATCGAGAAGGTATTGCGCGTTGAAACCGATCGAGATGGTTTCGCCTTTAAATTCTTTCTCGATCACTTCCTTGGCCTCGCCGTATTCCGGGCTTGAAGCGGAAAGCTCCAAGCCTTCTTTCGAGAGCATAAATTTTACGGCGTGCGAGCGCTGGTCGGCTAACTGCGAGACGCGGCGCAACGCTTCCTGTAATTCCACGCGTTCGAGAGCTACGGTTTTGTTGGCATCGCGCGGGAGAACCGCTTCGTAATTCGGGAATTGGCCGGTTAGTTTGCGCGAGGTGAGCAGGCGTCCGCCGAACTGGAAGAACAGGTGGCTTTCGTCCTGCGCGAATTCGACGCTCTCGTCACCGGATTCAGCAGCGAGGCGCTGGACTTCGGTCATCGCTTTCTTTGGAACGAGAACGCGGGTCTCCGTGGAGAACCCTTCAAATTTGTGATCTTTCTCGACCATAGCCAGGCGGTGTCCGTCGGTAGCAACCATTGTGATTGAGTTGGGTTTTAGAACGAGCAAGGCGCCGTTCAGTGTGTAACGGGACTCTTCGAGTGAAATTGCGAAGGTCGTCTTGGCGATGACATCGGCGAGCAGTTTTGCCGGGATTTTTACCAGCGCGTGCGGGAAAGCCGGGAGGGCGGGGAAATTATCTTTTGACATACCCACCAGCTTGTAGGTTTTTCGGTCGGCAGTGACTTGTACCCAGTGATTATCGAGGAGCTTGAACTTAATCTCGCCTTCGGGCAGCAAGCGCATCAGTTCGAATAATTTTTTGGCCGGGATCGTTCCTGCGCCTTCTTTTTTGATTTTGGCTTCGCAGGACGTGCGGATGCTCAGCTCCAGGTCGGTTGCAGTAATCGTCAGGCGACTACCTTTTGCTTCGACCAGCAGATTCGACAGAATGGGAATTGTTGACTTGCGCTCGACAACTCCCTGGGTCAGGTTGAGTTCATCGAGCAGGTCGGATCTTTTTACGCTGAATTCCATCTCGGGCAGTCCTCGTGTTGTTGCTTTCTTTTACACCGCTGAGGCTACTACTGTACTGCCTTATTCTATAAATTAAGTATATAAGAAAACCGTCGCCGTCGCCGCATGTGTGGATTCTGCGGAAAACGCTTTAACTCGCATCGCCTGCGTGGCTTGGCGCTCGGTGTGTCTTGTGGAAAGCCGCGCGAGTCGGATGAAAAAGATGGCTAGAACTTGGCGCCGGCTCATTTCCACAACGTGCGCACAGCCACCACAGCGCAGCAGCGGCGCATTTCAGGCTAAGCCTAACCGAAAGCGTCGAGTAGCCTGTTGATTGTCTTGTTCAAATCTTTGTCAGACTGCCGAAGCATCTGAATCTTGTTGATAGAGTGCAGAACCGTGGTGTGATGCTTTCCACCGAATTGGCGGCCGATTTCCGGGAGCGACGCGGAGGTGAGTTGCTTCACCAGGAACATCGCTACCTGGCGCGGGAATGCGATTTGCTTCGAGTTGCTGCGCACTTTCAAATCCTGCGCGCGCAAGCCGAAATGTTCGCCCACACGCTTCTGAATCTGCTCGATGGTGACCTTCTTGTCCTGGCTCTCGATGATATTTTTCAGAACCTGATGCGCGGTCGGCAGGTTGATCACGGCTCCGGTAAGCGAAGCGTAGGCCATCAGGCGGATCAGAGCGCCTTCCAGCTCGCGAACATTCGATTTAATGGCACGAGCGATGTATTCGGCGACGTCATCGGGCACTTGTACGCGCTCGCTTTCCGCTTTTTTCTGCAAGATTGCGATCTTGGTCTCCAGGTCGGGCGGCTGAATGTCCGCGATCAGTCCCCACTCGAATCTCGAACGCAGGCGTTCCTCGATGGAAGAAATCTCCTTGGGCGGGCAATCGGAAGAAATCACAATCTGTTTTTGCTGGTCGTAGAGCGCGTTGAACGTGTGAAAAAATTCTTCCTGCGTGCGTTCGCGGGTGGCGATGAACTGAATGTCGTCCACCATCAGAACGTCCATATTGCGGAAGCGGTCGCGGAACGCCGCCATCCGCTCCAGGCGGATTGATGCGATTACTTCGTTCGTAAATTTTTCCGCGCTGATGTAGGTAAGACGAAGAGAGGGATTGCGCCGTTTGAGTGTATGACCGATAGCCTGCATCAAATGGGTCTTGCCCAGGCCCACTCCGCCATACAGGAAGAGCGGATTGTACGACTTCGACGGCTGTTCCGCGACAGCCATGGCTGCGGCGTGCGCGAATTGGTTCGAAGCGCCCACGATGAATGATTCAAACGTGTAGCGCGAGTTCAACTGGTTCGCTGCTGAATCAAAATCCAGCTTAGCCTGAGGAGAGGGCGGCGCGTTTGCCGCGGCAGGTTCCGATTCGGCGCAAAGATACTCGAGTTGCAGCTGCGGCCGGCCTAATTCGGTCAGGACCGCCTGCAGCAGTTGCCCGTAAGTTTCCGTCAACCGCTTGCAAAACAGCCGGGTGGGAACGCGAATGACCAGCCGATCCTCTTCCGCGCGCTCGAGACGTGTGGGACGGAACCAGGTAGCGAAGCTGTGAGGATTGACGCGGCGTTCGGAGTGCTGAAGGATCTTATCCCAGAGGTTCATCGAGCGAATGTACCCTTTGCCACAATTTCCACTGGTGTGGAAAAATTGTGGAAATCTCCCCACCTATGCCGGCGGGATGCTTTTTGTCTTGGCCTTCAGGTCCGATGTCACGAGACGCGCCCCGCGTCACGGCATCTCATGTGTGCACGAAAGATTTGCACTGGAGAAGCGAGCCGGGAGCACGAAAGATTTGCACTGGAGAAGCGAGCCGGGATTTTGCCTAATCGCGACGCAGGTAGCAAGAGAAAATTGAGCGAGATATTTGCACAGACTTCACAAAATGTTCACAGCTTTTCCACAGTCGATTTTCCAGTTGCTTCTCCGAAAAAAATCATGACAGATTATTTTGTAAAATCTACGTCCGAGAAATCTTCACGGATGAGGCGCCGCTACTGGGGCGAGACGCTGCTTATCAGGACGCGCGAATTCATACACGCCGAGAGGATCTACGGCGAGCAGAATGCGGTTGGGCTCAATAAGTATTGCGCTCGGTTCGAGCCGGGTGCCGTCCTGGGCAGCGGTTCGATAGGTTGCGACGAGGCGGCCATCTTTGTCGAAGCGCGACAACTCATCGCCCATTGCCGCCCACAGTTCTTGCGATGCCGGGTCCACTCCAAAAGCATTGATCACAGGCTTGATCTCAGAAGCTTGGTTTCGCCGCGCGA
>JBEKSN010000282.1:0-3906 GCA_049517055.1 Candidatus Acidiferrales bacterium | reverse complement strand
CTTGATGCGCACCTCTCCTGCCGCCGGATTAGGAATTTCGCGCTCGACGATTTCGAAATCGCCTCCCGGCTTGGGAACCTGCGCCGCCTTCATTGGTGCTATCCCGACTTTTGTAGTGGCCATAACTGCCTCCTATAAGTTTTTTACCACTTCTTATTCTTGCACCGCTAGCTCGAAAATAATTTCCGGCTTGACTGGAGTATTTTGCATCGCAGTATGTGAGCTGACTCTTTCAATGCGTAAGGAGGCTTGGTAATCCATGGCGCGCGAAACCGATCGCATCATCTACGAACGGCTCTCCAGCCGGCTCGCACTCTTCGCCCTGCTGGCTTCCGCGGCGCTGTTCACGCCCGCCGCTGCGTGGTCTCAACTTGTGCCCGGATCAATGGATGTTCGCTGGAACGAAGGATCGGCGAATTGCGCCAAGGACCCGCAGCCCCCTCTTCAGGAGCATCAGTACAATACCGGAACATTCATTCTTCGAGAGAATCTTTGCACTACCTTCGAAGCGCCTTTCATGTACCTGCTGGTGGGAACAACGAAGGCGCTTCTAATCGACAGCGGCGACATTGCAGATCCAAACGTGGTTCCGCTAGCAGAGACCGTGATGCGGCTGCTTCCTGGAGACGGCGCTACAAAACTTTCCTTGCTCGTGGTCCACACCCATCGGCACCTTGATCATCGCGCCGGTGATGCGCAGTTCGCGCGTTTCTCGAATGGTCAGGTGGTTGGATTTGATATCGACAGCGTTCGAAGCTTCTACAAGTTCACTGATTGGCCGAACGGCGTGGCTCAAGTTGATCTCGGTGATCGAACGGTTGATGTGATCCCGACGCCCGGTCACAACGAGACGGAAGTCTCATTTTACGACCGTAGCACCGGATTATTGTTTACTGGCGACTTTCTGATGCCCGCCCGCCTGCTTATCGACGACGCCGGCGCGGATATTGCGAGCGCGGAGCGGATCGCTGCTTTCGTCAAGGACCGGCCGGTGAGTTTCGTACTTGGCGGGCATATCGAAATGAATTCTGCCGGGGAGCTGTATTCCTGGGAAGCCCCCTATCATCCGCAAGAACACGTCCTGCAGTTGACGAAGAACGACGTCCTCGCGCTGCCCGCGGCGGTCCGCAGCTTTAACGGCTTCTACACCGTACGCGGCCAGTTCACGATGGAAAATACGATACGCATACTCATTGCCTTCGTCGTTCTGATACTCGTGGTCACGGTTGCCGCCGTGTGGGCGCTCGTTCGCTTTATCCGGCGTCGCGTACGCGCTCGCAAAGCAGCCGCGGAAATCCGAGCTTAACTGTATTCGCCGGGATTCAGGATCGCGCCAAAGGCCGCCACAGCTTGGGTGAAGCTGCCGACGGCCCTTGGCGATTGTCGAGGCTGATTCTAGTCGCGGTTACTCGTTTAGCGGTCATTTACTCCGCCATCTTCGCCACGTGCACATCGAAGCCCGTCTTCGGCAGCAGCGACGTCAGCTCGAACGCCTTGAAGCCGTCGCCGTTGACCTGGGTGTGACGAAACACTCCCGGCTCGCTCTCAATCGTTTCCCGGCGGCCTCGCATATTCGCCAGAAACGATTCTGCCTGTTCCAAGGTCGCCTCTCCGCCTTTCACCGGCGTCGCCACCGCTTCCGATGCGTACGAGCGCACCAGCTTCGGCCAATATTTTTCCAGCAATTCTGTGCTGGCAAAAACGTCGGACCAGATCACCCGCCCGTTCACTGCCACCACCACTCCCACCGCGTTGCGGTCCCGCAGTTGCTTGATCACGCTTTGATAGTCCCGCTCGATCGGTTTGGCCACCTCGTCCACTTTTTGCTTCACGTCCTGGTTCTCCATCACCACGGCGTAGGAACTTGTGGAATTTAAAGCCTGAGCCATCGGCGCCGTGGGTGACGCTTGCACTTCGACCGCCATGGACTGCTGTTGCTTTCTGACCTCGGCCCAAACCTGGCTCTGGTCTTTTTCACCCATCGCTTTGGCGCGCACGGAAGGCTGAGCCATAAGTGTTCCAGAGTTCTTGGCGCTGGCGGCGGTGCCAGTACGGCCCCCGCCTACTCCGCCGTACGTCGCTCCGGAAGTTCCGAAACGATCGCTGGTGGCGACCCAACGCCCAGGCTCCACGCAGAACACACTCAGGTCTATAGGATCGCTTTCCGATGGAACGATGCGATCCATTCCGATCACGCGGTCCTGCTTGCCTCCGGCCACGATCTCGCCGGCCAAAAGCAACAGCGGACGCTTCGAGTTGTTTACCAGCACCAACCGGTTTACCTCGGCATTATCGCGCTGTGCCGCCGGCGCCACACGCTGCCGCACGAGGCCGCGTACATTTCCGTACTCGGTGACCACCACTTCTCCCGAGCGCAAGCCCTCGTCCAGCGTGAGAAATTCGCTGGTGGCGTAGGACTTGGAAGCGACTACCGGAAACACCGTCAGGCTTCCGCTCCGGATTGCCTCCAGCACCTTGTACCCGGAAGCAGGATTCTCCTGTCCGGCACGAACCGACCGTGGCTGCGGCCACAGCATTCCGGCCACTGCCACCATTGCAATTACGGCCACAAATAATTTCGGACCCATAGCTATCCTCCCTTTGGCGGACTGGTGCGCCGCGCCAGGACTTGCCGTCCCTGCCGCCGCAATCTCCGCGCCGCTCTACTCCACATGGGGGAAGAACGAAAGGAAAGCCGGACCTTGCAGACAAAATTAACGTTGCGCGCATCCGGTGAATTGGTAGCATCAGGAGCAGCGGCACGTTGTTCTCTTCTTCTATCGCATGAGCGCCACCATACCGATCTCCGCTTCCGTGCAATCGGCCGTCGCCGAGATGCTGGCGGAATTGCACGCGAAAAGCGGGTGCGAGAAGTTCGGTCTTAGCCGCGAAAGTTTCGCCGCGATCCTGTGTACCGTGGCCACGAAGTATCTCCCCGCGGAAGCAAGCGCCTCCGAAGCTCGCAGTTTTCTACTCTCCCTGCGCGTGGACGAACTCGCTCTCGCCCGCGCCTGCGCCGCCGGTGACAACTCCGCTTGGGAGATTTTCCTGATCCGTTATCGCGAAAAACTTCATCTGGCTGCGCTGCGTATTGCGCGCGAGGATTCGGCCGCCCGCGAACTCGCTGATAGCTTGTATGCCGATCTGTACGGCACCGCCTCGCGCGACGGCCAACGCGTTTCGAAGCTCGAATCGTTTACCGGGCGAGGTTCGCTGGAAGGCTGGCTTCGCACCGTGCTGGCCCAGGAATTTGTGAATCGCTACCGCCGGGCGAAACGCCTGGTGAGCCTGGACGAAGAAATCGAAGGCGGCGCGCAATTTGCAGCGCCCCACCCGGAGCCGGACGCTTCTCCGCACGCGCGCCTGCAATCCTCTATAGACTCGGCCTTGGCCGCGCTTTCCAGCGAAGACCGTTTGGTGCTGGCCGCGTATTATCTCGATGGGCGCACGCTGGCGGAGGTCGCCGGCATGCTCGGCGTTCATGAATCCACCGTCAGCCGCAAGGTGGACAAACTGGCTAAGTCGTTGCGCAAGGAAATTCTGGCGGACATGATGCGGCAGGGAATTGGCCGCCGCGAAGCCGAAGAGGCCTTGGAAGTGGATGTGCGCGACCTGCAAATGAATATTCGCCGCAGTTTGGGGCAAGAAACTCCATCGGCGGCGTTCTCAGAGAAGCAGGATGCTTTGCGTTTTCAGCAAAAGATTGAACGCGGGGCCAAAAGTTAGAAGAAGCTGAGGATTTAGACGCTGACAGGAGACGCTGAAACTGTACATGCAAGACGTTCCCAAAATCGTGCTGAAGCGCTTGCAGGAAACCTCGGCGCCCGGAACTCATCCGGACGCGGATCTCCTCACCGCATTCGCCGAGCAATCGCTGCCTGAACCCGAGCGCGTCCGCGTGATGGA
>JBEKSN010000281.1:0-3927 GCA_049517055.1 Candidatus Acidiferrales bacterium | reverse complement strand
AGGCTACTTCGGGGGCCCGCCACGACCGCCGCTCCTCCCCATTAGCGAAAGTGCCGGCCGCGAAATTGACAGTTTACTGTCGAATCTCACGGCACAATCCGCGCATCTCTTGTAATAGACACAGTTAACATCAAGGGGATCGATGTATTTCGCTAACTTTTCGGGCGCGTGCGCGTCCCACTCACGTTGCTGCGAAGATTGCGCGCGTGTATTATGAAATCCTCCATGGAGTCTCATTGTCTTCCGTTTAGCGAAATCCCGCATACCACAAAATTATTTTCAATTTTTGTGGAAGATTTTGCGCGAGTGGCTCGCTATTTCGAGCAGCCGCCCACGATGGCGGGGGTCGTTGCAGCCGCTCGTAAAATCCAGCTTCCGGCGCGAGTGCGTAGCGGCGTGGCGGACGTTCTGCGGGAGCAGAATCGCTTTTTCGGCGCTGGCGACGATACTTTTCGGAACCTCGATCGCCTCGCTAGTGGGGCAGCGGCGATAGTCACCGGGCAACAAGTGGGGCTGTTTACGGGACCAGCCTATAGTCTTTACAAAGCGATATCCGCGGTGAAGTACGCGGAAGAGGTATCGGCAAAAGGCATCGACGCCGTTCCGGTATTTTGGCTGGCGACTGAAGACCACGACCTGGCGGAAATTAATCACGTAGCGTGGAACACGGAAACCGGCTTTTCGCAATTTGAGTTGCCAGAAACGCAGGCGGAATCAGGACGACGTGTTGGCGAAGTAAAATTGGGGCGGGGAATTACGGCGCTTGTAGAGAAAGCGGCTGAAAGTCTGCGGGGCGGTTTCGCCGAGGGAGTTGGACGAGCTTTGCGGGAGACATACACGCCAGAGGAAACTTACGGTTCAGCGTTCGGGAAATTGATGGCACGGCTGGTGGCGGGACGTGGAATTATTTTTTTCGACCCTCTGGACCAGCGGCTGCACCGTTTTTCAGCAAACATCTATCTCCGCGCGCTGGACGATGCGGACTCGTTGCGCGAGGCACTGCTGGCGCGCTCGAAGGAGCTCGATCACGCCGGATTTCACGCGCAGGTGAAGGTGAGTTCCGGATCTACGCTGCTTTTTTACAACGTGGACGGGCGCCGGGAAGCGCTGCGAAGCAGAAATGGCAAGTTTTACGCCGGGCATGCATCTTTCACCTTGGAAGAGATGCGGGCCGCGATTGACAAGACTCCCGAAGCTTTTACGCCCAACGTGCTGCTGCGTCCGATCGTTCAGGACACGCTTCTTCCGACTGCCGCGTACATCGCCGGCCCAGCCGAGATCGCTTACATGGCGCAGGCGCAGGTAGTTTACGAAAAGCTTCTCGGCCGCATGCCCGCGATTTTGCCGCGCGCGAGCTTTACGATTGTTGAGCCGCTGCTGGCGCGGAAGCTAGGGAAATTCGGCCTTAAAATCGGCGACGTTTTTCGGGGCCGCCAGCTGTTGCGGTCCCGCATGGAGGAGAAATACTTACCGCGGGCCCTCACGCGCCGTTTTGACGCGGGCGAAAAAGCCCTGCGGCGGCTGCTGAAGTCTTACCGCAGCCCGCTACAGAAACTTGACACAACCTTGATTGACGCGCTCGATTCAGCGGAAAGCAAGATGCTCTACCAATTCCTGAAATTAAAGGGCAAAGCTGGGCGCGCTGAAAGTGTGCGGAGAGGTGTACTGGGTCGGTACGAAGGACTAATGCTGGACGCGTTGTATCCGCATAAGGGTTTGCAGGAACGTTCGCTTTCGCCGTTGCCGTGGGTGGCCAGCTATGGTCCGGCTTTTTTGGATGAGCTATCGCGGGTGGCTTCGGTGGAAGCGCAGCAGCATCGCATAGTGTTTCTCTGATTCCTCAGCGCGAAGGATGGTGGCGCGCGCCGTATGTCTGACAGCGTTCCACACCTCCTAAATCCCGTGTTAGAATGCGCGCTCATCCTCAGACTCGCAATTTTCGGAGGGCTCACGATATGAAGATCACCCCGGGCAAGCAAAAGGGCATGAAAACGGTGTCGGATTCGCGCGGAGTAATCGCGGCGGCGGCGATGGACCAGCGCGGGTCGCTTAAGAGCGCTATTGCCAAGGACAAGGGAATCGATAAAAAAGACGTGACCGCGCAGATGATGGAAGAGTTCAAGACCGCCGTGGTGCGCGTCCTGACGCCACATGCGAGTGCGATCCTGCTTGATCCTGAATACGGCCTGCCTGCCGCGAAAGTTCGCTCCGCGAATGCCGGGTTGCTTTTGGCCTACGAAAATAGCGGGTACGACAACACGCGTCCTGGGCGGCTGCCTGACCTTCTCGACATTTGGTCCGTGCGGAGGCTGGTGGCGGCGGGAGCGGACTGCATCAAGATTCTGCTCTACTACACGCCTTTTGATTCGCGCGAAGTGAACGACATCAAGCATGCGTGGGTTGAACGTATCGGCGCTGAATGCGTCGCTTCGGATGTTCCGTTCTTCCTCGAATTCGTGGGCTACGAAGAGGGCGGCGACGAAAAGGGCGCGGCGTATGCCAAGAAGAAGCCGGAGATCGTGACGCGCAGCATGGAGGAATTTTCGAAGCCGCAATATGGAGTCGATGTGCTGAAGGTCGAGGTCCCGGTGAACATGGCTTTCGTTGCCGGCTCCAAGGCTTGCAAGGGCGAATCAGCCTACACGCGCGACCAAGCGAAGGACTATTTCCGCAAGGCTGCTGCGGTGGCGAAGAAGCCGTTCATCTATCTTTCTGCCGGAGTGAACAACGACGTTTTCGCAGAGACCCTGGAGCTTGCCGCGGAATCGGGCGTAAATTTCTCCGGCGTCCTGTGCGGGCGCGCCACCTGGAAGGAAGGCATTCCGATTTATGCAAAGCAAGGCGCAAAAGCTCTGGAAGACTGGCTGCAGGATCAGGGCGTGAAGAACATCAACAATGTGAACTCGAAGTTGTCGGCGGCAAAACCATGGTTCAGCTTTTACGGCGCGACTTCGGCGGCAGCTTTGTCCTAAGGCCGGGTCATTCGCCAAGCAAAGAGTGATCGTGCCTTCTTTAGCCTTGCAACTTCGCGATTTTGAGGTGTTCGGAGAGTGTTTGCGGAACGCGCGGGTTTCCGTTAGAATCGTTGTTTAAACGGATGCGCGCGGAGCTGCTGTATCGCTGCCCGTAATTCCCGGCCTTCTTGGCTCCCGGACACCCAGAGGTAATGGCGGAAGACAACCACAGTAGCCAACTCGCATTTGACGCAGCTGATGAGTATCGTCCGGAAGCGCCTCCGCCACCTGAAATTCCCGCTTGGAAAGACGGCAGCACCCGCATTGGAATCCATACTTCGATTGCCGGAGATCTTTCCGCCGCGCTCGAGATAGCCCACGAACTCGGCGCAAACGCGCTGCAAATATTTTCCTCCAGCCCGCGGATGTGGGTTCGGGGACCCTCCCGAATTTCGGAGGCGGATGCGACGCGTTTTCGCGAGCGCCGCAAAGTGCTCGGGCTTGGTCCTCTGGTCATCCACGATAATTATTTGATCAATCTGGCGTCACCGAATCCGGTGTTGCGCACGCGTTCGGTTCAGGCGTTTCACCAAGAAATCGTGCGCGCGCTGGCGTTGGGCGCGGACTTTCTGGTGGCGCACCCAGGGTGCAGCAAGGAAAGCAGAGCAGACGCGGCAGTCTCCGCGATTGCGCAAGGCCTGAAGCAAGCGGCGCGCGGTTTGAAGCTTGAGGGGCTGCAAATCCTGCTCGAAAATACCGCAGGGCAGGGCACGTCGCTTGGTTCGCGATTTGAAGAACTGCGCGCGGTTCTCGATGCGTCGCCGGACTTGCCGCTGGGAGTGTGCATTGATACGGCCCACACATTCGCAGCAGGATGGGATATTCGCACGACGGAAGGTTTGGAAAAGACGTTGCAAGCGATTGACCGGACGGTAGGCATCGAGCGCGTTCGGGTGGTGCACGTGAACGATTC
>JBEKSN010000280.1:0-3936 GCA_049517055.1 Candidatus Acidiferrales bacterium | reverse complement strand
TTATTTCTGGACGCCTGGATACTGGGATTATGACTACGATGCCGCCGACTATTACTGGATCCCGGGCACTTGGGTAATGGCTCCGGAAGTCGGCTTCCTGTGGACCCCTCCCTACTGGGGTTGGGGCGGCTCCGGGTTTGTTTTCTATGATGGCTATTGGGGTCCCACGGTAGGTTTTTATGGCGGGATCAACTATGGTTTCGGTTACTTCGGTAACGGCTTCTATGGTGGACGTTGGGAAGGAGGGCATTTCTTCTATAACACATCAGTTTGGCATGTGGGCGGCGACTTCCACAATGTTTACAACGAGCACGTGGACATAAGGAACGATTCTCACGTTAGTTTCAACGGCCACGGTGGAATTGACGCGCGTCCGACGCCGCAAGAAGAAGCTGCCGCACATGAAAGACATATCGGGCCGGTAGCCGCACAAACCGCACATATCCAGGCTGCCCGCTCTGATCCACAGCAACGCGCATCGTTCAACCACGGCCAACCGGGAGTAGTTGCAACTGCGCGACCTGGAGATTTTAAGGGCAATGGCGTGGTGAGAGGCGGAGAAGCCGGTGGGCGCGCGGAGAATACCGGCGGTCGATCAGCCGTCCATCCTAACGATCTCCCGGCGGTACAACACGGGGCTGCTCCAAACACCGGGAACGCAAAGACGGATAAGAAATACCAGCAGGAACAGGACAAGCTGCAAGCAAGGCAGACGCAAGAAAGGCAGAAGCTCCAGCAGCAGCAGGACAAGGAACATCAGCAGTTGACCAAACAAAAGGCTGATGACGCCAGAACGCAGCAAGTAGAGCAGAAGCACGCGCAGCAGACACAGCAATTGCAGCAGCGGCACACGCAAGAGACACAGCAAATGCAGCAAAGGCAGTCGGCCGCTCCCCGCTCGTCTGGTGGCGGCAGGCCCAAGTAGTCTTTTTGTTGAGAGCACACCGGGCGGAGCATCTGCCGACTAGCGGATGCTTCGCCCGCGAAGGCAGCAATAAGAAGAACGCCTCGAAAAAGAAAAGGCCGGCCCGTGAAGGCCGGCCTGACTTGCTTTTAGCCAAACTGCATGTACCGCATACCGCAGACAGACTGCCCCGCGCCCCAAATCAAAACCACCTACCGAACCGGCTGTTATTTGGCCGGAAGGTAGCTCAGGTCCGGGCGAAACTCCATTAACTCGCTGTAGGTGCTCTCGATCGAGGTGTTGAGTCTCTCGATCACCGACGTTGCTTCCTGCTCGCCGAAGGCCGCTCGCAGATCGTCGCGCAACGGTTTGATCGCCGGGTCGTCCCCCATCGAAGCCCAATTAGCGCGCTCGAACGTGATGACATAGGTGCCGCCGGGTCCGCCATTCACCAGTCGGTGCCACGAATAGTGCGACGGCGAGTTCATCTTTTGCCGCGCCTCGGCCATTCGTGCGATGGCGCTGCGGAAATCATCGCCGTGTCCGTAGCGAATGTGAAAGGTGATGACCTCAGTGTACTTGCCGTTCATGTCCGTGGATGGATTGCTCACTTTCGGCAGGTCTTCCCAGTAGGAGGTGACCAGGCCTTCCACACTGCCCCCGATTAGCTTTTGGTATTGCGCCAAATCGTCAGCATCCGGAACCGACGGCTTGTCGAAATCCGCCCAATGCTGGCCGAAGCGGGCGACCATGTACGTTCCGGTGTGATCGCCGGTGAGAATTTGGAAAACGAACAACGGCTGCGAATCCTTCTGCTGCTTGTGCCACTCGGCCTTTTGTTTCCGGCCGTCTTCATATTGTTTCAGCATGCCGTTCTTCGGCGTCTGGAGTTCGATCGAGGCGATGGTTCCGGGCTCTTGCGCCGCCGCGGAAAGCGCGAGGAGCATTAACACACTGAGGGCTGCAGTCAGCTTAAGCAATTTCACATTTTCCTCCTGGATTTGATAAGACGAGGACCGAAAGCCCGGCGAGCGTATCCCGCTACGGAACGAACTGTCAACTGGATTTCCTCTATCATTCATTCGAGAAACCCGCGCACGCGGACCATCGGAGCGCGCCGAAGGAATCCGATTGAAGACGTCCTATTCGTAGCGCAGGGCCACAATTGGGTCCACTTGAGCAGCACGGCGCGCGGGAATGTATGCGGCCAGCAGTGCCACGACGACTAAGAGCAGCGTTACGGCAGCAAAGGTCAGGGGATCTCTCGCGCTGGTGCCGAATAGCAGCGTGGTAAGAAGCCGCGTCACCGCGAGCGAAACGACGAGACCGAGGACCAAGCCGGAGAGTACCAGCTTCATTCCCTGCCCCACCACCATCTTCAGAATTTCGCCGCGAGACGCTCCCAGCGCCATGCGTATGCCCATTTCGTGGGTGCGCTGAGTGACGGAGTACGCCAGCACGCCGTAAATGCCGACAGCCGTCAGCATCAAAGCCAGAGCAGCGAAAAATCCTGTGAATTGGGTGGTGAGACGGGGCTGCGCCACTGATGCCGAGACGACTTCGCTCATGCTCGCGACATTCGAGAAAGGCAAATCTGGATCGATCTCCGCGGTTTTCTGGCGCACGGCTGCGATCAGGGGCTGCGGGTTCGAAGTCGAGCGGACGACAAGCGTCATGGTGGCAGCAGAATTCTGCGCCTGCGGCATATACATTTCGGGAATATAGGGAGTGTTCAACCCGGTGAATTTCACGTCGCCGACAATGCCGACGATTTCCATTTCGATTTTGTCGCGCGAATTTGCCAAATGCTTGCCGACGGGATCCTGCGCGGGAAAATATTTTTGCGCGACGGTTTGGTTGATGATTACGACAGGTTTTACTCCTGCGATGTCCTGCTCGTTGAACACACGGCCGCGCAGCAGGGGGATGCGCATCGTTTGCAGGTAGTCCGGCGTGATTTGGCGGATGGCGATCACCGGGTCTTTGCCGATTCCCTGGCAGACCATTCCCTCCGGGCAAAAATAAACGTAACGGACAGCGCCCGCGAGCGGCAGAAAACTCGAAACGCCGGCGGATTGCACGCCGGGCAAAGTTTGCACGCTTTCAACCAGACGGCGATAGAACTCGGCTTGCTGCGTCGGCTGCGGGTAGTGGGATTTGGGAAGCGTCATCAGGAACGTGGTCACGTCGGTGGGACTGAAGCCGGGGTCTACGTGCATCAGGTTGCCAAAACTTTTCATCAGCAGGCCTGCGCCGGTGACTAATACAACTGCAATGGCAACTTCCACCACCACGAGCGCGGCGCGCGAACTCCTGCTCTTGCGCCCTTCATTCGAGCCGCGACCGCTTTCTTTCAGCGTTTCGTTTACATCGCGGTGCGAAGCGAGCAGCGACGGCACCAATCCGAAGGCGATGCCGGTGACGACGCACAGTACCAGCGAAAAGACGAGCACTCCGCCGTCAAGGCTGACCTCTTCAATGCGCGGAATAGTTCCCGGCGGCAACAGACGCAGCAGCCTCAGACCGCCCGCCGCCAGAGCGACGCCTAGAATTCCGCCGAGAGCCGACAGCAGCACGCTTTCGGTGAGAAGCTGGCGCATGAGTCGTGGAGCCGAAGCGCCCAGCGCCTGACGTATCGCGATTTCTTTTTGTCGCGTGGTGGAGCGGGCCAGAAGCATGCTGGCGATGTTGGTGCATCCGATGAGCAGCACGAAACCGACCGCCGACAGGAGCAGCAACAACGTCACGCGAAGAGGCCCGACCAGACTCTCCTTCAGAGAAACGATTTGGAGCGTGTAGTTCGAGGCGTCCACGTAGCCGGGAAAATCTTTTGCGTAGGTTTCGCTGATAGCCTCAAGCTCGGCTTGAGCCTGCGCGAGATCTGCGCCCGCCTGCAAGCGCGCGAACACGACGAGGTACGAAGCGCCGGTGCGTATCATCGCAGGAGTGAGCGCGACGGGATCGAACACCCGTGGAAGCCAGACGTCAGGTTCCGGCTGCGCGAAAGGAAAATGAAAACTTGCGGGTAGCAC
>JBEKSN010000279.1:0-3936 GCA_049517055.1 Candidatus Acidiferrales bacterium | reverse complement strand
TTACGAACCAATAGAACGGGATCGGCAATTGCAAAAAAAGAACGACTGCCGCGATCCAGCCGAGGAAGGTCACGCGCGCATCTTAGTCGAACCCGCGACCCGGAAGACATTATTTTTTCAGTGTCCGAAGGCGAGTCATAAGCCGCGCAACACGCGTGCCCCATGCTCGCCGCCATTGACGATTTGAGCGTTTCGATGGACGATTCAGAGCGCAACAATGGTCCGATAGGGGGACACATGCCGGCAGCCACATCCTTTGAGAAAATCGAAACGGAAAAATTAAGCGACCGCATCACCCGTGAGATGCTGAACGGCGAAGACGCCACGCTCGCGCACATTGTTCTTGCGCGTGGAGCGATTGTGCCGCGTCATTCACATCGCAGCGAACAATTTTCTCTGATTCTGTCGGGAGCGCTGAAATTTAAGTTTGATGATTCCGAAGTTGTCTTGCGCGCAGGTGAAATTCTGCTGATTCCTGCGAATGTGCCACACCGGGCCGAAGCCCTGGAAGACACCGTGGACATAGATTTCTTCGCTCCCCGGCGCGAAGATTGGATTCGCAAAGACGATGCGTACCTCCGCGGCAACGCGGGCAAGGACTAACAAATGGACCTCGGACTGAAAGGGCGTGTCGCAATCGTAGCCGCTGCTAGCAAAGGCTTGGGCCGCGCAGCAGCTGAAGAATTTGCAAAGGAAGGCTGCGAAGTGGCCATCTGCGCCCGGACCGCAGCTGATATCGAGCGCACAGCCAACGAAATCGGGAAGGCCAACAACCGTGCAGTTTTTTGGCGCGCGGTGGATGTGACCAAGCCCGAAGCCGTCCGCGCTTTCGTGGAAGACGTGGACAAAAAATACGGCCGCATCGATATCTGTGTCACGAATGCGGGCGGCCCGCCGGCAAAAAAGTTTCTCGACATCAGCCTCGAAGATTGGCACGCAGCCGTCGAGTTGACTTTGCTGAGCAACGTCTATTTCGCGCGCGAAGTACTCCCTCGCATGCAGCGCAGACATTGGGGACGCCTGCTGACGATTACTTCCGTGTCCGTGAAGCAGCCCATCGACGGCTTGCTGCTTTCCAATTCCCTGCGCGCGGGCGTAGCGGGCTTGGCCAAAACGCTCGCGAACGAATTCGGCGCCGACGGCATCACTGTGAATAACGTGTGCCCCGGGTTTACGCTCACCGACCGCCTGGAAGAGCTTGTGGAACTTCGAGCGAAAGACGCCGGAATCAGCCGCGAGCAGGCCATTAAGAATATGAGCGCGCAGGTTCCCGCCGGCCGGCTAGCGCAACCTAAAGAGTTCGCTGCGCTGGTAACATTTCTCGCGTCCGAGCGCGCAAGCTACATCAACGGCACGACCATCGCGGTGGACGGCGGCCTGGTGAAAGGTCTTCTGTAATTCCAGAGCAACCTTGCGAACTTCGTACCCGAACGGCTCCCGTACTATAATTATTGCTTTGCTGGACGAAATTCTTTTTCTCAAGGGGGAAGAATGAAGCATGCACCTTCGCGCCCGCGCCGGAATTGGCCGTTGGTCAATTTCGCTTTTGTTCTGTCGGCGTCCTTGATGTTATCGGTCATCGCGCGCGCGGATGAGCCATATGCCCGGAGCAAGGACTACGATTTGCAGAACGTCAAAACCCATCTGTGGTTCGACCTCGAACAGAAAAGAGTACGTGGCGAAGTGACCGAAAGCATTTCCATGCTGCGCGACGGCATTGAAGCGATTAAGTTTGATTCCGTGGACCTGACCGTTCACAACGTAACAGTGGACGGCAAGGACGCAAAATTTTCGACCACGGATAAAGAACTTATCGTTTCGCTCGCGAAGCCTTCGAAACGCAGTGAACATCACGACGTTTTTATTCGCTATGAAGGGCAGCCAAAGAAGGGCATTTATTTCATTCTGCCGGACAAGAATTATCCGAACCGCCCCAAAGAAATCTGGACCCAGGGCGAAGCCGAAGACACGCGTTACTACATCCCCATCTACGATTATCCAAACGACCGAACGACTTCTGAAATGCTTCTCACCGTCCCGGCTGCCTGGATGACCATCTCGAATGGAGAACTCCTCGGCACCAAGGACGAGCCCGATGGCATGAAGACCTGGGATTGGAAGCAGTCCCAGCCGCTTTCCACTTATCTGATCTCGGCGGTAGCGGGCGAGTTTGTCGAAAAGAAGGACACTTGGCGCGGCATGCCGCTGCGATTCGTAGTGCCTCGCGGCGATGAGTCCAAAATCGATTCAACCTTTGTGAACACAAAGCAGATGCTGGATACCTTCTCCGACCATCTGGATGTGCGCTACCCCTGGGCGCAATACGCACAAACTTCGGTGAACGATTTCGTGGTGGGGGGCATGGAAAATACCAGCGCAACTACGCTGACCACTCGCGGGCTTGTAGATCCTCGGCTTGCCGGCGAAACTCCCTCAGGCGCGGACAACCTCGATTCGCACGAAATGGCGCATCAGTGGTTTGGAGATCTGGTCACCTGCAAGGATTGGGCAAATCTCTGGCTGAATGAAGGCTTCGCCACATATTTTGAGCATTTTTGGACCGAACAGAAATACGGCCAAGACGCGGTCGCCTACGAATATTGGCGCGACCAGAGCCAGTGGTTTCGGAATCCGCGGCTCTTCAACAATCCGATAGTGACCCACGATTTTGACGACTCGCTGGAAAACTCCGGCAACATCTACACCAAGGGCGGCTGGGTGCTGAAGATGTTGCGCACCAAGCTCGGCGATCAGAATTTTTTCCGCGGGCTGCATTATTACCTGGAAACGAATCGCGGGCAGAACGTGGTTACCGCGGACCTGCAAAAATCCATTGAGCAGGCCACCGCCACGAATGTGGACCAATTCTTCCAGCAGTGGATTTATCGCGCGGGGGCGCCGAATTACAACGTGAGCTACGCGTACGACGACGCCGCGCATCAGATCAAGCTGATCGTGAAGCAAACACAAAAAGTGGAAGGCATGGTTGGCCTATTTGACATGCCGGTGGACGTTGAAATTGCGACATCCACAAGCCGCAAAACCTATCCCATCGAAGTAAGCAAAGCCGAGGAAACATTTACCCTGGCGGCCGACAGCGCTCCGTTGATGGTGGTTTTCGACAGGGGCGACAACGTCCTGAAAACCCTGGATTTCAAGCGCGACGCCATCGCGTTGATCTACCAATTGAAGAACGGGGCAACCGTGCCGGACCGTGCCGAAGCCGCTGCCACATTGGCTACTCCCGGCATTCGGGATAATTCCGGCGTGATTCCTGCGCTGGGCGAAGCGGCGCAGCACGATCCTTTTTGGGGCGTTCGCTCCGAGTCTTTGCGAACGCTGGGCAAGATCGGAGGAGCCGACGCGGAGAAGCAGGTTCTTGGCGCGGTGAACGACGAAAAGCCCTGGGTTCGTGAGGTCGCCGTACAGCAGTTGGGCATGTTCAAAGACGACGCCTCGCTGGGCCCGAAACTCACGGACATCGCCGCAAACGATAAAGCCTTCCGCGTCCGCGCCGCTGCACTTCGTTCGCTCGCCGGAATCAAAGCCGCGAACGCGTTCGATGTGCTGACGGCAGCCGTCAAATCGGATTCGCCGGATGATATTCTCCGCGAAGCCGGCCTTGGAGGGCTTGGAGACCTGGGCGACGACCGAGCAGTTCCACTACTGCTGGAATGGTCTGGTCCGGGGAAGCCGCTCAACACTCGCGGCGCGGCGATCAGCGCCGTCGCTGCGCTCGACAAGAAAAATAAAGAAATCACCCAAGCGCTCATTTCATATCTGAAGGAGCCCTACTTCGACGTGAAACTCACGGCGCTGTTCTCTCTCGGCCGGCGCGGCGATCCGGACGCCATTGCGCCGCTCGAGGAGTGGCTGAAGAGCGGCGATTTGCCGATCGGAACAACCTCATTCGTGAAGGCGCAGATTGCAGCCCTA
>JBEKSN010000278.1:0-3940 GCA_049517055.1 Candidatus Acidiferrales bacterium | reverse complement strand
TCCATGTTCCGAAGTCCACTGTGGCTCGCTGAGCAATCGCCAAGAGAGGCTCACCCCGTCCACGGAGATCAATCCTTCTCTAAAACGCTTGCGCCTCTTCTTTTGACCATGCATAGCTCACGCTGCCCCTCTTCTCTTCTAGATTGTATCTGCTTTCTAAAACCTTTTGAACACACCTGTACCGTTCGCCTTTTCACTTCGTCCAATGAATGATGATAAAACTTGTATGTGGGGTTCGTGGTGGGCGACCAAGGACTTGAACCTTGGACCTCTCCCGTGTGAGGGGAGCGCTCTAACCACTGAGCTAGTCGCCCACAGTACTGACTTTTTGTAGCAGAAGGCCGTGCCAATTGCAAACAACGACCACCAACGCCAGCACGCGCCTCGCCGGGCTCTTGCGCTCCATCTCGGCAGTAGTGAAAGGCAAAGAAGACGTCATTCAATTGGCGCTCACCACGCTTCTCGCGCGCGGCCACCTATTGATCGAAGACGTTCCCGGCGTCGGCAAAACAACATTAGCCCAGGCGCTGGCCCGTTCGTTCGATTGCTCCTTCCAACGCATCCAGTTCACCTCGGACATGCTGCCCAGCGATGTGATCGGCGTCAGCGTGTTCAATCCCGCCACCCAGGGATTCGAATTCAAGCCCGGCCCCATCTTCGCGAACATCATCGTCGCGGATGAAATCAACCGCACCACGCCGAAAACGCAGTCGGCCCTGCTCGAAGCCATGAACGAAGCGCAAATTACCGTGGACAACACCACGCATCCGCTTCCCAAACCTTTCCTTGTGCTGGCCACGCAGAATCCGATCGAACATCACGGCACCTATCCGCTCCCTGAATCGCAGCTCGACCGCTTTCTGATGCGCATCCGCATGGGTTATCCCTCGCGAGCGAGCGAAAAAGAAATCATTCGCAATAATTCCGGCGCCGCTCCGATGGACAAAATCTCAGCACTGATGGACGCGGCCGACGTGATCGCTATGCAGGGCGCCGCCTCGCAGGTAAAAGTGGAAGAAAGCCTTCTGGACTACGCGCTCGAAATCGTCGAACGCACGCGCCAGACCGAACAGCTGAGCCTGGGCGTCAGCCCGCGCGGCGCCGTGATGCTGCATCGTGCAGCGCAGGCGCGAGCCTTCCTCGAAGGCCGCGACTACTGTTTGCCCGACGATTTCAAGCGCCTCATCGTCCCCGTCTTCGCGCACCGCGTGGTGGTCAGCTCGCGTTACGTCTCCACACAGAAAAAATCCGAGCAGGCTGAAGCGATACTCGGCGAAATCATGGACACGACGCGCGTGCCGTTGTAGCCGGCGAGACGCCGGCATCAGAAATGGAACAAACTCTCATCGCGCGGCTTTGGCATAATCGCGACCGTTCCGGGTGGCGCAATTTTGGCATCGCCATGCTGGTGCTTTCGGCGGCGCTAATCGTCGCGCTTTTCTCCGCCGCAGCGGCGCAGGAAGGCCGCGTAGGCGTTGCCGCCGTCTCCACTATCATCGCACTCGGTCTGGCCGGCTGGGTCGCCGTCGTCATCGTACCCACGCTCGCCCGGCGCACCAGTCTGCGCTGGTTCGTTTATCAGGTGAACTACCGCCTCACGCGTGAAGGAATCATCTACCTCGTAGCCGTTTTCATCCTGGTTCTCGCCGCCGTCAACACCGGAAATAACCTGCTCTTCATGATCCTCGCGTGCTCGCTCGCCGGAATCCTGATTTCGGGCGTGCTGTCTCGCGCGGTCTTGACTGGAATCGACCTCAAGTTCGATATGCCCGAGCATATTTTCGCCGAACAACCGGTGCTCGCCGAACTTGAACTGCGCAACGAAAAGGATACTTGGCCGTCGTTTTCTCTGCGGGTCGCCGGCGAAAACAAGCAAGGCGCCGCCGAAATTCTCAGCCGGCCCGTATTCTTTCCTTACATCCCACGCAAAGGGTCGGCGCGGCAGAAAGTCGAGCTGATGTTTCCCCGGCGCGGCGTCTATCACCAGGATACCTTCGGCATACGCACGCGATTTCCCTTCGGCTTCTTTGAAAAAAGCCGAAAGGTCGATTCACAGCTCGAAATCGTCGTGTATCCGCGCGTCGCGCCCACCGACCAGTTCTACGAAGTCCTTCCACTTTTAAGCGGAGAAATGGCCAGTCATTTTCGCGGCCGCGGCCACGAATTGCATTCGTTGCGCAATTATCTGCACACCGATAGCGCGCGGTTCGTGGACTGGAAAGTCACCGCGAAGGCCGGCCGCCTGATGGTCCGCGAATTCGCGCGAGAAGACGAACGCCGCGTGATGCTGGTCCTCGATCCGTTCGTCGGCCCCCCGCGTGCCGAGCTAGGCCAGCTCGCTGAGGCTGAACACGCCGAACGGTTCGAGAGCGCCGTAACCATGACCGCCTGCATTGCCTGGCACTTCAATGAAATTAATTCGGTCATGCAGTTCCGCACCAACCGCTTCGCAACGGAGATGGCCCCGGCCGCCGAAATCATCTATGAAACGTTGCGCGAACTCGCCACTCTTAAACCTGACGATTCTTCCGTCGGCGGAGAATTTCTCGACGATCTCGCCGCCGATCGCGAAATTTTCAAAATCATCATTACCAATCGTTCCCAGCATTCCATCCCCACCGCGCTGTGGTCCTCTTCCTATTTCCTCTTCATCGATCAGCTCTAGCGCGAAGCGCAACCCATTGTTGAACGTTTGTCATCCCGATCGAAGCGAGGCCTGCCTGTCGGCAGACAGGGATCGGCTCTTCGCCAAGTGTAGCGAGGTCCGAACGTATGTGCTCTGGCGCGACGCCGGAAACGCGCATGTTTGACCTGCCCCACGTATGCGTTCGTGCGAGAATACCTCGCGCATGAAGGAAAATCTCTCGCCGCGCGAGCTTAAGAGTTTTCAAACGGGCTTGCTGCGCTGGTTTCGCGCGCACAAACGCGACCTTCCCTGGCGGGCCAGCCCGCCGCGGCGGGCAGGCCGCGACCCCTATCGCGTCTGGATCGCGGAAGTAATGTTGCAGCAGACGCGCATCGCCGCCGTGATGCCCTACTACGATCGCTTCCTGCAGCGCCTGCCGGATGTGGAATCGCTTGCTCGCGCGCCGCTCGTGGAAGTTTTGAAACTCTGGTCCGGCCTCGGGTATTACAGCCGCGCGCGCAACCTTCACCGCGCCGCAAAAGAGATCCTTCTGCATCACAATGGAAAATTTCCAGGCGCGCTCGACGCCGCTCTGCAACTCCCCGGAATCGGCCGCTACACCGCCGCTGCAGTGTTGAGTATCGCCTATGACGCGCCGCTCGGCGTTCTGGATGGCAATGTCGCGCGCGTCCTGGCGCGGCTTCTGGCCATTCGCGGCGACCTGCGCGAGCCGCGCCGCTGGCGAGAGCTAGCGAAAACCGCACAGGACTGGCTCGCCAGCGGCTCACCTGGCGATTGGAATCAGGCGCTGATGGAATTGGGCGAGACGATTTGCACGCCCCAAAATCCGCGCTGCGAAATCTGCCCCGTCTCGAAATGGTGCCGCGCTTACGAGCTTGGCTTGACCGATAAAATTCCCTCTCCTCGCGTCAAGCGCGCCCCCGTGCGCATAAAAATCGCCGCCGCGATTCTTCGTGATCCGCGCGGCCGCACAATCCTGGTGAAAGATCCGGGCGCGCACGACGAAGTGCTCTTCTCTCGCATGTGGCAATTTCCCGCCGTCGAAGTCGCGCGCCATCCGCAAGCTGAGCTCAAAAAACATCTTCGCGCCACTCTCGGCCTAAACAGCATCGCTCTGGAAGAACTTCCCACCGCGCGCCACGGCGTCACATTCCGCAATATCACGTTGCTACCGTTCCTCGCACGCGTAGAGCGGCTTCCGAAGCTGCCTCGCACGCGCATCTTAGCGCTCGAAAACCTAAGCCGCCTTCCGGTTTCCAGTGCGACTCGCAAAATCGCCGCTGCGGTGTCGCA
>JBEKSN010000277.1:0-3951 GCA_049517055.1 Candidatus Acidiferrales bacterium | reverse complement strand
TCTCGAAGATTCTCCATGGGCTTGCGTATCCGCGTGATTCCAAGTTCTTTGGCTACACGACCGACGGCCTCCATCACTTTGGGATGCGCGTGAGTGTGCTTGTGCGTGTCGAGATGGGTCGGCTCGATTCCCGCAGAGCGGATTTTTTCGATTTGAGCGCGCAATTCCCGCTCGATGGCCTTCATCCGAATGAATCCGGCGCTCAATCTCGCCACTAGTCCCGCCAAAGACTCCGGCAGATTTCCGTTCGCGTCCGCCAAAGAAGAGATTTTCTCTCGCGGAGCGATCGACGGCCCCCCGACCAGCACTAAGTGACATCCAACTCCCAATTTTGGATTTGATTTGGCGCGCGATACGGCATCATCGAATTCCGCGCCGTTGGCCATCAAGGTGGCGCTGGTGAGGACGCCGTCGCGATGGGCGCGGATGATTCCTTCGTTTACGCCCCGCGTCATTCCGAAATCGTCTGCGTTCAGGATGAGTTGTTTCATTTAGCTGGAAGCATATGCGAAGCGGAAAGATAATCATATCATGGGGCAACGAACGACAAAGCTAGTTGCGGGCGTAGGAGAATCGGAGATTCTGCGATGCCAGGGTGAAAATAGAAATTCCCGCAGAAAGCAATTCAAAAGCCATTCAAGTGAAGAGAACGAAAGAAATGTTAAGGAAGTGTAAAAGTTTTCAACAGTTCTGTTGAAAACTATGTGGAAAAGAACGCCGCAACACCGGGAATCGAGCGTCTGGCAAAGGCTTTCTTCACTTTGCACTATTTCTGTGCAGTTTTTTTTGGATGAAATAATTTCCAGCTGATCTGCAACTTCTTAACTTCAGTTCGAACCGAAGTGAAAATGTTGTGCCAGCATTTTGTCAAATCAGGAAAAATTTTCGTTCGACTGAAGGAATCCTAGTACCAGTGAGGCGGCGGGTCGAGCTTGATTTGAATTGTTTGCTCGTCGATTTCGATCTCGTACCACTTCCCAAACGTATGCCAGCCTTTAGCTATCACCTGGATCAAAATTTTTCCTTGTGGAATTTCCGGAACCTTTGCCGAGCCGTCTTGGTTCGTCTTGAAATTCAGTTCAGTCAGCTTTTCGCGATGGAGGAAACCGCCCGACTCATTGAATCGGACATAGACGCTAGCGTTTCCAATGGGTTTCCCATCGGCCGCGCTTGTTACTTCGATTCTCAGCTTTACTGTGGCCGATTGGGATGACTTTTTGTCCTTTTTGTCGGCCTTGTCAGGTTGAGCTTGCTCGCTCTGGGTGGCCGGCTGGTCCTTGGGGGAGGATTGCTCCTGATTAGCAGATTGAGCGGGCGACAAGGGGGCAACGCTCAAGAGTGTCGCAAGCAGGGCCAGCGTTAAGAAACCGGACGAAAATTGCCGGCGGCTCGAAGTGGAACTCATAGCACCTTTCTTTTACAGGATTAGCCAGTCGCTCTCAAGTTCTAAAAAACTGCAATCCATAATGGCTTCCATGGCCCAGCGACGGAATCGTCGTTGAGGCTGTGGAGTCTAGGTGCTCTGACGTATGATGATTATTCCGATAGGAGGCAAGTGATGGGTTTTTCCACCGACGCGATTCATGTGGGGCAGGAGCCTGACGCTCTAACCGGCGCGATCGTAAAGCCAATCTACCAGACGTCCACGTATGTGATTGAAGAAATGGGAAAAAGCAAGGGCTACGACTATGCCCGCACGAACCATCCGAACCGCAAAGCCCTCGAGCGCACCATCTCGAAGTTAGAGGGAGGCCACGCCGCTTATGTGTTCACTTCTGGAATGGCGGCGATCGACTCCGTCTTCCGGCTTTTGCGTCCCGGCGATCACGCCATCCTGTCCCAGGCGGTATACGGCGGAGTTTTCCGGCTGACGACTCAATTGCTCGTGCAGTTCGGGATGGAATTCAGCTACGTGGACACTTCTTGCCTTGAAAAAGTGAAGGCCGCCATCAAACCAAACACGAAAATGATGTATGTCGAGACTCCTACGAACCCTACGATGATAGTCACGGACCTAGCCGCCACGGCGAAGCTGTCGCGCGAAAGAAATCTGACGCTTGTAGTGGACAACACATTCCTCAGCCCTTATCTGCAGCAACCCATCGCGCTCGGGGCACATATCGTCGTCCACTCGATGACGAAATACCTGAATGGCCACAGTGATTGCATTGGCGGCGCGGTGATCCTTACACGTCCGGAAGATGCCGAAAAAATATATTTCGTGCAGCGGTCCGCTGGAGCCGGTCTCGCGCCGATGGATTGCTTCCTGGTTTCTCGCGGGCTTAAGACGCTTGCCGTGCGCATGGACCGCCACAATTTGAATGGGATGGCAGTGGCGAAGTTCTTGGAGGCTCACAAGAAAGTGAAACGAGTGATTTACCCGGGGCTTGTGTCTCATCCGCAGCATGAAGTTGCCAAACGGCAACAGTCCGGATTCGGCGGCATGCTGTCGTTTGACCTGGGGTCACTCGATGCCGCCAAGGCGCTCTTGAATCACGTAAAACTTTGCTCGCTGGCTGAAAGCTTGGGCGGCGTGGAAACTCTAATTTCGCTTCCAGCTCTTATGACGCACGCTTCCATACCAGTCGACAAGCAGAAGGAAATCGGGATCACCCAAGGCCTGATCCGCCTCTCGGTTGGAATCGAGGATGTGGAAGACCTGATTGCAGATTTGGATCAAGCGCTAGCCAAAGTCTAGCGCCGATCAGGCGGAGTGTAGTGAACACGCTTTCGAAATATTATGAATATGGCAGCCAACAATGCGAGGAGAATAAATTGGATGGCGATTGATCGGCTTGCGTACCAGCAAACAATCCCTGAAGCGTGATATTGAACTCCTCGTTCCGCAAGTGCTTCGCAGGGCGGCAAATCGAGTGATGCTTTCGGTAAAAAGTACTTGGCACCATTTGCCAGCAACAGCATAAGAAATGTGTTTGCAATGAGAAGCGCAAAGACGGCCCCAAACGCAGATGGCGGCTTGTCCACGAATTGGAATCTGTGTCCTCCTACGCCTGGCATTGTTTCCTCGTCGAATAAGTCTGGCAGAATCTATTACCGCTTTCACTTTCTCTTGTTCATAGGTAGTAGCCCAGGCCAGAAAACACAGTCTTGAACGATCCGTCATGCACGCCTACGACTTCGAGCCAATGGTTCTCGTAAGCATCGCCTCCCAATACAATATCCTCGTGCCCGTCGCCTTCCACGTCTGCAATGTCCACGGGAGCCCATAGCGTAACCGTAGGCACGTCTACGTCAGTCTTTTGAAACGGCAACTTGCGCAATACGGTCATGTGGGAGTTTTCGTCAAGGACCACGATCACTTCACAGAGTTCCAAGTCGGGGCCGACCGAACGAGAGTAATATGCCATCGCAACTGACCAGCTAGAGTGGACCGATTTCCAAACCTCGAAGTAAGTTTGCCCGCTCGCATCAGGTGATAGGCCTAGACGGTGCAACTCGTCGTTCAGGATGTTGCGGACGACCGTGGATGGCTGCCCGTGCTGTTCACACTGCGCCGCCTGCTTGCTTTCGCTCCACTCGCACTTGTAATCCGCCAGTACCTCAACGCCTGTTCCCGGCTTCTCCACGCGTTTGATTTCACAACCGTCGTCCGGCCCATTACCAAAAGGCGATGCTCCGCAGTAGTGGGCTCGTAGAAAGGATCTAATTTTTCGGCAGTGCGAATCGACGCAGGCAGGGCGATGCGGGTCCCTTTCCGCTTGGACGCTCGCTAGCGCACTCAGTACAAATAAAGATAGGAGTGCCGCGATAGGAATGAGCCTGGGGTATATGAGTCCATTGATACGATGCATCGGAACCTCCGCTTCGACATCCGTGCCATCTTATTTTATTATTTATTGATATTGATGTTTAGTTAAGAATGAGCAATCGAGCCTTAGCAATTAACCGTTCATCTCGGTTTAACGGATTCGGAGATCCAGTTGAGGTAGT
>JBEKSN010000276.1:0-3968 GCA_049517055.1 Candidatus Acidiferrales bacterium | reverse complement strand
AACAACTCGCTCATCGCCTATGGCACCGCCATACCGTGGACCGTGTGGGAAGTCCCGGTTCTCGGTGGCGAGCCACACATAATGCTTCCAAACGCAACGTCCTTGACCTGGATAGACAATGGAAAGCGGCTGCTTTTTTCCGAGATCAAAGAAGGATTGCACATGGTGCTGGTGACCACCGACGAAGGCCGAGGGCAGCGGCGCGAAGTGTACGCGCCTCCCAGCGAGCGCGGCATGGTTCATCATTCCTATCTGTCCCCTGATGGGCGATGGGTGCTGGTGGTGGAGATGGGCGCCCGCGGAGACTTTCTCCCGTGCCGTGTCGTTCCTTTCCAGGGAACCGGCGAGGCGCGCGTCGTGGGTCCGCTCGATGGTCTGTGTACTTCGGGCGCGTGGTCGCCCGACGGCCAATGGGTGTACCTCACGGTGACGAAAAGTGACAAATCCCACATCTGGCGGCAACGATTTCCGAGCGGAGAGCCTGAGCAGGTGACTCCGGGCCCGACTTCACAAGAAGGCATTGCGATGTCCGCGGACGGCAAATCACTCATTACCTCGGTCGGCTCGGAAGACAGCACAGTGTGGCTGCACGACAAGGACGGCGAGCATCAAATCTCGTCCGAAGGAAATGCGGACCAGGCGTCCTTCTCGTCTGATGGAAAAAAACTTTATTACTTGATGGCCAACGGCAAAGCGTCCGATTATGAGCTCTGGGTCAAGGATTTGAGCGACGACAAGACTGAGAGGGTCTTGCCGGGCTATTCCATGGCGTACTACTCAGTTTCTCGTGATGGAAAAGAAGTCGCATTCACGATGAGCGACCAGAGCGGCCGTTCCGGTCTCTGGGTCGCGCCAACGAGTCGTCGCTCCTCCCCGGTGCATATTTCTTCCACGGCGATTGAGGATTCCCCGTTTTTCCTGCCCGATGGCGATCTGGTGTTCCGCGCCATCGAAGGCGGAGCAAATTTTCTCTATCGCATGAAAACGGATGGAACGGGCCGCCGCAAGATCTCCCCGCAACGCGTGTTCGATGTGTATGCGGTGTCGCCGGACGGTCGGTGGATCATCGCCAGCGCGCTGGGTCCCGACCAGGAGCGCACGGCTCAGGTCACTGCGTTTGCGGTCGATGGAAGTAAGACTGTGCCGTTCTGCCTGTTGTATTGCCCGGTCACTTGGGATACCACTGGAAAATTCATGTACGTCTACTCTTCAACATTGCGCGACGCCACCTTTCCGCTGCCCGTGGTGCCGGCTTCGGGGCTTCCGAGCTTGCCTCCTGCCGGAATTGAACGAATCGAGGACTTCACCAACGCAAAAGCTGCAGCCGCGATTCCCCGGCTGGTGGATTCCGCCGTAAGCCCATCGGTTTATGCCTATACCGCCAAAAACACACGCCGTAACCTCTATCGCATCCCGTTGCCGTAGGGCACACGCTGATTTATCAGCCTCGCCGCAAGAGCTTGCTCAAGATTTTTGGAAGTGCGGCTATTGCGGGTCGAGTTCGTCGCCGACGCTGAAATAAGTGCAATCGGGGTGGTGGAAGACGAGGGCGCTGACGCTGGCTTCGGGGTCCATCATCATTCCTTCGGTGAGATGCACGCCAATTTCTTCGGGATGCAGGAGCATCCAGATACCGGCTTGGTCGTCGAGATTGGGGCAGGCGGGATAACCGAAGCTGTAGCGTTTGCCGCGATAGCGCGAAGTGAAACGCTCGGCCATGGTCAACGCGGGCGGGTCAGGGAATCCCCAATCTTCGCGGATGCGGCGATGCAGCCATTCGGCGCAGGCTTCGGCAGTTTCGATTGCGAGCGCTTGCAGACCGTGCGAGAAAAGATAACGGCCGGCGGTTTTGGCTTCTTCGGCGCGTTCGCGCACTCCGGCTCCGGCGGTGACGACGAAGAGCGCGAGATGATCGCGGCGGGCGGGATTTTTATCTGCACCGTTCTGCGCTGCGAGGGCAGCGTCGGCGGGCAGAATATAATCGCTCAAACAGAGCTTGTCGCCGACGCGCTGGCGCTGAAAATGGAATCTGTGGATAGGCGAAACTTTTCCCGGCTCGAACAAGGCAATTGAATTTCCTTCGCGTTCCGCTTCGAAGAATTGCCACACGGCTGAAATTTTCATGAACGACTCGGCTTCGCGTTTCACTTCTTCCATGCTGTGAAAGAGTTCGAGCGCGCGCGGATCGCGTTCTTTTAGCGCTTTTTCGAAATTCCCGCGAAAGCCCATGTGACGACCGAAAATCATGAAGGGGTTGATATAGCTCCAAATTTCATTTCGATCGGGAATGGAGCGGGCTTTGCGGTCTAGATAAGCGACGGGCGGAATTGGAATGCCGGTGCGAATTCGCGGCGAGCGCTCTTCACCGGCAGGGCCGAGCGAAGGAGGTGCGGCTTCTTCCACGGCGATGGTTCCGGCATGTGTGTTGTCACGCAGAACTGCCTGGCGTTGCGCGGGGTCGCTGAGATGATTCATCAAGCGCAAGCCGGTCATGGCGTCCTTCGCGTAGCAGACGGCGGTGCTGTATTGCGGCGCAATTTTCAGCCGCGTGAATTTTTCGGATAGCGCGGCGCCGCCCACGAGCAGGGGCACGTCAATACCGGCTTCGCGCAAGTCCGTGGCGGTGATGACCATTTGCTGCGCGCTTTTCACCAGCAAGCCGGAAAGGCCAATGGCGTCGGGATTATGCTCGCGATGGGCGCGAATCAATTCCTCGGGGGGGACTTTGATGCCGAGGTTAATCACGTCGTAGCCGTTATTTTTCAGGATGATCTCGACGAGATTTTTGCCGATGTCGTGCACGTCGCCTTTCACCGTCGCCAGCATTACTTTTGCACGCTTTTCGGTGTCGGCTTTCTCCATGAACTGTTCGAGATGGCTGACTGCGGCTTTCATGGCTTCGGCGGATTGCAGGACTTCGGCGACGATCAGCTCGTTGTTGTTGAATAAGCGGCCGACCTCCGCCATTCCGGTCATTAAGGGACCGTTGATGATGTCCAGCGGCGCATTTCCTTCGGCGCGTTTGCGATTGAGATCGTCAACCAAGCCGTCTTTGGAGCCTTCGAGAATGTAGTTCGCGAGGCGTTCGTCGAGCGGAAGGTCGGCGGCGCGTTCTTTTTTTCGCGACCCGGAAGCGCGAAAGTGCTCGGTGATTGCAGTGATATGAAATTGGTTGATGGCGGCTTTCTGGTCGGGCGTTTGCTCGCGCCAATCAGGCGGAGCGTTTCGCAAATGTTCGGCTTGCGCGTGACCTTCGGGAACCGAGGAGGGCGGGGTGTTGAACAAAAGATCTTCGGCCAACTTTCTTTCGGGCTCCGGAATGGAGCCGAAGCGCTCGATGCGCTCGGCATTGACGATGGCGAGGTCCAAGCCTGCTTTGGTGCAATGATAAAGGAAGACGGAATTCACTACTTCGCGCGCACCGGGAGGCAAGCCGAACGAAACATTGGAAATCCCCAGCACCGTGCGCACGTGGGGGATTTCTTTTTTAATCAGGCGAACGCCTTCGATTGTTTCCAGCGCGCCGCCAATGTAATTTTTGTCGCCGGTGCCGCAAGGAAAAACCAGCGGATCGAAGATTATGTTTTCCGCGTGAATTGCAAAACGTTCAGTAAGCAGGCGATAGGAGCGTTCGGCGATTTCGAGTTTGCGTTCGCGAGTGAATGCCTGCGCCTGCACGGGATCTTCGTCGATGCATCCAACGATAATTGCGGCTCCGTAGGACCGGGCGAGCGGGCAGATGCGCTCGAATTTTTCTTCGCCATCTTCGAGGTTAATCGAATTGATGATGCTTTTGCCCTGGCAATAAGTGAGGGCGAGTTCGACAGCGCGCGGATCGGTAGTGTCGATCATGATGGGAGTTTTTATCTTGCGGATGAGCTGATCGTAGAACGGAGGGATGTCGTTGATTTCGTCGCGGTCGGTGCTTTGCAAGCAGACGTCTACGATATGCGCGCCGCTCTTCACTT
>JBEKSN010000275.1:0-3972 GCA_049517055.1 Candidatus Acidiferrales bacterium | reverse complement strand
TTTGATTGCCCCAAAACCCTGCTCTTTACGCCTATCAAGGAAACTGTTCGTTTTCATTCAGGTTGCCGCTCTCGGTATGGTTGGCTTCCTTGGAGCCTGCGGCGGTGGAAGTTCGGTAACGGGTGGCGGCGGCAGTGGCGGACGCGCGTCGATCACTGAGATTCAGCATCCGGCAACGAGTGCGACGACCTGCGGTACCTTTGGCGGGACAACGACGACGACCTGCACGTTGCCGGTTACTGCGACGGGCGCGGGGCACTTTGGAATCGTCACCATCGCCGTGCTCTCGACTGGCGACGCGCCTACCCAGATCACCTCGATCACTGATGACAAGGGTGGCACCTGGATTCAGCCTTCCACCACAGCCGGCTCCGGCTGCTATTTCACGAGCGTAGGCGATTCGGTCGGGACGGTTGCTTGCGCCTATAACTTAACGCTCGCCGAGGGTGTCACCTCGATTACGGTCAACTGGGATTTGTTCACGAACGAGGGCGCGCGGCTTGATTTCAGGGAATACTCTTTCACCGGCGCTTCGGTTGCATTCGATGCGGCTGGACAATTCGAGAATTTGGGAACCGTTACCGCCCCTTTCGCGTGGGCCTCACCAAGCGGCCTGACTGGTACGAACGATGTCATCGTTCAGGCAATCAGCCCGTGCTGCGGAACACCGACCGAAATCAGCGCTCCCTACGGGAATCTGAACGCGACGTCATTCTACGGTTCGGCTGACCTGCTCAACTCAGTATCTACAACTGCGCCCACTTCCGGCTCAACCGACCCTGGCCAGTTCGTGATTGGCTGGATAGCCATTAAGGAACAAGCGACACCAATGACGCAGGACATTAGGTAAAATCAGCCTCGAAACAACCGTCCATAATTTCGAAATGATTCTGCATCAGTAGTCTAAGTTTTCATCGCCCGTTTACCTACCGCCGCGCTTTTTCTCTCGGACGATTCCGGACGTTACTGAATGGCGCAGGCTATCTTGACACGAGTGCGGGCGGGCGTTAGCGTCGAAAGGAGCGCGCTTGCAACATTCACGGCGTTGAAAATCACGGGAGCAGACCTTGACGCGGCCAATCATCACGCTGACCACAGACTACGGCACGAACGATCACTTAGTCGGAGTGCTTAAAGGCGTGATTCTGAGTATCAATCCGGAAGTGAACATTGTGGATATCACACACAGCATCCTGGCACACGACATTCTGGATGGCGCGCTAACGCTGAGCCAGGCGTACAAATACTTTCCTTCAAAGACAATTCATCTGGTGGTAGTGGACCCCGGCGTAGGAACGGCGCGGCGGCCGATTCTGGTAGCCGGCGACACGCATTATTTCGTAGCGCCCGACAACGGAGTGCTCTCGGCAATCTACGATCAGTCGGAATCGCTCTACGTCTGGAACATCACGTCCGAACATTATTTCAGGCAGCCGGTGAGCAACACGTTCCACGGCCGCGATATTTTTGCGCCGGTAGCCGCCTGGCTTTCAAAATCATGGCAAACCGCGAGTTTTGGAGAAGAGATCACGGACTTCGTTCGATTCGCTATACCCAAGCCGAAAGTTTCCGGGAACACGATCAAGGGCATCGTTCTGCGGCTGGATAATTTTGGCAACCTGATTACAAATTTGACGGCAGAAATTGTGCCTGCGCTTATCGCTCCGGATGCGAAATTTACGATTCGCGTTGGGAACGCGGCGGTGACCAAGATTCTGGCGACTTTTGCGCAAGGCACAGCGGCTGAACCGTTCGCGATTATCGGATCGAGCGGATACGTAGAAATCTGCGTGAACAAAGGCAATGCAGCTCGCGCAGTAGGTGCGGGACGCGGCGCGGAAGTTACCGTCGAGTTAGGCTAAACGCCGAGCAATACGCCCGGCACTGTAAGAATTTACTCCGAAACAAATCCTCAGCGTGCCAGCGTGGTTACGATCAAATAGGCACGCATGC
This sequence comes from Candidatus Acidiferrales bacterium, assembly GCA_049517055.1. GTDB lineage: Bacteria > Acidobacteriota > Terriglobia > Acidiferrales > UBA7541 > Palsa-295. The sequence goes on along the minus strand of JBEKSN010000275.1, from coordinate 2,019 downwards.
GCGGATCCATCCAATCGCGCAAGGCGTCACCAAGAAGATTGAACGCGAGTACCGCGGTCATTACAGCCACCGCCGGGAAAATAACGAGATGCGGCGCGTCGAACAAGTGGCCGCGCGCATCGTTCAGCATCGCGCCCCAGCTTGGCATTGGCGCGAGAACTCCTACGCCCAAAAAACTTAGAGTGGATTCCGCCAGAATCGCTCCGGCCATGGCGATAGTTGCTTGCACCAGCACGGGCTGCAAAATATTTGGCAGCAAATGGCGCACAAGGATGCGAGCGTCGGAAGCGCCCAACGAACGCGCCGCGAGAACGTACTCCATTTCCTTGGCTTGCAGAATTTGCGCGCGGGCCAAGCGCGCGTAACCGGCCCAGCCGGTGACTACGAGCGCGAGGATCACTTTACCCAGACCCGGGCCCAGAAACGCGGCGAACGCAATAGCCAGGAGAATTCCAGGAAACGAGAGGAAAGCGTTGATCAGAACTATATTTACAATGCGGTCGAGCCAGCCGCCGAAATACCCTGCCAGGGCGCCGATGGCGAGCCCGACGATTCCCGCTCCTAGCACTACGCTTATGCTGACGATCATCGAGACGCGCGCGCCGTAAATGACGCGCGAAAGAATGTCGCGGCCTAGCTCATCCGTTCCCATCCAGTGTGCGAGACTCGGTGCCTCAAGACGTGCGGGGAGATTTTGTGCGGTGGGGCTGGAAGGCGCGATCCACGGCGCTCCCATTGCGATGATGACGAGAAATAAAGTCAGCGCGAGCCCCCAGCGTCCTGGGCCGCTCTGGCGAAGGAAATCACGAAGGCCGTTCATTCGAATCGCAGCCGCGGATCCACTAGCGCATAAACCAAATCGGTCAGCAGGTTTACGAAAACGTAAGACACCGCAATCAACAAAATGCAACCCTGCAATAAAGGATAGTCGCGTGCACCGATAGCTTGCACAGCGAGGCGTCCGATTCCCGGCCAAGAAAAAATGGATTCGGTAACGATGGTGCCGGCAAGCAGAGTGCCGAATTGCAATCCGAGAATGGTGATAATCGGAATCAGCGCGTTGCGGAACGCGTGGCGGAAGAGAACGGCGGATTCAGACAGACCTTTTGCTCTCGCGGTGCGAACGTAATCGCTGGAAAGTTCCTCGATCACAGAGGTGCGCACCATGCGCGTGAGAATAGCCGCGAGTGCTGCGCCGAGAGTAAACGCCGGGAGAATCAAATGCGCGAGACCGCCGCGTCCGGAAACCGGAAGCCAGCCGAGGATTACAGAGAAGACGAGAATCAGTACGGGCCCGAGCGCGAAATTCGGCACGGAAAGCCCAAATAAAGTGAAAACGCCGATGGCGTGATCCGTTGACGTTCCGCGCCGCTGCGCTGCGAACAGCCCCGCGGGAATCCCGATTCCTGTGCAGACGAGCAGCGCCACAAAAGCCAGTTCGAGCGTGGCGGGATAATGCGAAATTACGACCTGCAAGACGGGTTGCTGAAATCGAAATGACTCACCTAGGTTGCCGTGCGCGATGCCGGCCAGGTAGCGACCGTATTGCACCGGAAGAGGCAGGTCCAGGCCGAGCGTATGGCGAAGCTGCTGCAAGTCGTCGGCACGAGCGCCTTCGCCGAGCATTTGCGCCACAGGGTCGCCGGGGACGATGTGAGCGAGCATGAAAACCATGGTGAGGATGAGCCAGAGCGCCGGAAGAGCGAGCAAGAGACGGAATGAGAGGTAGCGAATCATTTTCCGCGTCGCGCTTTCGCCGCGACTTTCTTTTGGGCTGAAGATTCCGCACCGCCAGGTTTCGCGGACTCGGTAAACATATTTTTCTGCTCGGCGGTTGGCGCAGCGGGCGCTTCAGGCGCAGATGCTGCTGCACTCGCAGCCGGCACGGTCAGCGGCTTGATTTTTACGCGCGACACGCGGCGATGCTCCATTTCCATTACGGTGAAACGAAAGCCGTCCGCTTCAAAGCTTTCTCCGCCCCGCGGAATGAAACCAAGCCGGTTCAGGACGAACCCGCCA
>JBEKSN010000274.1:0-4038 GCA_049517055.1 Candidatus Acidiferrales bacterium | reverse complement strand
AGCCTTCCCACCCGAGGACTGGTTCCCGATGTCGGATGAGGTTGGCGCGGAAAGTTCTGCTACGTATGCCGCCGTTGATCCGAAACTATCCGTGGCACCGCCCGTCGCGACGGTTTCTGCTCCTACATCCGCCTCCCAGGATAAGAAAGCGGAAACGCCGGCAACGGTTCAGCCGACTCCCACGCCCTCAAGCGAGAGCGCAAAACCAGCGATTCCTGCGCCCTCGGTCGCGGCACCTTCGCCTTCCGCACCGACTGCATCCAGAGTGCCGGCAGCACCTCCGCAGGCACCCTCCCACCAGGCGCCCGCGCCGCCGGCACATGCAAGCGTTCCGGCCGCTCCGGTGGAAGAAAGCAAGATTCATGTAGTTCCAAGCACGAGCCAAGAAGTGCAGGGGCCGCTGGCGCGCCAAATGGCGCAAATGGTGGACGAAGTTAAGCAGAATCTCGACAAGTCAATGCGCAGGGGCGCGGAAGCAGCGATCACCGAGGAAATGGCAATTGCTCGCCAGCAACTCGATTCGCAGCTTCACGAGGCAATTGAGAAGGCCATCAAGGTCTCGATGGAGCGCGTGTCCGAAGCTTCGGTGAAGAAGGTGGTGCAACAGGCGGCGGAGCGCACAGCGGCGATTGTGGACGAGGCGCGAAAGTCCACGGAGGCTTCCGCAATTCATCTCGACGAGAAAATCCGCGATGCAGTGCAGCAGGCGGTCAGCCATGCAGCGGAGCAAGCCGCAACTCAGGCAGCCCAACAGGCGGCCGAGCAAACGGAGGCACACAGCCTGAAGCAAGCGGTGGATGAAGCCGTGGAGCGGGCTTTGATCGAGCGCGCGGCGGCCACGCCGTCGCTGGAAATTCTTTCCTCGCCGGAAGTGGCGCAGCAACATCTGGATCAATGGCGCAAGAGTTTGGAAGAAACGGCGCAGAGCGTGCGAAGCCAGACGGTGGAGCAATCGCAAGCGGAGATAGCGGCGGCGAACCAGCGCTGGAATCAGCAAGTGGAGGCCAGCCTGGCGGGAGCGTCGCACGAGTTCGACGAGAAAATCGCGAACGCGTCGCAGCGGATAGACGAGAAAATTTCCGAAGTGTCGCGGCAAGCGATGTCGCAAGCGGAGCAAAACATTCTTACCCGCAGCGATATTCTTCGCACTTCGCTGGACGAAGTGATCGACAGCGCAGCTACGACGATTGAATCGCTCGGGGCCAGCCTGAAGCACGAGCGCGACCGGGCGGAAGAAACCAAGTTGCAACTCCGGGATGCCGCGAAGGTCACTCTGGAACAAACGCGCCAGCACCTCGATGAGATTCTTGGCGCGCAACGGGAGCAGATCAGCCGGAGCGCCGATCAAATTATCTCCGAACGCGCACAGCAGATTGAACCGGCGCTGGAAGCATCGGCACAAAAGGTTCTCGCGCGAGTTTCCGCTGAACTCGATCAGAAGATCGCGCCAAGCCTGGAAGCGGTACAAAAGATGACGTCCGAACTGCAGAATGCCGAGCAGCAGGCGTCAAACCTGAAGAGCAGCATCGGCGAACAGATGCGCCAGGCCGCGGAACAAGCCGCGCAACTGCAAAACTCGATTCGGGAGCAAGCGCAGCAGTCTTCACAACAGGTGATCCAGGAGTCGCTTGAGCGACTCCGCGCGGAAGCTTCCAAGGTTCCCGCGGAATTCGAGGAATCTTGCCGGGCTTCTCTTTCGAAAGTCCAAGAAGACTTGCAGCAAAAAAGCACGGAGACGCAGCACGAGACGTACGAGGCTCTGTCGAAAGCTTCCGATTGGTATCAGAAAAAAGCGCAGACCACGATGCAGACCTCGCTCGAAAAGGCCGTGGAGCAATCTGCCACGACGCTTCGCGATCGCGCCGCCGAAGTTTCCAGCATGCTGGCTTCCGAGCTCGATCACTACCGCCGGACGTATGTGGAGCACAGCACGGCGCAAATCGAAGACGCCGCGGGAGAAGTAGTGGCCCGCGAACGAGAGAAACTCAACGAAACCGCCCAAATCGCGACGGCATCGTTCTCCGATCAGGTGCAGCGCGTTACCGGCGAGTCTCTACGGAGGTTCGAACAAAGTTCCCGCTCGGCGCTGGAGAAGGCGCGCTCCGATATGGAGTTCAACCGCGAAGGCTCGCTCGCCGAATTTCAGCAGAAAATGGACGAGCGCATGATGGAAGGCGTGGAGCAGGCGCGGACGTTCCTTCAATCGCAACTTGCGCCGCTCATTGAAGCCTGGGAAGAAAAGCGCGAAGTCGAAAAGGAAGAGTGGAAGCTGCAATTGAAACAGTCCACCGATGAATCCATCGAACAATACAAGGCTCGACTGGAAAACGCCTCCAACTCCTGGTTGCTGGCGTCCGCTACCACGCTCGGCCAGCATTCGCAATCCGTGCTCGATACTATTGCCAAAGCCGCCGAAAAGCGCCTTCGCGAAACCTGCTCCGAAGTTCTCGCCGGGATGGGCGACACTCTGAAGGAACGGCTCCTCGGCATTTCCACGGACTTCAACGCCGAAGAAGACGAAGACTCCCCTAAGCACAAAAAGTAATCCAAAGTCCGCGATTCAGACCGCCTGCGCACCCGCTGCCTCGATTTCGGCTCCAAGCTGCATCCCGGTATAATGCTCGGCATGTCGAATCAGGCTTACCTGAGTATCTGGTGCAAGGATTTTCCCGAGGATCTCCTTCTGGAAAGATTGGGCACTTTTCTTTCCACGGTTCCCTTCTCTGCGAAGCAGCCCGGATTCACACATCTCGAAATTCGCGCGGTGGACTGGACGGAAACTCCGGTTTACGAGCAGGATCTGCGTTCGCTTCCTCTGGATGCGGCAAGCATAGTGGAATTGGCGAAGAATCATTTGAATAACGACAGTTCTTACTCTGTTCATTCGCGCTGGGATCTGTGGGTTTACGAAGGCGATCCGGCGCGATGGCAGTTGCAGCCGCAAGCCCTGGAGCTTATTTGTTATGGAGAGGATTTCGACAGCGGAGCCTGGCGTCAAGACGGCCATTTGGAAGTAAATTTTGGCTTCGAGCATCTCTTCACCGGACACGCAGGCTTGCTCGGCATCCGGCAGGTTGCCCGTTCAACCGCGGAAAGCCCGGAGGAAAAACTTTTTCTTGAAGCCATGGCGCGACCTGAAAATTTGCACAACTATTATGAAAAGACCCGCGAGAACATAAAAAAACTTTTCGACTGGGTTGGCCGGATCGAAAAAGCTTTGCCGGTCGCCAGGGTGCGGCTGTGGTCGGAGGGTGAGGAAAACTTTGAGGCGCGCCTTGAAGAAATTCTGGCAGCTCGCTAGCCTGGCTTCCATCCTGATGCTGGGGATTCAAGCCGCGCCGTCAGTCGAGGCTTCCAAGCGAACAAACGAGCTGAGTCTTGCCGGACTTCGTCCAGGCCACGATCGGCTCGCTTCGCCGCAGAAAATTTTCCGCGAGCTGGATCGCGACGAATCCGTCACGGACGCATTGCTGTGGGGCGACGTCTGCACCCACCGCGAACTTCGCGTTGAAGTAGACGAAAATAAAATCGTGCAAACGATCACAGTGGATACCGACTACAAACCTGAAATCATGGCAAAATGCCAGGCTATCGTAATGGCTCCCAGCCGCTTGAAGTTGCTGGCGTCCGGCCAGGGTTTGCAGCTCGGCGACTCGTGCAGTCGCATGGCCGAAATATATGGCAAGCCTGAATCTGAGAGTCCTTCCGCGAGAGGAAGCGAACAGCTAGAATTATGGTTGTACTCGTTCGATTGGGCCGGCTCAAACGTCCCGCAGGTGATGGAGGTGTCTTGCAGCGTTTCTTCCAAGCAGGTGGTGTCTATCACGCTGGCGGCGTCGAGCCTTTGATCCGGATGAGCAAAAAAAGCATGAAAACAATCGCGCTCATTGCTGTCGCCGCGGCGGCACTCACGATTCTGTCTTGCGAAACTCCCACGGCGACCCCTCCCCGTGCAGCCACATCAGACGCCGTTGGTCCCACGCCAGCCGCTCCGGCAATTCCACCTGACGTGCAGAAAGCTGCCGAGCTGGCGTTGGG
>JBEKSN010000273.1:0-4422 GCA_049517055.1 Candidatus Acidiferrales bacterium | reverse complement strand
GCAATTGCTTGCTCCAGCCAGGGAATCGCCTCGTCGTGGCGTCCTAGCGCAATTAAATAAGAGCCGATGTCGTTATAGGGATTGCCAAATTCGGGATCGACTTCGATAGCGCGTTTGCACTCAGCGATGGCCTCGTCCACTTTCCCCTGGAAGTGATATGTCCATCCCAGGAAAGTATGCGCTTCCGCAGTTGGGAAAATATCCAGCGATTTTGTGTAGAGTTCGATGGCGTGGTCGTAATCGCCGTGCATCTGCGCCTGATAAGCTTGCTGGAGCAGCTTCCAAGCCAACTGCTGTTGTTCGAGCGACATTTAATTTTCTCTGTAATGGTGACGGTGGTTCAGTGCGCAGCCTTGCCGGCTTGCCGGCAACCATCGCGATTGCTTCATCGGTAGAGACGAAAGCTGCGCCAAGCGATTTAAGCTCATCGAGCGAACGGCGCCCATCGGTACCCGTTAAAGTTTCGATAGCATCTTTGACAATCGAGACTTTGCGGCCGCGATCGATCAAGCCTTTCGCGGCCAAATGTACGCAGTGTTCGACAACCACACCGAAGATCAAGTATTCAGTATCTTTGCCAAGTCGATTAACAATTCCTTCCGTATGAGGATTGGCGAAGACATCCAGAGTTTGCTTTTCTAGAACGATCTGCTGATTCTCGAAAACAGAGTCGGGCAGCTTTGCAGTTCCGTCGTTGGGAATAGAGTAGACCTTCTGCGCTAGTCCCTGCGGAATGATGCGCTCTCCTGGCGTCCCACGAACGCAGTGTGGCGGGAAAATTTGGAATTCCGGATCATCGGCCAGATGACGACAGGCGCTGGAAATGAGCAACAGGCGATCCTCACGCGCCATATCCACCAAACGCTTAATATTTGGAATGATCTTTTCCGCGCCGGGAACGTACAATTTCCCTCCCGGGAGCATGAAATCCTCTTGCGCGTCTACTTCCCAAAAAACAATCTTCCTATTCTGCATGGACTAATATTCCCGGTCCGCGCCAAGATTTATTTTTGTGCGGCACTGCGAACACGTTGTCGCACCTTTTCCAGCATCGTTTTTAGCCGCTGACTATAACGTACGGGATAGACCGCGGTTCGGTTGATCTGCAGGAACCGGCGGGGCAGCCGAGTCAGGCTATTTATACAGCGGCCCCGTAAAACACTGATCGATTCAGCGGGCGAGATGCGCTGGCCGCCGCGCATTACTTCGATCAACATGGGCTCACCCCCGTTTGCCGGTTCGCCTTCCAGTGCAATTTTATCGCTTTGGTATTGGCTTTTGCCATTCGAATACCGGAAAACCTGTTTGCGACCCGGGTATGTAACTTTTGCCGCACTCAATTTTGCTGCTTCGCGAATTTGTCCAGCGCGCTCAACCTCCACGAGTTTGTAGATCAGATTCAAGTGTGGTGCATCACCCGGCGTGGCCAAGGATGTGCCAACGCCAAAAGCGTCAATCGCCGCGCCTTTGGCCAGTAGTTTCGTGATTCGGTATTCGTCGAGATCACCGGAGGCGAATATCTTGACGTCGGTCCATCCGGCACGATCCAGTTCGCGGCGCACCCAGCGGCTATCTTTCGCCAGGTCGCCGCTGTCCAGTCGCACGCCGGCAGGCTTGCGTCCCATCTTAATGATTGTCTTTGTGGCGACGCGCACATCGTAGGTGTCGAGCAAAAGCACGGCATGCGTGGGGAAAGCATCCAGAAAGTGACGGAACGCTTCTGTTTCATTCTCGTGCGCCATCACCCAGGAATGCGCCTGGGTTCCATAAGTGTCCATTCCGAATTGTTGTCCGGCGAGAACGTTTGAGGTCCCTTCACATCCGCCGATGGACGCCGCACGAGCTGCTAGAAGGCTGGCTTCGCTGCCATGCGCGCGCCGAGCTCCAAAGTCAACAATCTGACGGCCCTGGGCTGCTGTAACCACACGCGCCGCTTTACTGGAGATCATGGTCTGATAACTCAGCGTCGCGAGCAGATAGGTCTCCATAATCTGGCCCTCGATGATGGGCGCGACGACACGGAGCATAGGTTCGCCGGGGAATACGAGTGATCCTTCGGGCATGGCCCAAACGTCGCCGGAAAAGCGGAATTTCTCAAGGTAGTCGAAGAATTCATCGCGGATATTGCAAAAAATCGGATGCCGGCGTAAGTAAGAAATTTCATCCTTTGTAAAATGAACGTGTTCTAGAAACTCCAAAGCCTGCTCGAGGCCGGCTGTCACGAGGTAGTTCCTCTTGGCTGGCAGATGCCGGACGAATAATTCAAAGGTAGCGCGAGCATCGAAGCCGGTCTGCAGGTATCCGGCCGCCATGGTCAATTCATAGAGATCGGTTAAGAGTCCTGAGTGTTCAAGCATTCGGAGGCTATCCGTGAAGGCGGCGTAAGCTGAGTCCGCCGTCGACTACGATTACCTGTCCGGTGATGTAATTGTCCGGTTCAAGAAAAAAGCGCACTGCGCGCGCAACATCTTCGGGGTAGCCAAAGCGCTCAATCGCTCCGCTGTCGATATGCGTGTCATATTTACCCGATTGAACGCTCGCGGCAGCCATTCCCGCAAGCGTGGCACCAGGTGCGACAGCGTTTACGCGAACATGGCTCCATTGCTGCGCCAGGATTTTTGCGGCATGCACGAGCGCCGCTTTGGGCGCGGCGTAATTCAGACTCGACGGAAAGACAGAGAGCGCCTGCATAGTACCCAAGAAGACTATGCTGCCCCCTCCTGGGCTGCGTTCCATCACTTCACCTAACTCTCTCGCCAGCAAAACAGGTCCCACATAATTCGCCTCGAGTGAAGCCAAGAGAGCGTCGCGGTCGAGTTTTTCGAAAGTGACGCGTGCGGGATCTCCAGCAAAAATCACGACGCCGGCGAGCGGAGTTCGAAGTTCTTCGATAGCTGCAGCATAATTGCGCTTGGTTTCCAGTCTTGCGAGGTCGCCCGGGACTAAAAGGATCTTGCGATTGAAATTCTCCTCGATCGCGGTTTGCAGCTCTTCAGCGCGCGCCCGGTTCGCGCGGTAGCCGACTACGAGCTGCGCACCTTCACGCGCGAGAAGTGACACAGTTGCGGGGCCCAGCCCACCAGTCCCGCCCGCGACGACGATGGTCTTCCCAGCAAGCGTTTTCTCAGGAAAATTGAAGCGGAAGCGCCGATATTCCTCCGTACGAATTTCGTCCCAATGCGGCGAAGTCATTTTGCCTCAAGATTCATCGAAATCCACGCAAAAGGCTGCACTCGCGCCATCTATAGGAAAACCGAGCTTCGATGAAAAGACAAAACCCCCAAACCTCCGTCGCGTGTTGCGGGACGGCGATGCCTGGGGGTTTTGCCGCGAATCTCTGCGCCGAATTCGCTACTTCAGTACGGCGTCTTTAAACGCTTTTGAAGCGCGCAAGCGTACGACGGTCTTGGCCTTGATCTTGATGGCCTCGCCCGTGGCGGGGTTGCGGCCCATACGCGCCTTACGATGTGCTTTCACGGAGCGGCCCAGGCCCGGGATCACGAATTTCCCCGCGCCCTTCGTCTCTTTTATGGCCAGCTTGAAGAATTCGTCAAAAAACGACGCGACTTGTTTCTTGGATACCGGCTTTTCAGGAGTGCTGACCTTTTCGGCCATGTGCGCAATAATTTTAGACTTGCTCAGCGGATTTGCCATCGAGTTACTTTCTCCTCTTCGTTGTAATTTCTTTTTGGCCCCGGGGTCCGGGATGCCTTGGGGACTATAGCCGCACCGTCCACGGAACGCAAGGAAATCCTTGAAAAAAGCCCGAAAAATGGCCCTTTCCTCAAGCCCCTTACTTTCTATCAGAATTTTATTGCGACGCCAGCTGATTGTAAAAAAGTGCGACAGCTTTAATTCCGCCAAAATAATTTTCCAGCGCGATGTGTTCATCGGGCGCGTGCGCGTTTTCATCCGGCAGCCCGAAGCCTAGAAGGACGCAGGGAACTTTAAAAGTATCGTGCATTTGGGTCACAAACGGAATGGAACCGCCTTCGCGAATGAACACCGCTTTTTTGCCGAAGCCCGTCTCCAGCGCGTTAATCGCTTTCTTGAAGATCGGATGGGAATACGAAGCTACCCAGGGCTTGCCGGTGCTCAGAACTTCAAACTGGGCGGTAACGGTTTTCGGCAGCAATTTTCGAATGTGTCTTTCAACTTGTTTTGCGATTTTTGCCGGATCCTGATTCGGCACCAAGCGCGTGGAAAACTTTGCCCACGCTTTCGACGGTATCACGGTCTTAGCGCCTTCATCCATGTATCCGCCCCAGATTCCATTTATATCGAGTGTCGGCCTGGTCCAAAGCCGTTCGACGATAGTGTAGCCCTTCTCGCCGCATAATCCTGGCGCGCCCACAGTCTTGCGAAAGTCCTTTTCTTTCCATGGCAGGGAATTCAGAGCTTCACGCTCTTGGCGAGAAAGTG
>JBEKSN010000272.1:0-4080 GCA_049517055.1 Candidatus Acidiferrales bacterium | reverse complement strand
GCTGGATTTGGTTATTCCGCGAGTGAAAGCGGCGCTGGAGCAGTACCAGCAAAGCCTGGGGAGCGGACCCGATGCGCTGCCTCCGCTTTCTTCCGCGGAATTCGATTTCAAGACGTCCACGGCCACGACCGTGGGCGGCTCGATTAACTTTTTCATTTTCAAAATTGGCGGGTCGCACGAGAAGGACGTTTGCAACGACGTCACGTTCAAATACTCGGTGCCTCCGCCGCCGAAGGGTTTGACGTCGCACTCGAAGCCGCATCCACCGACGCTGACAGAAGACCTCCTTAGCACCATTCAAGCTGCGGCTTTGGCGGTGAAGTCGGCGGGAAGCCTGGGGCCGTTGGGATTCAGCCAGCTTACGGTGACGATACAATACGGCGTCAAGTGGGACGGAAACCTAGGCGCGAACGTGCCCATTTCGTTCGTGACCGTGGGGCTGAGCGGCGACAAGAATAAAAATACGGTGCAATCCGTGAAACTGGTGTTCGGCAAATAGCCGGCTGCCCTGCGAAAAGCGAAGACACTGCGCGAACCCGGCGAGCGCAAAAGCAGGGTGTACAATAGTGGCTGCTTCTAAAACTTCGGCGGAAACTCTGGTGAAACGCACATCATGAATACACCGCACAACACGAACGAACATCGCAATTTTCGATTCTTGGTGGGAGTGGGATTTGCTCTGGCTCTGGCGGGAAGCAGCTTGGCGCAAAGCCCGTCGGAAAAAACGCTGATCGTAAATGGGAAGACTATAGATGTGGGATTACGGCAGATCGATGGGCACTCTTACATTGACGTTGAAACTTTGGCGCAGATCACGAACGGCAGCGTCGTCATCGGGCCCACTCGAGTGGTGCTGAAGATACCTGCCGCGAAGTCCGCCGCTGCTGCTACGACCGCCTCTGCCGCGCCGGTTGGCGCTGCGCCGGTGGCGGCTGAGTCGGTCGCCGGTGCCCCACCCGAGGCCGGTTCTGCTACCGCTGCCGTTACGCCCATTGACGTTCCGTCCACTGCCGCTGCAGCCAGTGCCGCCGCAGCCGAGCCCGCAACGCCCGCTGCCGCGATTGCACCGGTCGCTGCCGCTCCCGTTCAACCGCCTCCAGGGCTTTCTCGCCCGTTTGCCAGCGCGGCGGTCGCCGAGTTGGCGGATATGAGGGAGTGGCGCGGAGCTATCGCGGCAATGATCACGCACGGGTTGGCTATCAGCGACGGGTGGGCTCAGGGCTACAACGATCAGGTGCAGGCAGGTCTTGCGAAAGCGGAAGTAGCCGCGAAGACCGACGACGACCGGCAAGCTCTCGAACTACTTCGCAATGAAGCCGGCAAACTAGCGAGTTGGTGGAACACCGTGCTCGGGGAGAGGCAGGCGCTTAACGGCGCGACCACCATAGATCCGGACGCGCTAAAGAACGATCCGTTTCTGCCGAGTATCCGGAGTTGCGGCCAGTTTCTGACTTCCATGATCGTCAGCGGCACTTTCTCCGACGATGGGAGTTGCCACTAGGGGGATAGCATGAGTGAACCAACCAAAGAAGAATTGCTGGCGCGCATTGCGGAACTGGAGAAGCAGACCGGTGGAACCAAGCGCAGCGGGGCGCTGGAGTTCCGGGTGGGAGAGAAAGGCGGGGTCAGTGTGTACGGACTGGGCCGTTTTCCGGTGACACTCTATTACGAACAGTGGATTCGCCTGTTGGATGTGTCCGATGGGCTTCGCGCGTTTCTGGAAGAAAACAAACCTCGGCTAAAACTGAAGACGAAAGAGTAAGCTGGCTTCCCTTCCATGCCGCCATCCGCGTACAGCGACGCGGTTAGTCAGAATTTCGTGATGTCAACAGGCGTCAGGCCTTTTTCGGCGCAGTGATCGTGGTAGCGCTTTAGGAACGTTTGCCAATTCTCGACGCCAACCGTGTTGCCGGCGTCGTCGAGAAAATTGAGCGCTCCTTCGATCACGGCGAAAACGATAGTCTCTACTTTGCCGACCATGCGCGGAGAGTGCGTGGATCCTGCCACTTCAAAGACAACATCGCCAGCTTCCGAAATCCAGCCCTCGTCATAGGTCCACGCGCCTTGCACGGTGTAAACGACGACCGTCCCAGGATGGAAATGGACCTGGAGCGCCGCGCCCAGCTCGGACCGAATGAAAAGAACAATCTGGCCGGTGACGGGATTCAGTTTGATGAGTTTTATGAAATGTCCGGGCGCCCAGGGGATCCAGGGCAGCTCACTGGGCTTGATGTGACTGGCAAGCGCTTTGCGAACCGGTTGTGCGGCCTGAGCATTTTCCATGACTGAGCCTCCGTGTTTAGGTAACCGCCGTCGATGGCCAGCATTCTACACTTTACCCATGCAATAGTTACCAGCGTAAGGCTGACGCGCCTGACCAGGGCGAATGTCGCGGAGATCGATCTGCGCGCGCTGGAAGCAGTTGGGCGTATTGGCGCGGGGCGCAAACGCGGCGAGCTTATGACTCGCGAAGGGCAATCATGGGGTCCACTTTCGTCGCGCGCCGGGCCGGAAGGTAGCTGGCTAGAACGGCGGCCGCAAACAAAAGCAGCGGTACGATTAGAAACACAGCCGGATCATGGGGGCGAACACCATAGAGCAAACTTGCCATCAGGGACGCAGTCGATGCAGAAACAACCAGTCCGGCAACGATTCCTACGCCAGCAAGCGCGACCCCCTTGCGTAAGAACATTTTCAGAATGTCGTCTTGCCGCGCGCCCAGGGCCATGCGGATACCGATCTCGCGCGATCTTTGGCCGACCATATAAGCCAACAAGCCGTAAATTCCGATGGAAGCAAGGAGCACCGCTAATCCAGCAAATCCGCCCACCAGGTCGGCAGAAAAACGGTGTGAAGCCAGTGACCGATCGAGGACGTCGTTCATAGAAGCAACATTAAATATCGGCACGTCGGGATCGATGCTCTGGATTTCACGCCGAATCTTTGGTTCGAGCAGTGCCGCGGGCAGAGACGTCCGCAACACCAGGCCCAGGTTCTTGCTGGAATCTTGATAGGTGGAAACATAGATGTGTGGAACGCCATCGATGTCGAGACCGTCGCTCTTAATATCCTTAACGATACCCACTACGGTCGTCCACGGCTTGGTAGGGTCTCGTCTGAACCGCATTCTGCGGCCAAGCGGATCCTGGGTTGGCCAAAACTTATGGGCGGTGCTTTCATCAATGATGGCCACCAGCGGTTTGCCGTCTTCATCGGCCTCGGTGAATGAGCGGCCGCGTAGGAGCGTCGACTGCAACACCTTAAAATAATCCGGACTTATGCGAATTCTCTCGGCGCGCAGATCCTGCAAGGACTCGACTGGTCTGTCTTCAATCACTAAGCCCTCATTCGCTACGCCACCGACCGCGTTGGGGTTGATGTTGGTGGTCGGTAGAGCTGAGGTGATTGCGGCGAGTTCCACTCCCGGAATTGCCTTCATGCGCCGCAGCAGCTCACGATCAAAGGTGGCTCTGCGAGGGATATCGAGATACGGATCCATCTCTGTTTCGTTGGGATTCGGAAGCTGCATGTTTGCGGTGACAACTTGAGTTGGATTAAAGCCTGGATTTTCCTGCAACAGGTCCCGCAGAGTACGCAGCAGCAAGCCGGCTCCGACCATCAGTATGACGGCGAACGCCAGTTCAGAGACGATTAGGACATCCCGCAAGCGGCCGGTCTTGGTGCTGTAGCCGGAACCTCGACCGCCTTCCCGAATGGCCGAGGACAGGGCGCCTTTTGCAGAACGAAGCGCTGGAGCAAGTCCAAACACTAAGCCGGTGACAAGGGAAATCAGCAGAGCGAAGGCCAGCACGACCCAGTCGATTCGCACTTCGTTGAGCCGGGGAACGTTCGATGGCACAAAGCGCAGGATGAAACCCAAAGTACCCACTGCGGTTGCGATTCCCGCGGCGCCGCCGATGAGCGACAGCAGCATGGACTCGGTCAGCATCTGGCGGACTATTCGGCCGCGGCTGGCCCCCAGCGCTAACCGCACCGCCATCTCTTGTTGTCGCCCCGAAGCGCGCGCCAAGAGGAGATTGGCAATGTTCAACGATACGATGAAAACGATCAGGATTACCG
>JBEKSN010000271.1:0-4547 GCA_049517055.1 Candidatus Acidiferrales bacterium | reverse complement strand
CGGAACAGCTCTCGGCGCGAAAAGCCCCCACCGATGCGAAAAGGGTGCACAGTCTAATTTTAGACAGAATTGAAGGCGGAAGAAAACCGGCGGCAAACTCTATTTCCATCCCAGTAGGACTTCAGCCCGGGTATGAAGAGCTGGCCGCTGGTAAGGTTTAGGCGCTGGTGGCCTTGGCATTCCGTTCTGAAATGTTCACGTTGTCCGGTTTGAGTTCAAACCCGCCGCGATGTTTCTGCACCGGCTTTGTCAGCGAGGCATATCCTGAACTTCTTGCTTGGGCAAGTCTTCAGGCCGACGCGGGCTGTCGGGGCCTGGCTGATCGTGGCGGCGCGGATCTGGCGGGTCGATAATTTCAGGCACGCGGTCACCGTGCTTCCGTCCCGGCTCGTCGATTGGGTCTCGTCTGGGCTCGGTCTTTGCACTGCCATCTTGTACGGCCACGGTTCCCCTCCTGGTTTTCGAATAGCGGTTGGCATTATGAGGAAGCGAGGCCGATCTCTGTATCCGGCAGACGCTGTAACGTTCGGGAGAATTCTCTGTAGGATCGGTAGAGCCGAAAATGGCTAACTTCTGCAGTTCCAATTTGAAGAGGAGAGGGGCCACCGTGAATATCAGGGGTGAGTTCGAGTGGCCCCTTCAGGGGAAAGATCTGAAAGCATCGAACTTGGTAAGTAACTTACCTAAAACTGAAAATGGTTACTATCGGCTAGGGGATGTAATTGAAGACAGGAATTCAGTGTAGGTGACTTACCCGGAAAACCTCATAAACGTCTTAAAACACATGCCTTAGGGCTTACAGCGAAACAAAGGGTTTCATACGTTAATGCATGTATGGTGATTTCGGCCCATAGAGCTTAAAACCCATTCGTTAAGTGGCGAGTATTTTGAACACTGACTTTGGAAGCTAAGGAGGCGTTATGCTACGTTGGGCGCTGATATTTTTCGTGGTAGCTCTGATCGCGGCGGTGTTTGGATTCCTCGGGATCGCAGCCGCAGCGGTAGGGGTTGCCAGGATCCTGTTCTTTATTTTCCTGGTGTTGTTTCTGGTTTCTCTTGTCGGCGGGCTCCTGCGAAGAGCCTGATCCGACGCCGAAATTCTGAGGGTAAGTAGAGGAGTGTTAATGAAGACCCTGTCCGTGGTCGGGCTGATTCTGATCGTCCTTGGGATAATTTCTTTCGCCTACCAAGGAATCAACTACACGACGCATAAGAAAATTGTGGATATCGGCCCGATTCAAGCGAGCACGACTGAGCACAAGACTATTCCACTGCCTCCGATTCTCGGAGGACTCGCGCTCGTTGGTGGCGTCGTTCTGCTAGTTGCGGGAAGAAAAGAGTAACAAACTGTCCCGGTTGGCAGGCGAGTGGTGCTCACTGATTGAGAAGTTTGGCTCCCCGGGCTAGATTCGAACTAGCAACCCTTCGGTTAACAGCCGAATGCTCTACCGTTGAGCTACCGGGGAGTAGATTGTTCAGTGGGATGACCCAAGTCATTTTACGCAAGTGATTCGCGCACTGCAACTCGGGGTTAAGAGTTGTCTACGTTTATTCGCGAGTTCTGCATCTGAATTCGAATGGGGCACGAACGGTAAATGAATTTGACGAAATTTAAATTGCAGGCAACTGCGAAGAAACGGCGTTACTGAAGTTTTTGGGTTGTGGCATCGTGGCAGATCAGATTTTCAAAGATGGCCAGGACGTGTTGGCGGTAGCGGACAATGGTCTCCAGTATCGGACGAAGCTGGGGCTCGCGCACAGTCTCGCGGTCCCATTTAGCGAGAACCGCAGCGGGAACTTGAATATCCTTACGAAGCTCTTCAGCCGAATGGCCGCGCAGGAACAAGCCATAAAAAAAAGCGGCCTCGCGCTGCGGGAACTGAAAATCCTGCAGCACCTCCTCTAGCGGGTTTGCTTGCGTCGCCATTGTAGAAAACCGCAGTTTACAGTTTTCAACGCGCACGTCAAGAGTACAGGCAGCGTAAGAGAAAATAACCCTGCCGACATATAACTACTGAAGATGGCGAGCGCCATAAGTGTATGGCGGGCATAGACATAGGGCTCGGGTGGGAAGCGAGCGGACGACAAGCCCAGGCCAAGCGTTTCGCCGAGTACCGGAATTACCGTGGATTAGACCGACCTTATAATTTCGATGGACCCTGGGACGGAATGAGAGACGCTCAATTCCCGGAAGAATCCCCCATCCGTAGATTTTGTATCAGCTCCTGAATCCCTCTCTTTTCTCCTTTTTTTTCCGGCTAAGCGATCGATCCTATTTCTCCCGAGCGCTCGCTCATTACAAGTTGCTCTATCCGCCACTCTCACGCTGTTGCGTCCGCACACTGCGCACGGGATAATTAGCTGAAAACGTTACGAACGCGGTAAGGAATGGATATTTTCGGTCTTGATGTCACCGTATGCTGAACGGAAAAAAAATTGTAGTCGTAATGCCGGCTTACAACGCGGCGAAGACTTTGGAACGAACCCACGGCGATCTGCCGTATGAGTTCGTCGATGAGGTCATCCTTGTGGATGACGACAGTCAGGACAGCACCGCCGAACTCTCTCTAAAACTCGGCCTGGTCACCTTCGTTCATCACAAGAATCTGGGCTACGGCCGCAACCAAAAGACGTGCTACCGCGAAGCACTCGCGCGCGGCGCGGATATCGTGGTCATGGTGCATCCCGACTACCAATATTCGCCGCGTTTGATTGTTTCGCTGGCGGGCATGATTGCCTACTCGGAGTATGACGCTGCGCTCGGCTCGCGCATCCTAGGTGTTTCCGCGCTGCAAGGCGGCATGCCTCGCTATAAGTACATTGCCAACCGCTTCCTGACCCTGTTTCAAAACATCCTCCTAGGCTACAAGCTCTCCGAATACCACACTGGGTATCGCGCGTTCTCCCGCCAAGTTCTGGAATCATTGCCGCTGGAAGAAAACAGCGATGATTTCGTTTTTGACAATCAGATGCTGGCCCAGGTGATTTATTTCGGGTTCCGCATCGGCGAGATTTCCTGTCCCACGCGCTATTTCGCGGAGGCTTCCTCTATCAACTTTCGGCGCAGCGTGAATTACGGCTTCGGTGTTTTGATGACCTCGCTGATGTTCCGGCTGCAAAAACTGCATCTCGGTAAGTTCGGCATTTTCCGCGAGGAAGGCCACCGGCTCGTCCAGGACTACTACGAGTTGGTGAAAAGATGAGCTCGCCTGCGGGCACGGCTGAGCTCGATCTTTCCACCGAGCCTGCTGCTGACGGTAAGCCGTGGGTGCAACGCCACGCGACACCACTGCTGGCAATATTTCTTGCGCTGATGACGTTCGCGCTGTATGCAAACTCGCTGCGAAACGGCTTCGTCAGCTATGACGATCCCCCTTACGTCACGAATAACTATCAAGTGCAGCAGGGTCTCACGCGCTCCAGCATATCCTGGGCTTTCACTACTACCACCGAAGCCAACTGGCACCCGATCACTTGGCTCTCTCACATGGCTGACGTCCAGATGTTCGGGCTACGGCCTGCTGGTCACCACCTTACCAACGTTCTGCTGCATACACTGAATGTGGTCCTGTTCTTTCTCTTGCTTTACTGGGCTACGGGCATGCGTCTGCGCAGCGCAATGGCCGCTGCGCTCTTTGCTGTCCATCCATTGAACGTCGAGTCCGTCGCCTGGATTGCCGAGCGCAAGTCTCTACTCTGCGCCACCTTTCTCTTCCTCGCACTTGCTGCGTACGGCTGGTATGTGCGCAAGCCCGCCATCGGCCGCTATCTCGCCGTCGCTTTGTTTTTTGCTCTGAGTCTCATGTCCAAGCCCATCATGATTACCTTGCCTTTTGCGCTCTTGCTTCTAGACTACTGGCCCTTGGGCCGCTTCCCGTCCCGCGCCACTGACAGCTCTTCCGATTTTCTTTCCGTTCTGTTGAAGCTCGCTGCCGAAAAGATTCCACTCTTATTGCTTTCGATAGCTAGCAGCGCGGTCGTCGCCGTTTACACTCAGCGCAGTGCCGGCGCATTAGGTTCCGTGGCTGCCTTGCCGCTTGGCCAGCGGCTTAATAATGCGATCTATTCGTATCTCGCTTATATCCTGAAAGGGATTTGGCCTTCTCGGCTGGCCGTTTTTTATCCCCACCCTGAGGGTTCACTGGCGCCGTGGAAAGTGATTGCCGCTGCGCTCGTGATTTTGCTCATCAGCGCACTCGTGTGGCGTGAGCGCAAGTTCGGATACTTGCCCGCCGGCTGGTTTTGGTACCTGGGCACGCTAGTTCCCGTCATCGGTATCATCCAGGTTGGGCGCCAGGCCATGGCCGATCGCTACGCCTACATTTCTCTGCTTGGCCTGTTCGTCATGGCGGTGTGGTCCGTAGCTGACTTCGCACCGCGACTTCGACTTTCCCGCGAATCCCAATTCGCCCTCGCGGCGATGGCGCTGTGCCTGTATGCGGCCTTTTCCTACGTTCAGATCGGCTACTGGCATGACAGCTTGACGCTCTTTACTCACGCGCTCCAGGTTACTCCGGACAACGGCATTGCCGAAGACAACCTCGGTA
>JBEKSN010000270.1:0-4115 GCA_049517055.1 Candidatus Acidiferrales bacterium | reverse complement strand
CAGCGCCCTGGAGGGCAGGGACGATGAGATCATCGTCGGCGCGGTTGCCCGCGTGACCCGTTTTCAGGCGCCGGAGCCTGTTGCTCCCACGGGCCGCTGGCCGGATGAGCAGCTTTTGCAGGAATTCGAAGCGGCACGCCGGCAGACGCGCGACTTTGCCGCCATCACCACCGCAGATTTAAGGCGCCACTTCTTCAAGCACCCTGTATTCGGCGAGCTCGACTTGTATCAATGGCTGCTTCTGATTGCCGGGCATTGCGACCGCCACCGCGTGCAAGGCGAAGAGGTCATGGCCAGCCCCGGATTCCCCCGCGCTCGACCGGCGCATGCGCCCGGCCTTCGCTAGATCGCTACGCGCTCACAAGTTTCCGCGCTACCAGGCCCAGCATCAGCCGCGAAATTCCGGTCATCAACAAATTTACTCCTACCAGCGTTCCTATCGCCCACACCGTACTCGACGGCCAGTGGAACCAGATCAGCGCACCCAGAAGCAGCGTGATAATCGCGTTCATCAGCAGCCAGCCCGACCCCGCTGCGCCGCGCGACCCGAAATACGCGATTAGTTCGAAGATCGCCGCCATCAGGATAATCACCGCCAACAGCAGCGTCAGCGTTCCCAGCCCCAGCAACGGGTGCGTCAAATAGTAAATCCCGCCCGCGATGAACACGATTCCGATCAGCACCTGCCAAATTACGCGCCCCGCTCCGCCTCCGCTGAACGCCGCCACCAAATGTGCCCCGCCGCCAAAAATCAGCAGCCATCCCACCAGTATCGTTACCGCCAATCCCGCAACCGTCGGCTCAACAATCGCCAATATCCCCAGAATGATGAACACCACCGCCATGCCGATATACAACCCGCTCGCCTTCTTGACTACGCTTGCCGCCCCACTTAATCCTTGCGTTGAATTTGCTGACCCCACTAGACACCTCCACTCGCTCTTATGTCTCGGAATCTGCCGCTCGCCGGAGCGGCGCAGCGCGAATAAACGACCTGTGAGAGGAAACGCGCCGATTCTACTCCGAAGATTCCGGACCGTGCCACAGATTCTTTTTCAACGCGCCGGCGCTTTTTGCCCGGCCCGCGCTGGTGCGGAATGGCGGGTCATTCCCTGATAGCCGCGGGAAGCGAACCGCTTTAATCAGCCGCCACGTTTAACATCAATGCACCCGCCCGATAGGATTCTGCCGAAAAGAATAATCTCGGGTTTATATTGGAGTCAGACTCAGTGCTAAGCGAGGACCAAGATGAAAAGCAGCCTTTGGATGATCCTGCCGCTCGCGACATTCGCGCTCTCATGCATTTCGCCGCTCCGCGCCCAGCAGAACCAAACTCCTCCGCCGCCCAAATCGGATATGCCCGCAATGGACATGGGCGAAATGCAGAAAGACGCCAAGGCCGCTCCGCAAGCGGCCATGTCCGCGAACGAGCAGATGTCCGACATGCACATGGACATGGGTCCGCACATGCACATGACCGATTTGCGCAAACCCTCGCCGGAAGATGAACAGCGCGCCCAGCAAATCCTGGATAAACTTCGCCCCGCCATCGAACAATACAAGGACTACCACAAAGCCTTGGACGACGGCTTCAAGATTTTCGGTGCCGGCGTTCCCCAGGACCATTATCACTTCACAAATTATCGCTACGCCATGGAGGCGCAGTTCACCTTCAACCCCGCGCATCCCACTTCTTTGCTCTACAAAAAAGTGGGCGACGGTTACGAACTCGAGGGCGCCATGTACACCGCGCCGCGCCGTCTTGATGAAGATCAACTAAACCAACGCGTCCCCCTGAGCATCGCGCGCTGGCACGAGCACGTGAATCTCTGTTGGCCGCCGAAAGGCGCCTCCGGAGTGAAGCAGGCCAATTGGAAAGAGTTCGGCCTGCGCGGCTCCATCGCTACCCAGGATGCATGCGAAGCCGCGGGCGGCCGCTGGATTCCCATAATCTTCAGTTGGATGGTCCACGTATATCCGTTCGAAACCGACCCTGCCAAAATCTGGGCCCACTGATCGCCTCGTGTGGCGGACTTGCCCGCGACCGCGCCACACTGCGGACATTGCCTGAATCATTGAATCTGAAATTGAAATGCGATAGTGTTCACAGCGCTGGACGTGCTCTGCCGCACGCCATAAATTATTCGCTGATATAGGGGGATCGAAAATGGCTCAAAGTGAATTCCCGGACCGTGTCCGGCTAACGCAATTGCTGCAAGAGGCCAAGCCGCTCATGCTCCCGATGTTTCCCGACCAGCAAAAGAAATGGCTCTCGGAAAGCCCGCTGGCCCAGGAAATTAAATCCATTCTCGTGAAGCACCCGGAATATTACGACGATGTTCGCGCTGTCGTCGGCCCCGACGCCTTCCCTAAGCCCAAAGGTTAAAGCCGTTCGCGCGGCATTCTGATTTTCTTGCCGGTTAGCGCGGACCTTTATTGCTAAGCAACATCCCATAGGGGCCGTCCCATGCACGTTTTTTGCGTCCGAATGTCCTCGTGAGGCTGCCTTCGCTTTGGCACTACCCGGCCTCAACCGTAATCTGCGTTTCAGTCGATTTTCGATTCGTCGCGGTACATCACTTTGTGCCGCATGCTTTTAATCCATTCGTCAATCTGTGCCACGGTTGTAGCGCATTCCGGATTGAAGCGGTCCCAACTCATGATTTGGTCCAGCGGCTTTTTCCAGCGCTTGTAGGAAGGCTTTGCCGGCGGCCCGAAGCACATCACATCAATGATCGACAGCTCTTCCGGAACCGCGAGCATCGGCTTGATTTGTCGCTGGATGTCGTCCTGCCCGATGGCAGTAATCCACCAGACCGCATAGCCCAGAGCCGCCGCTGCAAGGTGCGCCGACATCGTCGAAGCAGCCACGGACTGCAGCAGAATCCGCTCCGCATTCTGGTGATACAGGCGATCCAGTTCCGAGCCGTCGTTCAGCACTGGCGCCTGGAAGCCACACGCACGGCATTTCCTGCCGCCCACTAAGAGGTAAGCACGGCCACGCTGCATCCCTCGCCAAATAACCGGGTTTCGTAGCGCCGGTTTACCCTGACGAAGGAAGGGCGTCCCGCTTGCCCTGAGATACGAAGGGCCGGCTCTTTTGATTTTCTTGGCCGGTCGTCTCGTGATGTTTTGCCGTAATAGGATCCCGTTCAGTTCGCCATCTCTCATTGGCGAATTTGAATCCGCCTCAACGCCGTTCCCCTTTGTGTACACACACCGCAGCGATCCCTGCATCTTCCTGCCTCTCTGATGTAAGGTCAGTAACAAGGGCGCTGTCTTGGGGTGAATCGTGAAACGAGCCGCGGCACTGAATCTCTTGGCCATCCTGATTATCGCCACCGCTTCCTGCGCGCAAGACAACAAATCTCTCGGCGATGTAGCCCGAGAAGCGCGCGCCACCAAATCTTCGTCTCCAAAATCCGCTTCCGTGGTCACCAATGACGACGTCCCCAGCGGAAAAGGCCAAGCAGCAACCGCCACCGGCAATCTCTCGCCCGACAAGCAAGCCTTCTGCGAAGAATTGCGCCGGCGAAAGGACACTGCTGCCGAGCAAGGCTGCGCCCTCCTGGGCATTGATATGGGGCCGGAATACGAAGACCTCACCGCTCGCTACGTCGAGCTCTCCAAGACTCTCTGCGGCGCCGATGGTGGCTCCGGACTCCCCGGATCCGAGCCCAAGAATGCCGCGCTCGCGGCCCAATGGCGCGAAGAAAACGCTCTCGCTACCAAGTTTATGCAGATGTTGCAGACGGAAATGACATCGATGCGCGATCGCGACACGCCCTATGCCGTCCTGCAGCAAGAGGAAAACGACCTAATCGCAAAGGACGTGCCCGACATACGCGACCCCGCCGCTCTTGCGGCAAATCCGAAGGAAAAAGAACGCTTCCGCGATATCGAAGATAAATACAGACCGCTCATCGCAGCGGCAGAACTGCCCCATCAACAGACAAGGCTCAGGTTGCAGCGTTACATCCTTGACCAAGCCCGTATGGAACGCGTCTGCTCCCACACTCTCTGACCCCCTGCATCCGTCGGCAAAGTAAAGCAAGAAGCCAGTGCCCTTCGCTTCCATGCAGCACTAAAACCTATCGCTCGTAATAATTCTTTCG
>JBEKSN010000269.1:0-4118 GCA_049517055.1 Candidatus Acidiferrales bacterium | reverse complement strand
CCGGAGACGGAGATTGGCGCGCGGGAAGTGCGGATTGGCGAGGATGTTTACGTTTGCCCGGAGTGCAGCGCGGAGACGGCGGCAAACGGCTCCGAGAGTGAGGCAGCAGCTGATGGCGGCATTGATGGGCCGCGCAACGAAGGGCAACAGCAGATCCCTCGAACTGCGTCCCGCGCCCCTGGAAAACAGGGGAAAAACAACGGCGCGCGGGACTCCGCTCGGGATGACAGTGAAAGCAAGAGAACGGCCGAGTTTGACGCGGATCTAAACCAACGGCAAGATGCCGGGCTGAAGCCCGGCGCTACGAAAGACGGCGCCGCGTTGCAGTGCGATTTTTGCGGGGCGCTGCTGACGGAGGAAGACTTTGTGGCGGCGGAGACGGTCACGGTGCCGACGGGACAGACGCGGCTGCGAGTGCCTAATGGGCAGGAAGTGATCACGATCGTTGGCGGGCTGGAGTTGAAGACTCCGCCGTGGGCCAACGAGATGCACGAGTATCCGTACTTGCAGTGGAATCTAGAGGTGCATCAGGCGCGGCTGCGCGCGGCGTATCCACATGCGGCGGACAAAATTGGTTCGCCGGTGGCGCCGGGGGCGCAGCAGTACGAGCGGCTGGCGCGTCTTTCGCAATCGCAAGGCGGGCCGCTGACCGAAGGCGGCGATTTCAACATCAACTTGATTACGTTTCAGCGGACATGGCTGCGGCCGTGGGCGTTTTTCGCGTTAGATGACAAGTCTATGCGCGACGAACTGCTGCAAATGTTTCCGGACGGCGCGTACGTGGCGTTCGCCGGAGATGCATACTGCGAATCGCGAAACGAAAATATGGACGACCACTGGCGCGTGCTGCATGCGCTGCCTGGAGATGGATCGAGCGGGCGTCCGGCGCTGGGGGATGCGCTGATCAGCGTGCAGGAACGGTTCAACACGCTTTCGAATTTGCAGATGGAAACATACGAGTACGGCATCCCGCCGATCTACGCCGACAGCGAAGTGCTGGATTTCGATTCGCTGCAGAATCAGACGGCCGAGCCGGGTTCGCATTATCCTGCACGCGCGAAACCGGGGCAGTCGCTGGCGGCGGGATTTTTCCAGCCGGAGCCTGCGGAAGTCCCCGGAGATCTTGCCGAACACGCGGCGAATTTGATGGGTCCGATTGCGCAGTTTCTGACTGGAGCGTTTCCTGCGCTTTTTGGCGGCGCGATGTCGAACAACGACACCGCTTCGGGCTACGCGATGGCGCGCGACCAGGCCATGGGGCGAATTGGTTTAGTTTGGCGGCGGATGAAATTCTTCCATGCGGACATTATGCTGCTGGCCGTCGACTGTTTTCGGCGCAACCGGCCGAACGACGTGGAGGTGACGCTGCTGGGAGCGGGAGCTGCATTTGAATCGCAATGGATTCGGTTGGCGGACCTGAAGGGTAATCTGTTCAGCTATCCGGAGACGGACGAGCAGTATCCGACGCTGTGGTCGCAGCAGCGAGCGGTCTTGATGCAACTGATTGCGAATCCCGACCCGCAGATTCAGGCTGTGCTGGCGCATCCGGAAAATATGGCGCTGGTGAAACGGCTAATTGGTCTGGAAGAATTTGTGATCCCGGATGAGGAGTCGCGCACGAAGCAGTATCGCGAAATCGCGCAGCTTGTGGCGGAGCTGCCGCTGGTAAAACGGCAGGACGTGACCAGCGCGGTGAATCCGGCGTTTAAGGAAGCTGTTGCGAGCGGAGTGGACGCGGAAATCATTTTGCCGAGCATCATGCCGGATGAGTTTGCGGACAATCACGCCGTGGAGCTGGAAATTTGCATGCGGTGGTTTTCGGCCGACGCGGGGCAGGTGGCGAAGATTGAAGCGCCGCTGGGCTACGCGAACGTCCGTGCCCACGCGCTCTTTCACCGTGATTACTTGCAGAAGCAGCAGGCGGCTGCGACGGCGCAACCATCGCCAATGGTACCCCCGCGGCCACGCAGGTAAGAAAGAGGATGCTGCCTCGCTGTCACCTTACTTGGAGACAGGTGATGCGCCGAAACGCTCTGACGACTGGCTAGTGACTTGCAGGGGGAATATATCGATGCCTTTCATTAACGGTAGATACTACATCAACCCGACATTTGGACGAGCGATAGAACTAGCTCGCGTGGGCGAGCAGGAACAACATGCCGCGGAATCGCGACACGAACCAGCACACAAAGGGCGGCATGGAGGTAGCGGAGACAGACACGACGCTGCCAAGACGCCTTCGGTACGATCGGTTCCAGGGCGTACGATGCGCATGGAGAATCGGTCTACGCTACACATCGGGCTGGTAAGCAGGCCGACCCAACAGGGGGTGCCACGCATTTTTATTTTGACTACGGTCAATCTTCCACACCGTCCTGGGGCAAACAAGCTGTAGCGACCTATGGCCCTTTCACGAATGCTGCCGGTGGAGGGGACGTGGACAAGGGTGCCAACGTAAAGATTGTCATAGCTCCCTAAGGAGACGTTCTTGGTAAAGACACTGTTGGCGAGTTTTCTTATAGCCTTTCTTGTATTGTTTTCTTCTGGACCGCGTGAACAGGGCCCGCCCGTTACCTCCAAATACAATGGCGCTATTATCCAAGCGATTCAGGACGAAATCTATGACTACGGTTACGAGGGGTGGGGCTGGGACGCTGCTGACAAAATAGAGGGAAACACATACCAGATGCACGTTTATATTGAGCCGATGACGAAGAACTACTCCGGGCGCGTAATATACAAGTTGATGCCGTATGGGGAAGTATTGCGCTTCTACGTCGTGCAGAAGAATGAACTGATTCGCCTTGATGACAATCCCGAATTGGGATTTGGGGCGGAACGCCCGGACAGACTGACTCTCTATCTCGACGACGATGAGATTGTGAAGTTCAAACACGATTGGCCACGCATAAGTTACTCCATCGAGCTGAAGCCCAGCGAAGAACGGCTGCGGCAAGGTGCTGAACGGCAAATCAAGCGAGGCGGTCATTCTGTCTGGTTGGACCCCAGCTGGCGTGGCGTCCCTGCGGGCCGAGATCCACGTTGCAGTGCGAATTAATCAAACACCGCCTCCGGTGACACCTCGGCGCCCGCACAGATGATTGGTTTCGGTAATCAGACCTGAGGTTAGCCCTCTAACTCTGCGGACGCATGGGTTGGTTGGAAGGGCTTTTCGGAATTAAGGGCCGTTCCCCCGGCCCACGATCGATGAACTTATCAAACACAAGTTCTATGCCGCGGCTAAGGGCGTACCACCACAAAGTGCCGGCGACGAAAATCCAGATGGTCGCAATGGCGGGGTATTTCCAGCCTAGCGCGTAAGCGACGGCTCAAATTGGAAGGTCCAACAGAAGGATGAATGTAAATGCGATGCCCCAGTGCTGCAAACTTAGTATCACGTAACCAATCATGCTTACAAGGCAGGCACAAAGATGGAGGACTGGGAGAACGTAAACCCAGCGTCTGATGCCTTGGCGAATCACTTTCATACCTTGGTGTGAGCCGACTTAGGCGCTACAGGGTGCGTTCGATGTTGCTGGCGGAGCGGGAGCTGCCGTAGGCGCTCTTGTTTTGCGGCGGCGGGGCGACCAATCGAACGACGTGCAGAAGCCTTTCGGGCTTGAATGGTTTTGCCATGCAGACAACGGCGCCGAGCTGATGGCTGGCGGCGTAATCGGCGGGCTGCGCGGCGCGCGTGAGCAAAATTACGGGGACGTGCTGCAAGCGATCGTTGCGTTTGATGATCAGGCAGAGGTCGTGGCCGCTCATGTCCTTGCCTTCCACTTCCGCTAGGAAGCAGACCGGCACGGTGGTGCGGAGAACTTCGAGAGCTTCCTGGGCGGTAGGCACGACGATCACGGTGTAACCGTCCTGCTGAAGAACATTGCGCATGATGTCCGCAGTGCGCTGATCGGATTCCACAGCCAACACGACGGACGGTTGTTTTCTTTGCGGCGCCGGGACAGCGGAATTCGGATCGCCGGAGGCAAAGGGATCGCCCTTTGCGGCGTTCTTTTCGTTGATTTTTTGCGCGGCTTTCGAGGCGGCGAAGTGGACAGCTACTCCGTAACTTCCGCCCTCTTGCTCGGCGACACGCACGACTTCGGCGCGCTGCGCCG
>JBEKSN010000268.1:0-4136 GCA_049517055.1 Candidatus Acidiferrales bacterium | reverse complement strand
ATGTGACCGAGGAGTGCGATTAGGACAAAAGTGAAAACTTCGGCGGATTCTATATGGTCAAGGTCGTAAGAACCCTCCACGACTCCTGGCGCTATTTCTCGATATTGAATATGCATCTCTCTTGCGCCCGGTTCGGTCTCGATCGGGAAAAAATGCTTCTGAACATTCGGAAGGATGTTCTTGTCCCCCGAAAGATATGTGATTGTCGCCGCCTTCGATTTCTCGGGATCGAAATAAAATGTCAGCCCGATTGCGTGGTCGTCAGCTATGACCGAAGAGTTTGGGCCTGCCAAAGGGGAGGTCGGGTCTGTTGACGAACTCTTCTTGTCGTAGTGCCGCAAGGCCCAAAATGCGGCGTGAGTATTTACGTACTTCCATTCCGGCAGACTCTCCGGCAAAGCTCTTTCGCCGTGTTTGCCATTTATTCTCGCCAGGACTTCCCGAAGATATTCTTCACTCGACGCTGCCACCGCTATGTTGGGCTTGGGAAATGCCACGAATGTTGTCCAGGTATCTTCTTCCAATTGTTCCTGAAACACGATCACTTCTTGCCCCTCAATTTGTTCCGTTCTCAAAGCGGCATCTGAAGAATTCTTCAGGAACGCATCAACGCTCACTTTTACATTTGAAGCGAAGACGGCGATGTCACATCCTTGATACGGTCCTTCGCCAAGTCCGGCCGGAGTGCGGAAATTTCGCGAGCCCTCAAGAGCTAAGAGCACTTTGTCGTTTCTAAAATAGTTGCCGATGAGTCCTTTCTTGAAGCCGAAAAGTCCGACAGGAAATCCTTTAAATAATTCCCCTGTCTCGTCAGCATCTCCGTGGGCTGGCGGGTTGCGTTCTCCCGGATTCAAATCAGGCAGTAAAAACGGACCATTCGCTGCTATTGCTGTCTCCGTGTCAGCGGGAAGCCAGGACAGCGCCTGCTCCACAAGTTGCGAGGGCGCCGCCATCTTGAGTGGCGATTCGGGTTGCCGGTGGGCCAAAGCAGGTCGCGAACTCGCAGCATCATTATCGCTAGTGCAACCTCCGATGCACTTTGTTGAACTACCAACTTCTGGCAGTTGATATAACTGGACGATCGGGCCGGACTTAACCGCCAATAATTCGCCCTCCGGAGAGAGCGCCAATCCTCCCCAACCAAAACGTGTGTCTCCTTCGGGCGTCTGGAAGTTTGGGCTAGAGCTGTAGTGAGGCATAACATGAAGTGTCAGGATTGGTTTGTCAGCATCCAAGCCAAACACACGCGCTATTAGTTTTTCGGGATCTTTATTCCCACCCGAACCCCAGTGCATGGTAGGTACAGCAAACCTCTTGCCGTTTCGCGACGCAACCGCGGGGCCGTCCACCTGTTCTAGTCCAAGATCGAATTGGTGCAGAATCTTTCCATCTGTCGAAACCAAGGAGAGTTTTGGACTAGGCCCTTGCTGACACATTGCAATCGTTTCTTTGTTGATGAAACTCCAGCCAGGACAAAACCATTCTTGCCCGGAAACCAAAGCCTTCGGCGCAGTGTCCGGTGTCCTGATCGAAATCGAGGGGTATCTCATTGAACCAATTTCATCACCCCACAGAATTTGATTCATTTGCGGAGCAGATTTCCAGGACTTGAGCACGGTCAATCCCTTGGTTTCGAGGAGATCGAATTCTTGTATCCACTGGCCTTCCATCCTTTGCGTGTTCCATAGCAACACCGTTTCGCCCGATGGACTTGCAATTCCTTCCATCTCTCGTTGCACGGTGTGTTGGGCGATGATTTTAGAATCAGGCGAGTACAACGACAGCGTAGTTCCGATCCCAATAATGAATTGTCCGTTCGTGGCAGGGAACAAAAGAAAACCATGGGTATCGGTCCGTAAAGGCAACTCGAGTTTTTTGAGGTATTCACCTTTATGAACGTTAAAGAAAATTGTTTCCAGTCGGAAAGAGTCTGACGGCGAGGCTTTGGACTGTCCCACTGAGCCGTTGGGCGGTTGATCACGAACGACAAAAAATGCAGCGACCACATCCGGTTCGGTGAAAAACACTCCCTGCTTATACGTCCAAGACATGGAACCAGCATCTGCGTTTCCCAGGAGAATCGGTGGCCTGCCTTGATAGCCATATTTTGTTAAATCAATTTCCCAAAGGGGTTGTGACGCGTTGGTGCCAGCCGTGACTGAAAAGTTGGGTAGAAGCAGATAGTAGAAAGCTGCCGCTAAAATAATTCCAAGAAAACCAAGCTTTAGGGTTAATCGCATGTTTTTGCTCAGCTTCTGCAAGCTGTAATCAATTGGCTCTTTTGAGATTCAGTTAATTGCTTCTTATACAACGTATTTGACTGGAAGGGAATGTTTGGCTCGGATCTTCCGATGGCGTGTGAACCATCTCACCCATAGTCGGCGACCGTTCCCGAACTGGAATCGAGTCTTTGCCATTACGGGAATGAAATATAGGAGATCGCGCCTCTCACTCCCGCATCGGTCTGGTCCGCTCACGAGGAATCTTCTCCTCGAAAGACATGTAACTTCCCTGCGCGTCGCTGCTTACATCGAGCTTTTTTCTTCCGGCGACGGCGCGCCACGAGTTAAGGAAAATGTGCTCCGCTTTGGCACACCTGTTGCCCTACTGATTTTTGTGATGTTAGTTTCAGTCCAACTGAAAAACTGGCGGTCGGATCACCTGCGCGATTCGAATTCCAATGTCTGTGCCTCCCGAACGCGTCTGCGGATTCTTGCCCGCAAAATTTCTTGGTATGTTGTGTCAATTCTCCCAATCGCGCTCATCGGCTGCGGTTATGCGGGTACTCCACCTTCGCCACCGCCGCCGAATGTTGTGGTTGCGATTCAGCCCGCGAGCGCCCGTCTATTTCTAGGCCAAACGCAGGCATTTCAGGCCACCGTCACCGGCAGCACGAACTCAAACGTCACGTGGGAAGTAAACGGCATTGCTGGCGGCAGCGCAGCCTCTGGAACAATTTCTTCTATCGGTCTCTTTACTGCTCCCGCAATTCTGCCTCCCGGCGCGAGCGTGAGCGTCACAGCAGTAAGCCAGGTCAACCCAAAAGACAGCGCTTCGGTCCTTGTGACTTTGCAAGACAACATCCTGGTCAGCGTGCTCCCACTGTCCGCGACCCTATCAACAGGAGCGGCGCAGGTGTTCACAGCAACAGTTACCGCAACAACCGGCAGCCCTTCGACTGCCGTGACATGGAGTGTGAACGGCGTAGCGGGGGGCAATTCCAACGTTGGTACGATTACCGCCAACGGCTCAGCGACTGCCGTTTACACTGCACCTTCCGAGCCGCCTGCATCCCCAACGGTGAGTGTTACGGCTACCAGCGTCGCGGACAGCTCGAAATTCGCGAGCGCCGCCGTCACGATTGTCTGCGGTGGTGCGAGTTCAATTTCGCCCGCGTCTGCGAATGTCGCGCTCGGCTCAACGCAATCCTTTACAGCATCTTTCTGCCCCGCGCCCACTTCTCCGATTGTCTGGGACGTGAACGGAATACCCAGCGGCAACACAACGCTCGGGACCATTGTCAGCACCAGCGCGACGGTGGCGCAATATACCGCTCCCATAAATTTGCCTCCGAGCAATCCCGTCACCATCCACGCAGTGGCGGGCGGTACCACAGTGTCTGCCACCGTGACAATCGTCAGCGCCGTCACGGTTGCAGTTGCGCCCTCCGGCGTGTCGGTCGCAATCACCCAGCGAACTACGCTAACTCCCACGGTCGCCGGCACATCGAACACCGCCGTCACTTGGTCAGTCAACGGGATTCCCAATGGAAATACAATCCTCGGGCAAATCTGTCAGCCCGCCTCCGTTCCTTGCGTCGCACCAACAGTACCCGCGTCCGGCAGCGTGGATTTTCTGGCTCCGGCGGCAGTGCCCTCGTCAGATCCCGTCACCGTGACTGCAACCAGCGCCGCCGATCCCACGCGTAGCGGCACGGCGATCGTCATCATCACCGGCCCAACGGCCGCAGCGTACGTTTCCATCTCGCCACCTTTCGCATTCGTCGCTCCTTCTACTGCCACGCTCTCTCAGCAACGCTTCGTCGCGACCGTCACTGGCAACTCAAACACGAGCGTGACTTGGGCAGTACAAAGCGCCGTACCCGGCCAGGGCTGTTCGGGCGCCGCTTGCGGTTC
>JBEKSN010000267.1:0-4816 GCA_049517055.1 Candidatus Acidiferrales bacterium | reverse complement strand
ATGAAGGGCGAAGTAGACGTTCAGGGCCAGCTGACTTACCTGGAAGTCTGGAATCACGCGCAGTTCCTGGATCAACTGAACCGTAACCCTCTAACGGCGGAAGACGAAAAGGAATTGGATTTACTGGGCATCTAGCTTTTGAGCGTTCTGCACACGCCGGTTCTGCTGGAAGAAGTTTTGAACTGGTTGCGGATACGACCAGAAGGCACGTATGTGGATGCCACGGTCGGCACGGGCGGGCACACGATTGAAATTGCCCGACGGCTGACCACGGGGCGGTTAGTGGGGATGGATCGCGACCCGCGCGCACTGGAAATTGCGCGGGAGCGATTAGGGCCGCACGAGCGGCAGGTGACCTTGGTGCACTCAGAATTTTCGAAGATCGGCGAAGTGGCGGAGAACTTGAAGCTTCCTCCGCTGGATGGAGTGGTTGCCGACCTGGGGATTTCAACTCTCGAGCTGGATACTCCCGAGCGCGGATTTTCTTTTCGTTGGGCCGCGCCGCTCGATATGCGCATGAATCCCGACTCACCGCTGACAGCGGAAGAAATTGTGAACTTCTGGCCGGAGAAAGAACTGGCCTACCTTCTCTACAAGAACGCAGATGAGAGGGACTCACGCAGAATCGCCAGAGCAATTGTTCGCGCGCGGCCGATCCGCGACACCGAACATGAAAAGCAAGGGGAAGGCAGAGACTGCATCCCGCGACAAAAACGTTTCTGGCGCTGCGGACAGCGGTGAATCGAGAAGAGGAGGAACTCGGGCAGTTTCTTTCGCGGACCCCTGCCACTTTAGCTCTAGGAGGACGGATGATCGTCCTCAGTTACCACTCGCTGGAAGATCGCATGGTGAAGCATGAATTCCAGCGTTTAGCACGGGAGAAAAGTTTTCGAGTACTGACCAAGAAAGTGATTCTGCCGGGCGACGAGGAAATCCGAAACAATCCGCGTTCCCGGAGCGCAAAGATGCGCGTGGCGGAGAAGGTGGCGACGGCGGAAAGCTCGGCGCCTGAGGCGTGGTCATGATCGAATATCACACAGTAAAACATATCGATAATTCGCGGCTGGTTCGTCCGGTATCGCCCGCGCGCGCGCGTGATTTTTGGCGGCGCGTGGCCGCGGGCGGCGCGATGGCTGCCTGCCTGCTGGTTTATACCTGGCAACATTTTGAATGCATCCAACTGCGTTACGAAGTGGAGCAGCTTGAATCGCTGCGGGCGCAGAGCTCGATATTGAATCAGCAGCTGAACCTGGAAGTGGACACGTTGACCTCGCTGGACCGGGTCTATGCGATCGGCGGAAAAGAGCTGGGATTGACGATTCCGGTGGTCGGCCAAACGGCCGCGGTGGAAGCAACCGGAGATCGAGTGTTGGCGCAAGCGCGCACCGTTTCTCTAACCCAGCGTCCCTGACACGAAATTTGCAGCAGCCTGGCTTGCCGGGCGCGTCCCCGCGAAGCATTCCGAACTTTCGCGGGGTTGAGTTTTTTCTGGGATAGGCCGGTGTACCATGGAGCAGCACAGCCCGCGTCGCCGCTGGTTGGTAGTAGGGGTCGTGGCGTTGATTTGGATGGCGGCGGTGCTGGCGCGCCTCAGTTATCTCCAGCTCTTCTGCTATGGCGAATACTTCGCAAGAGCCCAGCACCAACAACGGCACGTATTTGAAATCAGCCCGAAACGCGGCACGATCTACGACCGCAAGGGTCAAGAACTGGCTATTAGCATCCCGATGGATTCCGTATTCGGCGATCCTACGGACATCAAGGATGCAGCTCTCGTCGCCAGGCTGCTCTCGCGCGTTCTGAATATTCCCCCCGAAGAAATCGAAACAAAAATACGAGAGGCGCGCACGCCCGTTCGTCTGGCGAAGAAACTTTCGCCTGAAATCGTCCAGCGCATTGACGACATGAACTTGAAGGGCGTCTTTTTTCAAAAGGAAAATCGCCGGGTCTATCCGCAGCGGCAAAGCCTGGCGCACGCACTAGGCTATGTGGACACAGATGAAAAAGGCATCGGAGGCATCGAGTACGCCTTCGACAAACAGATTCGCGGAAAGCCCGGCCGCATGATGGTGATGTCCGACGGAAAACGGCGCTGGTACGACCGCAGCGAAGCCGCAGCGGATCCCGGTGCCAGCGTGACGCTTACGGTGGATGAAACAATTCAGTTCATCGCCGAAAAAGAATTAGCACGCGGAATGGAAGACACTCACTCCAAATATGGGACCGTGGTGATTCAAGATCCAAACACCGGGGAACTGCTGGCCATGGCGAATTTCCCCGCGTTCGATCCCAACGACGCCGGCACTTATCCCGACGAAGTGCGCAGGAACCGCGCCGTCACCGCCGCCTACGAACCCGGTTCGACCTTCAAAGTGGTCACCATGACCGGAGCAATTGAAAACGGAGTCACAAATCCGGACAAGCTCGTGGATTGCCAGATGGGCTCGATTCTTGTCGCCGGCAGGCTGATTCACGACTGGCATCCGTTCGGAGTGCTCAGCGTTCGCGACCTTTTCGCGAATTCCAGCGATGTTGGTTCGATCAAAGTTGCTCTCGAGCTCGGCGCACCCAGGTTTTACGACACGATTCGCTCTTTCGGAATCGGCCAGCTCACCGGGATCGAGTTGCCGGGGGAAAATCGCGGAAAACTTCGACCCGTTGAGAACTGGAATGCCAGCGCTATCGGGTCGGTGGCTATTGGGCAGGAAATAAGCGTGACCCCGGTACAAATCATCTCGGCGATTTCCGCCGTGGCGAACGGCGGATTGCTTTACAAGCCGCGCATCGTCAAAGAGATTCAGGGTGGAATTGCTTCGGGGCCGCTCCCGCGGCCTGCGCCGCAACAAGTGACGGACGCGAAAACCGCGGCCACGGTGCGCGGAATGATGGAGACGGTGGTCTTGAGCGGCACCGGCAAGCTCGCGCAACTCAACGGATACACAGCCGCGGGCAAGTCCGGCACCGCACAGCAAATTGACCCCGACACGGGGCGCTATTCGCCCAACAAATATATTGCTTCGTTCGTCGGGTTTGCGCCGGTGAACGAACCGGCGGTCACCATCCTCATCGTCTTCGATTCGCCGCAGGGCGCCCATCACGGCGGAGAAATCGGCGGACCGGTATTCAAGCGCATAGCGGAACAAGTGCTCGCGTACTTAGCCGTTCCCGGCGACATACCTGAGCCTTCAGAGACCGAAACGGCGAAGAATGTGGGACACGCTCGCGCTCCGGAAGAAGATTTGAGCAATGGAATTAATGAGGCGCGTTTCAAAGCGGCGACCGAGCAGCAGGATGTCTCCTCGGCTACAACGGTTGCGTTCAGCGATGGGGACGCTGTGATAGTCCCGGACCTGGCGGGAGAGACGGTTCGAGGTGTCACGGAGGATTGCTCGCGCCTGGGATTAGTTCCGTCGCTGATTGGCAGTGGGGTTGCGTTGGAACAATCGCCGGAGGCAGGCACGCGCGTGGTGCATGGGAGCCGCGTGACAGTGCGGTTTGGGCGCGTGGCGGCGGAAGCGCCGTCCACGGCGGCGCAAAGGAATGTAAATTGAAATTTGTGATGGAAAGTGGGCCGGAAGTGAATTCAGGAAGCGGTGCGGAGCGCCAGAATAAACAGAGTGCAGCCCTGCGTGAGCTAATGGAGGGCGTTGAGCGGGTTAGCGTGAGCGGAGCTGCGAACCCCAATATCCTCTCGGTGGCGTGCGACAGCCGCCAAGTTACGCCGGCCGCGCTGTTCTTCGCCCTGCCGGGACAAAAAGCGGACGGGAATAAATTTGTGTTTGACGCGATCGCGCGCGGCGCCATTGCAATCGCCAGCCCGCAGCCGCGAAGCGCGGAGATAAAGCCCGGTATTGCGTGGGTGGAACTTGTCCCTGGAACCGAGCGGCGCGCTCTGGCGATAGCAGCTGCGAATTTCTACGGGCACCCTGCCAACGCGCTGAAGCTCATCGGCGTCACCGGAACAAACGGGAAGACCACCACAACTTTTCTCATAGATTCCATATTGCACGCCGCGGGATTTACAACCGGGCGTATCGGTACCACCGGCTACGAAACTCCGCGAGGGAGCCGCCAGGCTCTGAATACCACACCTGAATCGCTGGACTTGCAGCAAATGTTTGCGGAAGTTCGCGACGCCGGCGGAACGCACGCCGTGCTGGAAGTGAGCTCGCACGCGCTGGCCATGGAGCGCGTCTGGGGATGCCACTTCGCCGTGGCGGTTTTTACAAATCTCACGCGCGATCATCTTAATTTTCACAAAACATTCGAAGAGTATTTCGCCGCCAAGCGCCGTTTGTTTGAGGGCCTGGGTGCGGGGGCGCCTGATTTCGCCGTGGTCAACGCGGATGATCCTTACTCGCCTCGGCTTGAGGGCTTTGCAAAACACACGCTGAGATATGGCCTGAGCGAGACGGCCGAGCTCACCACGAAATCGTTTTCACTGCGGTTTGACGGCACTCAATTTACGGCGCAAACGCCGGCCGGGAAAATCGAAGTGCGCTCGTCGCTGGTCGGGCGTATCAACGTGTACAACATTCTGAGTGCAATCGGCGCGGCCATTGCGCTTGAAATACCTCGCGCGAAAATCGAAGAGGGAATCGCGAATCTCGAATTGGTGCCCGGCCGCTTTCAGCAAATCGATGAAGGCCAGCCATTCCTGGTAGTGGTTGACTACGCCCATGCGGACGATGCCATCCGCAATTTGATCACGACGGCGCGCGAACTGAATCCGTCCGGGCGCATCATCACGCTTTTCGGAGCTGGCGGAGAGCGCGATCGTTCCACCCGCCCGCTGATGGGTGAAGCCGCCGGAGCG
>JBEKSN010000266.1:0-4188 GCA_049517055.1 Candidatus Acidiferrales bacterium | reverse complement strand
GCGCTTAAAACCGGAGCTTCTGGCCATCCACTCCGCGCCGAAAAAACGACCCGAGACGAAGCGAAAAACCAAGCCAAAATCCCGCCGCGCGCGTTAGCACCTCAACCCTCCAAAACACGGCTGCTGACTAACGCGGCATGTTTTTCACGCCCGAACTTGCCCGCCGTGCCGCCCAGCGCCATACTTTAAGCATGAGGCTGGCCTCAGCACTCCGAACACGCGTGGCGCGCGGATCGTTTATCGCGTTGGTTGCATTCTTCGCCGCCTTTTCTGTGGCACGCGCGGACGAGCTAAAGCTGAAAGACGGCACCACAGTGGTTGGCACAATCGTCGGATTCGAAGAACATTCCTTCAAGGTGAAAACGAGCTACGGCTTCGCCGAAGTGCAGAAAGATCAAGTGGTTTCGATCGTGATTTCTCCCGTCGCGAAAAAGAAGGAACTCGAGAAGAAACCCGATCCCAGCGCTGATGCGGCGGTCGCGCCGGATCCTGCTCCTACTAAAGTCACCAAACCGGCTCCCGCTAAACCCGTAACTCCGCCGGCAAACAATTCGGCTGGCTCGCCGATTTCGGTGGCATCGCCGACCCCAAACTCGCTGAACTCCTCGCCCAATGCCGCGAATAAGTCCGCGACGAACTCCGCGGCGCCTGGCCCAGCGGCTACGAATTCGCCGGCAGTACCGCCTGTTGCACCACCTCCCGCGCCCGAAGCTATGCGCGAAGAAGTGAACGGAAACACTTACGTGAACGAAACCTACAGCTTCCGCATGTACAAGCCGCCGGCCTGGGAATTGATCGAGGGAGCGCGCGCACTTCTCCCCGGCTCCATTACCGCGATGGGCACAGCCGATCAGACTACCTACCTGCTGATCGGCCAGCAGCCTGTTTCGAAATCCGTCGCTAACGACATGGATGCCACGGAGCGGCGTCTTCAAGAAATCATGGAGAATTTTCGTCCGCTGGATGAAAAACACATTACGATTTCCGGCCTTCCTGCGATCGAACGGCATTTTCGCGGCAGAGTTGATCAGCGCGATTGGTCCGGCGTGGTCGTATGTATCCCTCGCGACGCGCGCCTTTACACAATTTTCGGAATGACGGTTGCGGATACCGACCTGGTGCAGATTCAGGAAAACGTAATCGCGCGCGCCATCTCCAGCCTGCAATTCACAAAATAAAATGAAGCGCAGTATCTTCCGGCTTGCAACCAACTTTTGAGAATGCGTAACTAATTCAATGGTGCAAGTGAAAATAATCGTCTCTGCCGCCATCGTTGCATTGCTGAGTCTTGCGGCGGCGCAAACGCGAGAGATGAAAACTCCGGATGCGCCTCGCGAAGCCGTTGTGCCTTCGTTCTATCGCGATGTCCTCCCAATCCTCCAGCAGCACTGCCAGGGCTGCCACCGCAGCGGCGAGATTGGGCCCATGCCGCTGGTTACCTATGAGAACGCGCGATCGTACTCTCTTGAAATTGCAAATGTCGCCGCCAAGAAAAAAATGCCGCCATGGTTCGCCGATCCGCGCTACGGTCATTTCTCCAATGATCCGTCGCTGACGCAGGAAGAAATTCAAAAGCTCGCGGCCTGGGCCGAGGCGAATGCCCCGGCAGGCGATCCGAAGGACGCGCCGCTTCCGCGTCAATGGACTGACGGATGGAATATTCCGCAGCCGGACGTAATTGTGAAAATGCCGACGCCCGTGGCGCTCCCGGCTCACGGCGATGTGGAGTACACCTACGAAATCGTGCCCGCCGGATTCACGGAAGACAAATGGGTGCAGATGTCGGAGGTTCGCCCATCAAGCCGCGAAAACGTCCATCACGCGGTGGTTTATATCCGGCCGCCGGATTCGAAATGGCTGAGGCACGCTGCCGTCGGCGTGCCGTTCACTGCTTCGGACATGACCGATGAAGACAGCCGCCACGGCGCACATTGGACCGACAGCGACATCTTGCTGGTGTACGCGCCGGGAAGTTCGCCGGACCAGTGGCCCGTTGGGATGGCCAAGTTCGTGCCGGCCAGCTCCGATTTGGTGTTCCAGATGCACTACACCACGCACGGGCATGCGGCGAGCGATCAGACGAGCATCGGGATCGTCTTTGCCAAGCAGAGGCCCGCGCAGCGCGTGATTACGCTGCAGTTGACCAACGACCATTTCGTGATCCCTCCGCGCGCGGACGACTATCGAGTGGAGGCGCGCGGCACTTTGCCTAACGACGCGACGCTGCTCAGTTTTTTCCCGCACATGCATCTGCGCGGAAAACAATTCGACTACAACATTGTCAGCGCGAACGGAAGCATCGAGACTCTTCTGCGGGTAAACTATGATTTTTACTGGCAACTGAGTTACCGGCTGGCGGAGCCGCGATTGTTGAAGGCGGGCACGATGCTGCAGGCCGTCGCGCTGTATGACAATTCGCGCGGCAATTCACACAACCCCGATCCGGATGCGTCGGTGCGATGGGGCGATCAGACTTATGACGAAATGATGGTGGGATTCTTCGACGTCGCGGTGCGCGCCGATCTGGATAAATGGCACTATTTTATCCGGCCGGAGGCGGCACCTGAGAAACCGGCGGGCGAGACACACTAGACTTCCGCGCTCTAGAATTTCGTCACTTCGCTGAAGTGGAAGTTGCCTACCTTCATGGCCGGGACGACCATCTCGAATGATTCTTCTCCGGCGGCGCGCACAGCAGGGCCGAGCATCTCAACGTTCGAGAGCATCTCGATCACGCTTTGGTTGAACCGGAAATTGCGGATGCCCGCGGCGATGCGGCCATTTTCAATCAGGAATGTGCCGTCGCGCGTCATGCCTGTGAGTATCTTTTCGTAAGGATCCACTTCGCGGATGTACCACACGCGCGTGACCAGGATGCCGTGCTCGGTAGAGCGCACCATGTCGTCCACGGATTTGTCGCCGCCCGAGAAAACGAGATTCATGGGCGCTTCGCCATACTCATTCGGCAGTGGGAGGCCGTGGCCGGTGGGTTTCGCTTTCATTTTTTTTGCGGTCGTGCGCGAATAGACCAGGTTTTTGGGTACTCCGCGATCCACCAAAAGGATTTTTTGCCTCGGCAAGCCCTCGCCATCGTAGGGGGCTCCCAGCTGGTACGGGTGGTAAACGTCATCCCAGAGCGTGACGTTCTCGCCAAAAAGTTTCTTACCCATGCGGTCATTCAGGCAGGAGCGCTTGTCGAGAATGGAGGTCCCGGCAAAATCCAGAAAAAGAGAGCCGATGATATCGAGGACGGCGGAAGGCTCCAGGATCGCGGTGTAGTGGCCGGGCTCCAGAACGCGCGGATTGCGCGAGGCGATGGCTTTGTTGCTCGCGGATTCGGCGAGTTCGTCTGGATGGATATCACGGATGTCGGGAGAACTCGATTTGGCCCAGCCCGAAGATTTGTCCTCGAGGATGGTGACGGAGAATTCGGCGTCGGTGTACTGATGGCTGGCGAAAAGCCCTCGCGAGTTCGCCAAAACGGATTGGTGCGAGCCGCTGGCAAAAATTCCCGCAGCGGTCTGCTTTTTCTTTTCCGCCATTTTGCAAACGCGAGTCACGGCGCGGGCGCGATCCATCGGGTTTTCCGCGGCCGTGGCGTCAAAATAGCGCGCAACCTTCTGGTATTTTTGCGGACCGAGCATGGGCAGCAGATCGGGATTTTTCGGCTGGTGGCGCGCCAGGGTGGAAGCAGCAGCGACCACGCGGCGAAGTGATTCGTCATCGGTCTTGTTCGTCGTGGCGCGCGCGGTGCGGCCGTCAACCACGGCGCGAACCGAGATTGAAAGGGTGTGGTCTGCTACGTTTTGATGGATGGTGTTATTGGCAAAGCGGGTGAGCGCGTCGGTGGTGGAATCAATCTCGATTTCGGTTTCATCCGCTTGGCTGAGCGCGATCACGCGGCCGGCGATGCGCTGGAGTTCCGCGAGAGTAAAGCGAGCGCCATTTTCGGCCAGCGCCGCGGTGCTGAGCACCGATCGCGAAGATGTCTTCGCTGCTTTTGAGCGACGGGCGCGTGATGGCGGCGATTTTTTCTTGGTCCGTTTCATTTTGGGCTTTGGTTTTACTTGGCGAAGGCGACTCCCACTTTTATGTTTCGGAAGCGCGTCGGGGACGCTCCGTGCCCGGTGCCCATGGTTTGCATGGGCTGGCCTTTGCCGCAGTTGGGCGTCCCCCAAAGCGTCCAGT
>JBEKSN010000265.1:0-4205 GCA_049517055.1 Candidatus Acidiferrales bacterium | reverse complement strand
CGGTGCGTCTGATCAAATCGATCGGTGATTGGCTGGATGCGCGCCTTCAGCTTGGCGCTACCATCCGCGACACCGCCGAGCACTCCGTTCCGCGCGAAACCGCGAGCTGGTTTTATGTTTTCGGCAGCGCGGCCTTCGTCGTGTTCATGCTTCAAATCGTTACGGGCATCATGCTGGCGCTCATTTACGTGCCTTCCGCCGGTGAAGCCTGGGATAGTCTCCAGACTCTTAATCACAGCGTCGCGCTCGGTTGGTTTATTCGAGGTCTCCACGGTTGGGGCTCGGATTTTATGGTTGCAATCGTTCTGATCCACATGGTCCAAGTCTTTCTCTTTGGCGCGTACAAGTACCCGCGTGAACTGACTTGGATCGTCGGCGTGCTTCTGTTGCTCGTGACCCTTGGCATGGCCTTCACCGGCCAAGTCCTCAGATTTGATCAAGACGCTTATTGGGGTCTTGGAATCGGGGCATCGATTGCCAGCCGCGTACCCTTGGTAGGACCTCCGATCGTGAATTTAATGTTGGGGGGCCCGATCATCGCTGGCGCAACTCTTTCGCGATTCTTCGCCCTTCACGTGTTCGTGATTCCTGGGCTTCTGATTGCCTTCGTGGCCGTGCATCTGTTGATGGTCATCAAGCTGGGGATCAACGAGTGGCCGATGCCGGGACGCGTCGTCCGCAAGGCTACGTATATTAAGGAGTATCACGAGCTCACGAAAAAGGATGGCATACCCTTCGTTCCGGCCGCTGTTTGGAAAGACATGTTTTTCTCGGCCTTCATCTTGCTTTCGGTTGCGGCCTGCGCCTTTTATTTCGGTCCTTTTGGCCCGTCCGGACCTCCAAACCCCACGATTATTCAAACAGCGCCGCGTCCGGATTTCTTCTTCTTGTGGCTCTATGCCGTGCTCTCGCTCTTGCCGCCATCCATGGAAACTCCCGCGCTGCTCATCGGGCCCGTGGTTGTAATTCTCGGACTCCTGTTCTTGCCGTTCCTCTTCGGTGAAGGCGAGAAGAGCTGGCGGCGCAGGCCTGTTGCCGTGCTCACGATTCTGCTCGTGGCAGTCGCGTTGGGAACGTTTACGCGTCTCGCCGGAAATGCACCGTGGAGCCCGGTGATGGACGCATGGAGCGGAATTCCGATTCCGGCCGAGTTTCTGCACAACCGCTCCGCGCTCGAACGCCAAGGCGCCCTGGTTTTCCAGGTGAAGCAATGTCACAACTGCCACTCACTCGACAATCAAGGCGGAAAGCGCGGACCGGCTCTCGATGCAGTGGCCGTTCGGTTGACACAGGATCAACTGATTCGGCAGGTGATCCAAGGTGGTGGCAACATGCCCGCGTACGGCAAGAATCTGAGCCCCGCGGAGACGACGGCTTTGGTCGCGTTCCTTGAGACGTTGCATCCTGCAGGACAATCGCCGGCACGCGACGCCTCGCGTGCTATCGCGCTCGAACCGGACTCCGCAACGCCATCTTCGGGTCACCCCTAGAATTTCCATGACCTCTGAGATTCAAATTGTTTTGGAATCCTGGTCCACTCCCATCGGAGTGAATGTGTTATTGAGTCTCGCAGCTCTGGTTTATACGAGAGGGTGGCTTCGCCTCCGCATTGTTTTCCCGCGACTGATTTCAGCGTGGCGGCTTGCGGCATTTTGGGCTGGAATCGTTTCAGTGTGGATCGCGATTGGATCGCCGGTGGACGCGTTTGACGAGGTTTCGCTCTCCGTTCACATGCTGCAGCATCTCTTGCTCATGTCGATCGCTCCTCCTTTGATTTTGCTCGGCGCACCAGCACTCCCGCTTCTTAAGGGACTACCGCAATGGTTAACTCGCCGCGTCGTGAGCCCATTTCTCCAGTGGGGTGTAGTGAAATGGTTCGGCCGTTTTCTCGCCAACCCTGCGATTTGTTGGCTCGCCGCCGCGCTCGCCTTGATCGGTTGGCATGTCCCCGCCGTATTTGAGCTGGCATTGCGCTGGAAGTGGTTGCATGAATTGGAGCACGCATGCTTTTTCGCCGCCGGCCTTCTGTTCTGGTGGCCGGTCGTTCAGCCCTGGCCAAGTACGCCAAGATGGCCTCGGTGGTCCATACCCTTGTACCTTTTTTTTGCCACCTTGCCGTGTGACGCGCTCTCGGGGTTTCTCGTGTTCTGCGATCGCGTCGTCTACTCGTCTTATCTTTCTGCACCTCGAGTCTTTGCCATTTCAGCGCTCGAAGATCAGGAATGCGCGGCCGCCTTGATGTGGACCTGCGTAACGATCATCTTTTTGGTTCCGGCAGTCATTGTCACACTCCATATTCTTTCACCCCAGAAAGAGCAGCTGCCGCCGGAAGGCTGGTCCGGATTTCCCGCCGGATATTGAAGCGGCGGGCAAAAGCGTAATCATCAGCCCCTGGGCGAAGAGATATAAAAATCATTCGCGCACCTGCTCGCGATGTGAGATATTGCGCGAGTATCGTTATGTTTCGTAATATAGCGTTTTGTTTCTCTTTATCGGAGAGGCGCAAACAATGATTCCAGCATCGTTAGCCAAGCGGGGATGGCTGAAGTTTCCGCAATTCTCCGCTACTGTGTTGACGATTCTCGCCGGCGTCACCCTGCTCGCGAACGGATGCGGAAAACAAGCCACACCGAACGCCCCGGCCGCCGCCTCTGAAAAATCGCAGGTCCGTGTATCCGAGAGTGCCGACGGTGTGCTGGTGGATACTTCCGCGGCCCAATTCGTGATCACATCGAAGGGCTACGTTGCCGCCAGCTTGGTATCGGGCAAAGGGAAGCTTTCGCTGGATGACCCGGGAAGTGACCCCGGCATTCAGGTGATAGCTCGTGGGAAACAAATTTCAGATGTTGCTTTTGATGTTGCCCACCCTCAAATCTCGGAGCCCAACGGCCGATTGGGAACAAAAGGGAAACGTATCGAAGTGAAGGGCAAGAATTCAGCGGGAGATATCAACGAATCTCTGATTGTGGAAGTGTACGACGACTTTCCCAACATAGCTCTGGTCTCCAGCACAATTCAGAATTCGGGCCAGAGGGAAGTGAAACTCGACTCGATAAACCTGGATCGGCATCGTTTCAATGCTTCTTTGGCGGACTCGACCGTAGCTCCGAACGACATGTGGTCCTTCCATGGCGCCAGCATCGAATGGGGCAAAGATAACGTTTTTAAGATTCCGAAGAAATTCTCGCAGCAAAATCAGATGGGCTCGGTTGTGGAAGTCAAAGGTGACCTGGGACGAGTGGGTGGCGGAATACCCGTCGTTGCGTTCTGGACGAAAACGGTAGGTGAAGCGATTGGGCACGTCGAAACTCTTCCGTTGGTGCTTTCCGTTCCTGTGGAAACACAATCGGATGGGCGCGTCGACGCAGCCGTTCATCTAACGCCGA
The DNA here is from genome assembly GCA_049517055.1 of Candidatus Acidiferrales bacterium. Taxonomy (GTDB): domain Bacteria; phylum Acidobacteriota; class Terriglobia; order Acidiferrales; family UBA7541; genus Palsa-295. The sequence goes on along the minus strand of JBEKSN010000265.1, from coordinate 819 downwards.
ACTCCACATTGCAGCCTGGCGAAGCCTATTCCACGCCCCAGACGTTCGTCGCCGTTTACTCAGGCGATTATTACGAGCCGCTGCGAATCTATTCCGACGTGATCGACGGGGAAGGCCTGAAAAAGCCTTCGAATAATAGCGAAGACTATGCGGTGAGTTGGTGCGGCTGGGCCTACCTTGCCAATGTAACTCCCGCTCAAATGCTGGGCACAATTCCAAAACTGAAGGAAATGGGAATTCATTGGGCCACCCTGGACGATCGCTGGTTTAACAATTATGGCGACTGGCAGCCGCGTAGCGATACGTTTCCCGATGATGAAATTCGCAAGATGGTTCAACAGTTTCATCAGCAGGGAATTAAAGTGCAACTTTGGTGGCTGCCACTGGCAGTAGAAGATGGCGGGCCGGGATACGAATCGCATCCGTACGGCGTCTCGGAGGTGGTGAAACAACATCCGGACTGGCTGATCCTGGACAAAAACGGGAAGCCCGCTCGCATGACGCGAAATTTGGCAACGCTGTGCCCTGCGGTGCCGGAGGTCCAGGCGTATTACAAACAGCTGACCGAGAGATTCATTCGAGATTGGGACTTCGATGGACACAAGCTCGACAATATATATAGCGTGCCCGCATGCTACAACCCAAAACACCACCACAAATCGCCGAACGATTCGGTCTATGCCATGGGCGAGATTTACAAAACAATTTTTGAAACGACGCGAGCGCTGAAGGCGGATAGCGTTACGCAGAGCTGTCCCTGTGGTACGCCCCCGAGTATCGCGTGGCTGCGCTACATCGATCAGGCCGTCACCGCCGATC